>JANXZS010000001.1 GCA_025355385.1 Acidobacteriaceae bacterium | reverse complement strand
TGAGCGCGACACTGTGAAGCTGGGCATGGAAGAGTACCTGATGCACCGCGCCAACCCGGGATCAGCAAAACTGGAAATTGGCAGGACATACAACGGTATGAGCCTGATGGAGATGGCGAAAGAGTCGATCCGTCTGTCTGGTCAGAACGTTCGCAGCATGGATCGCGGCCGGGTAGTCGAACTGGCATTTCAGGGAACGACCGACTTCCCCGCCGTCCTGGCGAACGTCTTCAGTAAGTCGCTTCGCATGGGCTACAATGCGGAGCCGCAGACTTTCAAGCCGTTTACAAAGCAATCTACCATCGTGGATTTCAAGCCGGTCTATCGCACGCAGATCGGCGATGTTCCGACGCTGAGGCAGATCGGGCCGTCCGGCGAGATCGCGTATGTGAAAGTTACTGACGCAAAAGAAACGTATGCACTCGCCACCTACGCCCAGATTTTCGCGATTAATCGCCAAACTCTCCTCAATGACGACATGGAGGCATTCACTCGCACCCCCGAGTCCCAGGGCCGCGCTGCAGCCCGCATGGAATCCGATGTGGTATGGGGTATCATCACCGCCAACGCCGCGCTCGGGGTGGATTCCGTGCCGTTGTTCCACGCCTCGCACAACAACTACACGGGCGCAGGAACAGTAATTAACGTGGCGAATCTTGGCGTTGCGCGTAAAGCGTTGCGCGTCCAGACTGGCCTCAACGGCATCGGATACCTCAACCTAACTCCCAAGTTCCTCATCGTTCCTGCCGCGCTCGAAACGGTCGCACAGCAATACACGGTGCAGACCGGCATTATCGTCACACAGCAGAGCAACATCAATCCCATCGGGCCGACCCTAACCGTGATCCCGGAGCCCCGCCTGGACGCAAACAGCGCTACAGCGTGGTACCTCTCGGCTGATCCTGGCATGATCGATACCATCGAGTACGCCTACCTGGAAGGTCAGGAAGGCGTCTACATGGAGACCCGGATGGGCTTTGAAGTTGATGGCATGGAACTGAAGGTCCGCGAGGACTTTGCAGCTAAGGCCCTGGACTTCCGCGGGATGTACAAAAACGCCGGCGCTTAAATAGCGGAGGGGCGCGTCCCGGCGCGCCCCGTCTCTCGCAGACCTTTAACGAAAAATCAGAGGAAAATAAAATGCAGAATTGGATTCAGGCAGGAGATACCATCTCGCTTACCGCTCCCTACGCGCGCACGTCGGGGCAAGGGGCGCTGGTGGGGCGGATCTTTGGCGTTGCGGCGGATGACGTCGCGAATGGAGCGGTTGGGCAGTTCGTGATGAAAGGTGTGGTAGATCTCGCGAAAGACGCATCCACCTTCACCGATGGCTCGCTGGTGTATTGGGATAACACTGCCAAGGTCGCAACCTCGACGGTAGGCAGCAACAAAATCATTGGCGTCGCATTGATGGTTCAGCCGGATGGCACTTCGGCGCTCGGTGCACTGACCGGCGATGCGACCGTTCGGCTGGTGATTCGCGGCATCACTGTTCTCGCTTAACTCATGTCGCCCTTCGATGCTCTGGCTGGTATCGCGATATCCACCATCCAGAGCATTTTCGGCTCATCGACCGCTTTCGTTTATTCGCGGTCTGCAGGGCAACAATTTGATGCAGTGCCGGGGTTCGTTTTAACCGGTGCGCTTAATGCTGGCGGGGCTTACGCATCGCCAGAGGGCAAAGTAGACAGCTCGCTGATGGTCAAGCCGTCAGACATCCCGCTGGGCCCGCAGAAAGGCGATACGGTGACAATTGCGGCGGCCCCTGCTCCGATGAAATCCGGTATCTATCGGGTCCAGGAAATCATCATGGACCCGGTTACCGGGTGGGCTAACCTTGAGCTTCGTTACGTGTGTCCATCATGATCGAAATATCAGTAAAATTCTCTGGTGGAGGCACCCGAAGCCTTGCTGGGAAAGCGCCATTTCCATTGACGTTCTCGCAGGATCAGATGAGACGCGGTGCAGAGTTTGCGCTGGCCACAGTGAAAGCTCGCACCCGCCAGGGGATTGGCTCCGACGATGCGCCGATGCTACCTCTGGGCGTGGCTCGTCACGTCAAAGGGAGACGCTTGTTCAAGGTTGCAGGATATGCCGCCTGGAAGGCAAGTAAAGGGCTTCAGCCAATCCGCGATATGTGGGGTATAGGAAAGGGCGGGCACATGCTCGAAAACGCTACTGTGCGAAGCGTAAGCGCAACCAGCGCCAAAATGGCGTTCACTGCGCGTCTGGCAAGATCGAAGGCACTGACAAACGAAAACCGCACTCCGTTTTTCTCGTTCTCGGAAAAAGACCAGAGGGACATTGTGGCATGGTTTAGCAAGGAAATGCAGAGCGTGGTCGAAAATGTTTCGCAGTCACTTCAGTCGCGGTGGCGCAAGACCGCATG
>JANXZS010000318.1 GCA_025355385.1 Acidobacteriaceae bacterium | reverse complement strand
TGTCGGTCGGGACACCCAACTCCTTCATCTTCGTGTCGTTGTACCCGATGATCGTGGTCGACATCGCATACGGCACCGAATACTGATTGCCAGGATCGAACGGCGTATTGAGGTATGCCGGGTCCACGTACTTGACATTCGGCAGCGCCGCGTTGTCGAGCGGACGCAGTTGTCCGCCCCTGATCAAGGCCTGCACCGCGTTGGACGTTGGCACCAGCACGTCATAGCCCTTGGCGCCTGCAGCCAGCTTGGCCAGGAGCTCCTCGTTGTCCGAGTAGTACGTCTGCACGACCGTGCATTTGCAGGACTGCTCGAAGCGCTGGAGCGTTTCCGGCGCGAGGTAGTTGTTCCAGTTGTACAGATGCAGTCGGTCGGCGGCTGCGACGGGAAGCGCAACGAGAAAAAGTATCACGCTCAAGAATCGGCTCATGCGGGGGTCTCCTGGTCGGATTGATACAGGCTGGGGGAAAGCTTCGAGGCAATGACGATCAGCAGCAGCGTGAGCAGCATCAAGAGCGCTGATACCGCATTGACCTCCGGCGTCACCGCGATCTTGATCATCGAGTAGATCTGCAACGGCAGGGTAACGGTGCCCGCGCCCGCGGTGAAAAACGTGATCACAAAGTCGTCGATCGACAGGGTGAATGCCATCAGTGCGCCGGCGATGACTCCCGGCATGATGAGCGGAAGCGTGACATGGCGGAAGGCCTGCCATGGCGTCGCCCCGCAATCGCGCGCCGCCTCCACCAGGCTCTCATCCATGCCGGAGAGCCTCGCTCGCACCACGATCGCGACGAACCCGATGCAAAAGGCGATGTGGGCGAGTGCCACCGAGGCGAGACCCAGCGTGAAGTTGAGCATCACGAAAAAGATGAGCAGCGATACGCCCATGAGGATTTCCGGAATGGCGATCGGCGTCAACACCAGGATCGGCAACAGGCGGGTGCGGTACCGGTACATCGCGACACCGGCCATGGTTCCGAGCACGGTGGAAACCGCACTCGCCACCAAGGCGATCAGCAGCGAATTCCCCGCGGCCACCAGCATGCCGTCGTCCGCCAGAAGCCGCCGGTACCAATCGAGCGTGAAGCCCACCCACTCGGCATTAAGGCGCGAATCGTTGAACGAATACACGATCACGATCAGCAGCGGCACATACAGGAAGGCATAGCCGCAAAGCGCCGCCGTCCATAGCCAGTAACGCCGCCTACGCACGGCCCGGCCGTTGCCCGGATATCCCGGCCCGGCCGACCCATGCGGCCAGCCCGGCCAGCACCAGCGCCGCGATGGTAAGCATGATCGAGAGCACGCTGCCGAAGGGCCAGTCGCGCGTTTCCAGGAACTGCTGCTTGATGACATTGCCGATCAAGCTGTCGTCCGGGCCGCCCAGGATGTCGGGGATGGCGAAGATCCCCAGCGCGGGAATGAAGACGAGCGCGGCGCCGGCATAGACGCCCGGCAGCGAAAGAGGGAACGTAATCCGCCAGAAGCGCTGCCAGGCGTTGGCGCCGAGATCACGTGCGGCGTCGAGCAGCGCCGGGTCGTGCTTCTCCAGGTTGGCATACAGCGGCAGCACCATGAAGGGCAGGTGGACATAGACGAGGCAGACGAGCACCGCGAACGACGAAAATAGCAGCGCAACGGGGTCCGCTCCGAACCACGCCAAGACGGCATTGACCGTGCGTGCGAGCGCCGCCTGCGGCCCGAGGATGATCATCCACGCATAAATACGGATCAGGAAGTTGCTCCAGAACGGAAGGATCACGAGGAGCAGCAGCAGGTTGCGGTGGCGCTTCGGGCTTTGCGCGACGAGTGCCGCAAGCGGGTAGGCCAGTGCCAGGCAGATGAGCGTGGTCGATGCGGCGTACCCCACCGATTTGACGAACACCTGCGCGTACACCGGCTCGGTAATCAGCCGGACGTAGCTTTCGATGTTGAGATCGAGGCGCCCGGACTCGTCGACGAGCGGCGCGAGTCCGCCGAACTCTCCGGGCGTGCGGAAGGACGCCAGCACCATGATCAATGCCGGCACCGCGAAAAACAGCACCAGATAGACAAGGGGCGGGCCGCTCACCAGCCATCTTCCGGCCCGGGCCGCGCGTTCGCGAGGGGTCATTCGGGATCGCCGTCTATTTCCGCGGGGCCGCGACGTAGTGTGAACAGGCGCTAGCAGCCTGTCGGACTTAGCCGCGAGAGATTTTTCGGAACAATTTTTGAACAAATAGCTCGGCCGAAGGATCAATGGAGCATGGCCGCACGCTTCGTCAACGTAGATTACGATACGCCGCTGATTCTGCCTCCCAACCTGCGCGACTGGGTGCCCGCCAAACATCTGGCGCACTTTATACTTGATGCGGCTGAGGAAATGGACTTGCGCCAGATCCGAGTCAATGAACGGGGAACGGGCAGCGAGCAATACCCGCCGCGGATGCTGCTGGCGTTGTTGCTCTACTGCTACGCCACCGGGGTCTTCGGTTCGCGGCGCATGGAGCAAGCCACCTATGACAGCGTGCCGGTGCGGATGATTTGTAGCGATACCCATCCGGACCATGACACGATCTGCTCGTTCCGGGCGCAGAACAAAGCGCTGGTGCAAGAGACGTTCGTCCGGGTATTGGAGTTAGCTCAAGCGTTGAAATTCCTGCAGGTGGGCCAAATCACCGTGGCGGTGGACGGGACCAAAGTGCTGGCCAACGCCAGCAAACACGCGGCGGTCAGTTACGAGCACGCGGGCAAGACCATCGAACAACTGGAACTGGAGGTCAAAGAATTATTGTCCAAAGCCGAGCAGGCCGATAGCACGCCGCTGGAAGAGGGCTTGAGTATTCCCGAAGAAGTGCAGCGTCGGCAAGAGCGCAAGGCCAAACTGGCGTCGGCGCGGGCTCAAATTGAAGCGCGAGCCAAAGCGCGAGCGGCAGCAGAAATGGCTCAATACCAGGCCAAACTGGCGGAGCGCCAGGCGCAGAAGGACAAGGGACAAAAGCCACGTGGCCCCGCGCCCCAAGAGCCGGAGCAGCAGCCCAAAGGCTCGGATCAATATAATTTCACCGACCCGGAGAGCCGGATTATGAAAGCGGGCAGCGGCCAGCATTTTGAACAGAGCTACAATGCCCAAGCGGCGGTGGAGGTGGAGAGTCGATTAATCGTGGGACAACGGGTGAGCCAAGCACCCAACGATAAACAAGAGTTGGTGCCGACAGTAGCGGCCATTGCTCAACCGGTGAAGTCGGTGGCCAACGTGCTGACCGACAGTGGATTTTATAGCGAAGCGGCGGTGCAGAACGTGGAGCAAACTTGCGAAGGTCGGCCTACTGGGACGACCGTCTATGCGGCGCTGGAGAAGAAAGACCACCACCGCACGGTAAGGGATTTAGAGCAAAAGCCAGAACCCGTCGCGCCTGAGCCACCAGCCAGCATCAGCGAAATCATGAAACATCGGCTGCAAACCACCGAAGGCAAAACCAGATACAAGTTACGGCAGCAGACGGTGGAGCCGGTCTTCGGGATCATCAAGAGTGTGTTGGGCTTTCGCCAATTTCTATTGCGTGGGGTGGGGAAAGTGAGCCTGGAATGGGAGTTGGTGTGCCTGGCCTACAACCTCAAACGGCTGCATGTGCTGGCGCGCGGAATCAAAAATGGCGATGCAGGGCTAAAAATCTCGGGCAAAAACACCGTCGACCTCGAAACAAAGGAGCCTGGGTCTGCTGGATCGGTTGAGGCCGGTGGCAGGAGGAGTTGGTTCGGTCAACAGATGGCCTCTTCCGATTTTTTGCTTCCGTTGTATAGGCGGGTATTCCGGCCCGTGCGCGGTTTCGTATAAGAACCGGCTGTTCAAGTCCGACGGGCTGCTTGTGTAGTGTCTCACAAACGACTGGAGTTATTTTCCCTTATTTTTTCGCATCCTGGGGCGGGTGCAACCGGGCTTGATCCGCTCCAGCGTCTGTTTGCACCGGTTTAGCTTCTGGACAATTGAATCCACAGTCGCCGTCCACACGAACGGCTTGGGGTCGCGGTTCCAAGCGG
>JANXZS010000317.1 GCA_025355385.1 Acidobacteriaceae bacterium | reverse complement strand
GAATAACTCCACCTTCGATCTCCAGTCCAACTCCCGCCCCCAGACCAAGCTCGCGCTCAGTCAAGACTAGGAGTTCGCTCGGTCCAGAGGGTGGGCCAAAACAAACCGCCGAAGTAAGCCACTTCATAATGCCGGAATCAGTAAATAACTTAGTTGTCTACCTGCCCAGATCTTTGCCATTAACGCCGGTCGTTGCCACATGTTCATTGACGTCGATAGGTATAGCGTAGTCCTGCATATTCGCCGTGATGCGCATGTTGCGTTTCACGGAAATACCCACGCCTCGTAGCTTCCGTCCTGCTGGCCGAGCAAAGCGCCGTACGGTCCCACCACACTTGAAGGGCCGCGTCGGAAGCACATCGCGGACGATCGAGATCGACTTTGCGGTGGTCGCGGGGAACGGCGCGGGAGATTGCAGCGGGGCGGAGAAACTCTTCTGAGCGATCGACGACAGCGTTGCAGCGAGAACTGTGACCAGCAATCTGGAGGGCTTGGACATTGGAATTTCCATCGGGTGAAAGTCTAACCTACTCGCGCTTACGACGAATCCGGACCAGGGCAACCTAGGCTGATGCCTGCGCAGACACGGTGCCAAGACTTGCGAACCATGTGTACCCGAGTACGTTACCAAGTAAATTTGTCAAAAACTTGGAAGCAGAAAGGCCCGCGAGGGGAGCAGGTTGATGACGGCGTTCAGGGCCACTATAGAATGCTGGCGTACAGAGCAAGACTACCGCTTCGGGGGCGTTGGGTCCTTCGATCCCGAATCCTCCGGCTCGATCATCTGACTGAGGAAGAGGGGAAGATTACTGCGCAGGACTATGTGAGGCGCCAGCTTTGTAACCGGTTCTGGCTGAACTCCTTCCACCAGATAACGCGCAAGCGATTCAAAGGCTGTCCTGCCCTGAACGAATGGCCTCTGGTGCAAGGTTGCCAGAATCTTACCCGACTCAAGCAGTGGAATAAGTTCCGGAAAGAGATCCGTAGTAATTACCTGTACGTCTTTTAGGAGGTGCTCATCCAGAGCTTGTAACACCGGGATGCTGTTGGCGGTGCTTATGTATAGTCCTGCTGGGCGGGGCTTGCGGCTGAGTAGCGCGGAGGCTTGGCGATAGGCTTCCTTCGGGCTTTCGTGCGATTCAATCACTGGAAGCAGTGAGAGGTGGGGCGCCAGTACGGCGAGTGTGGCGGCAAAGCCACGCAACTTCTCGGCATGATCCATAATGGTGAGCTCGCCAGTGATAGTCGCAACAGCAGCTGACTTCTGAATCGTGCGCGCAAGCATCTCCGCGGCAATGGCTCCGCTGGTGTAGGAGTCAGTAGAAACTGCCGCGAGTCGTCCACTGCGAGGAGCATCATTGCCTACGCAGATGATCGCGGTACCCTGCCGCGCGATTCGTCTCAAGACTGAATCGATGCGCCCAGGATCGCCGGGCGTGAGCAGCAGTCCGTCATAATTCTGGCCCACCGCGCTTTCCAACTCTTCGAGTTGGCCTTCATCGAGGCGCGGGAAAGAATGAAAATCTAAATCCACATTGATCCCGATATACGCAGCCGCCGCGGCTCGTATGCCCTCCCGCAGTGGATCGAAGAAGGAAGCGATTTGGCGAGGAAGGTATACCCCCACCCGGAACTGCCGGTTCAGCTTGAGCGAGCGTGCCACCATATTGGGGCGATAGCCAAGCTGCTCGGCCACCTTCAACACCCTAGCGCGCGTGTTTGCACTGACGTCCGACCGCCCATGCAGCGCTCGATCCACAGTACCGATAGAGATTCCGAGTGCACTCGCGATGTCTTTGATACCGGGCGGCTTAGTCGGCTGTTTGCTCACGATTGTGGCTAAGTGTATCCCATCCTTCCGGGGACGTGAAATTGCGTATCGCGATTTTGAATGGCTCCCGGCAGGCGTCGTCCATGCCTTCGCAAGCGTAGGTGGGCTCATTGCAGCATTCTTCCCATCTCTTTAATGTTTTTGATTGACAGCTTCTTCACTTCCGGGTACGTTAACGAGTGCTTCTGATCCGGGGCTTCAGTGGACCCCGAATCGCGCACTCCGCAGCCGCCGGAAAATTGTCAACGGGGGAGTTGTTCGATGAAAGAGCCAGGCACAGTTGCACCCGGGGAAGTTCAGGCATGGGAGCAGGATATCGTCATTCCGACTTATCCGGTCCAGCCCGCAGATCCTAACCCGATGTTTCTGGAGAAGAGGGTTTATCAGGGCAGCAGCGGCAAGGTATATCCCAATCCCTTTACGGATCGCGTGGCAACGGTGAAATCCGATAAAATCTATCGCTGCGTGATGCTGGAAAATGAATTCGTACGTCTCATGATCCTGCCCGAGATTGGTGGACGCATCCATATTGGCCAGGATAAAACAAACGACTACGACTTCTTCTATCGCCAGCATGTCATCAAGCCCGCGTTGGTGGGTTTGTTGGGTCCATGGATCTCCGGTGGCGTTGAGTTCAATTGGCCTCAGCACCACCGACCCACGACCTATATGCCAGTGCACTCGCGAATTGAAAAGGGAGCCGACGGAAGCTGCACCGTGTGGTTGAGCGAGCACGAACCGATGAATCGTATGAAAGGCATGGTCGGCATCTGCCTCCACCCAGGTAAGTCGCTTGTAGAAGCAAAGGTTCGCTTGTATAACCGGACCCCGTTGCCACAGACATTCCTCTGGTGGGCCAATGTTGCCGTGAGAGTGCACGACCAATACCAGGTTTTCTTTCCTCAGGATGTGACCTGCGTGGCGGATCACGCGAAGCGCGCAATGTCCTCTTTCCCCATTGCGAGGAACTTTTACTATGGTGTGGACTACACCGAAGGAGTAGATATCTCTTGGTACAAGAACATTCCTGTACCAACTTCCTACATGGTCTCAAAATCAAAGTACGATTTCTTCGGAGGGTATGATCACTCCCGGCATGCAGGACTTGTCCATGTCTCGAACCATAACGTGGCGCCGGGTAAGAAGCTCTGGACCTGGGGCAATGCCGAGTTTGGATACGCCTGGGACAGAAATCTTACGGATAGCGATGGTCCTTATGTAGAACTCATGGCCGGGGCCTACACCGATAACCAACCCGACTTCTCCTGGCTACAGCCCTATGAGACGAAAACGTTCAGCCAATTCTGGTATCCCATCCAGAAAATTGGCCCGGTAAAGAATGCCAATCGGCAAGCTGCGATCAACCTTGAAGTAAAGGATCGTTCAGCACGCCTCGGTGTGTGCACGACAGAGTCGCTCAGCTTGAAAGTCAAACTCATGCAACAGGGGAAGATGATCTACGAGCGAACTGCAGAGATAAGGCCCGGTGCGCCGCTCATTGATTCCACCCCGTGCCAACAATTGCCGCTGGAGGGCCTTCAACTGGAAGTGCTGGACAGCATAGGAAACGTACTTCTGTCCTATCGACCGGAAGCGGCGGTCGCCGAAGATCTGCCCCAGCCAGCGACGGAACCGCCGCCGCCAGGAGCTATCCCCACCAACGAGGAGTTGTATCTAACCGGCTTGCACCTGGAGCAATACCGACACGGGACTCGCGAGCCGGAAACGTATTGGCTGGAAGGGCTGAAACGCGACCCACAAGATGCGCGACTGAACAACGCCATGGGACTGCAGGAGCTGCGCAGGGGCAACTTGGCGAAGGCCGAAAGCCATTTCCAGTCCGCCCTGCGACGCCTGACCATGAGGAATCCGAATCCCTACGATGGCGAGCCCTACTACAACCTGGGACTCGCCCTGAACTATCTGGGGCGCGAGGATGAAGCGTACGACGCATTCTACAAATGCACTTGGAACTATGCTTGGCAGAGTGCAGGCTACTACGCGTTGGCGTCGATCGATAGCCGCCGCGGCCAGTACAGCGCTGCTTTGGAAAAGCTTGAAAGGAGCTTGCGAACAAACGCCGATCATATGAAGGCGCGAGGGCTCAAGGCGACAATCTTGCGCAGACTGGGGCGGCACGACGAAGCGGCTATCGTCGTAAGCCAAACCTTGGCAGTCGATGCCCTCGACTTTCGCTCATTAGCGGAGATCTACTTCCTCAGCAATCCGGCCAGCCAGGGTGGCAGCACAGTCCTGACTGAGCTTGCAGGAGATGTGCAGACGCTACTCGACGTAGCCTTCGACTATATCTCCGAAGGTCTGCAGCGGGATGCTTTCGATCTACTGAAGGCTGCGGCGGATAATGGCGGCGTGAACTTTCCCATCGCCTTATATCTACTGTTGTGGCTCACGACTCAACAAGGTCAAGCATCAATGGCTTCAAACTATGCTGTGCGAGCCGCGGGTGCGCCGCCTTTGTATTGCTTCCCTTCCAGATTGGAGGAAATGCTTCTTCTTCAGTGGGTTGTTCGGGAGTATCCCGCGGACGCAAAAGCTCATTACTATCTCGGAAATCTCTTTTATGACAAGCGCAGGTGGGAAGAGGCGATCGAGTGCTGGCGATCCTCTGTCGCACTGGACGCGCACTTCTCCATACCCTGGAGAAACCTCGGAATTGCCCAGTACAACAACCTTGGGAATGCCGAGGCGGCGCTGGAATGCTACCGCAAAGCGTTCCTGAGCTCCCCGTTTGATGCGCGCCTCTTGTATGAGTGGGATCAGCTGAAGAAGCGCGTCGGCGTGGACCCTGCAGACAGAAAAAGATTTTTTGAAGAACACGTCGACCTAGTCGACTCACGAGACGATCTCACCGTCGAGTACGTTACGCTCCTCAATCAGCTTGGTGAGTCGCAGAAGGTGCTGCAGCTTCTATCTTCACGCAAGTTCAGCCCCTGGGAGGGGGGAGAAGGTCTGGTCTCAGAACAGTACGTGCGGGCCAACATGATTCTGGGTCGGGAAGCGTTGGACAAGGGGAATGCGAGACGGGCAGCAGAGTATTTTCAAGCAGCCCGTGTGTATCCCAAGAACTTAGGAGAGGGAAAGCACCTTCTTACGCTCGAGCGAGACATTGATTACTATGCCGCGCTGGCAGCGCAGATGGCAGGTGAGACGACGACAGCGGAGTCATTCTTCTTACAAGCCGCAGCACCGTTGTCCGGAATTTCAGTGCATAGCTGCTATCAAGGGATCGCTCTTCGCCAGCTTGGCCGCGAGGACGAAGCGACTAACACCTTTAAAGAGATTCGGCAGTACATAAAGAGTAAGCAAAGCACTGAGCCCAGAATTGACTACTTTGCGACATCTCTGCCAAATCTGCTACTGTTCCGCGACGATCTCGCAAAGCGCAGGGACATAGAGTGTCTCTTTCTGGGCGCCATGGAACAAGCCTCGATAGGCGATCGGAGCTCTGCTGGGGAGTCCTTCCAACGGGTATTGACCATGGATCCAAGTTACTTGCTGGCAACCGAGGAGCTACGCTTCTGGCATTCAACCAGCTCCGTTCACCTGCCCGAGGTCAGCCTTGGCAGGCAGTCATGATAGCCATTTCGCAGTCCGAGTCGACACCTGTTGGGCAGGAAGGCTCCTTCAATTCCTTCTATATCTGGGCGGTGTCTTCAATAGGTGCCTTGGGCGGATTGCTGTTTGGCTACGACTGGGTCGTTATTGGAGGCGCCAAGCCCTTTTATGAGCGCTACTTTCATTTAAGCGACCCAGCGATGCAGGGTTGGGCGATGAGTTGTGCGCTCATCGGCTGCCTATTGGGTGCCATGGTTTCCGGCAAGCTCAGCGACAGATACGGACGAAAGCCGCTGCTCATCGTGGCCGCATTTGTTTTTACCATATCCTCAATCGGCACGGGACTATCGAGCAGTTTTGCCATGTTCGTTGCGTGGAGGATATTCGGCGGATGCGGAATCGGCCTGGCGTCCAGCCTCTCTCCAATGTATATCGCAGAGCTTGCTCCGTCTCATTTACGGGGAAAGCTGGTCTCGCTGAATCAACTAACGATTGTGATAGGTATGTTGCTGGCGCAGATCACGAACTGGGTTATTGCCCAGCCTGTGCCTGTCGGTGCAAGTACACAGCAGATTGCCGCTTCCTGGAATGGCCAGGTAGGTTGGCGCTGGATGTTTGCCATTACCGCCGTCCCCGCCCTTCTATTCTTCACGGCAAGTTTTCTTTTGCCGGAAAGTCCGCGATGGCTCGCGCAACGCGGACTCAAGGAGCATGCCCGGAAGGTTCTGGCTAAAATCGGTGGCCCTTCTTACGCAGCAAATAGCTTGGAGGAGATAGACTCCTCAGCAGCGTACAAGCCCGAAGCTGCGGCAAAGAAAGTTCTAGGCGAAGCAAAGATTAGAAAAGTTCTCCTACTCGGCATAACACTCGCCGTCCTTCAGCAGTGGTGCGGAATCAACGTTATCTTTAACTATGCCGAAGAGGTATTCTCCGCAGCCGGGTATCAGGTCTCAGATATCCTCTTTAACATTGTTGTTACGGGAAGCGTGAATCTTGTCTTCACCCTGATTGCTCTCTTTACGGTTGACAAGTACGGGAGGCGCATACTCATGTTGACAGGCTGCAGCGGTTTAGTCGTCGTCTATATAATTTTGGGAATCTTCTATCGTATGCATAGCCATGGGATTCACATGCTACTTCTGGTACTGTGCGCAATCGCCTGTTATGCCATGTCGCTCGCGCCGGTAACCTGGGTGATTATTTCAGAAATATTCCCGAATAGGGTTCGCGGAGCTGCGATGTCAATTTCAGTAGCAGCGCTGTGGGTTGCATGTTTCATTCTCACGTACACATTTCCTCTTCTGAATCGGGCTCTGGGAGCAGCAGGCACGTTCTGGATCTATGCTGCGATCTGTACGGGCGGCGTGGCGTTCCTTGCAGTCCGTCTTCCGGAGACAAAGGGGAGGTCTCTTGAGGACATTGAACGTTATTGGAACTAGGTGGGTCACCGGGGGTTGTCATGAAGACTGGTAGTGTGTCCTCTTTGGCTAGACACGCAGTGCGCGTGTCTCTTTGGGTAATTCCGGCTATCTGTTGTGTGAGCCTGGCAATCCTTTGTTCCGCGCAAGAAAAGGTGATTATTATTGACGGGCGCAGCGCTGGGCGCACGTTCGACGGGCTAGGTGCTCTCAGCGCCGGGGCTTCGACCAGGCTTCTTGTCGATTACCCGGAACCACAACGTAACCAGATTCTCGATTACCTCTTCAAGCCAGCTTACGGTGCTGCTCTGCAGCACTTGAAGGTCGAGGTGGGCAGCGACACGAATTCAACGGATGGATCCGAACCTAGTCACATGAGGTCGCGCGACGACCATGACTACACCCGCGGCTATGAGTGGTGGTTGATGGTCGAGGCACACAAGCGGAATCCCAATATCATCTTGGACATACTTCCGTGGGGAGCGCCTGGCTGGGTTGGAGGCGGCAAGTATTACTCGCCCGACATGGCGGAATACATGGCGGACTTCATCCAGGGTGCCCGAGATAAATACGGACTGCATATCCGCTACACAGGGATATGGAACGAGACCGTTTACGATGCCGAATATGTAAAAGAGTTGCACCGCACTCTCCAACGTCATGGACTCGACACCAAAATTGTATGTTGCGATGAGTATCCCGGTGAAGGCAAGGGACAATGGGCGATCGCCGACGAGATCCAGACTGATTCTGCGCTTAAGGCAGCCGTGGATGTAATCGGCGTCCACTACCCACAGGACAAAGGGAAGATCACTACGACAGATCCGGCGAGGAAGAGTGGAAAGGTTTTGTGGTCCAGCGAAGATCAGCCTAACAGCGGCGGCGGTCCAATCGTGTCCCGCACTTGGCCTATTGGCGGACGTATTCTAGCCAACCTCTATAACAAGAACTATCTCGAAGGCACTATGACGAAGACGGAAATATGGAGTCCGATCACGTCGTACTACGACATCCTTGCAGCGCCTAATTCCGGACTTATGTATGCGAACACTCCGTGGTCCGGCTACTACGACGTGCAGTCGACCATCTGGGTGACCGCACACACCACACAGTTTGCGCAACCTGGATGGCAGTATCTCGATTCGTCCTCGGGCTACCTTTCGGAGAAAGGGACTTATGTCTCCCTGAAGTCCCCACAAGGGAAGGACTGGAGTTTGATACTCGAAACTATCACCGCGGAAAAGCCACAGCAGGTTAGCTTCAAAATCGCAGGCGGCCTTTCGCAGGGAACGGTCTATATCTGGCAGAGTAACGGTCAGAAGAGCCTTGAACGAGTGGCAGATCTCAAGCCAAAGGGTGGCGTCTTCACATTTACCTTTGAGCCGGATTCGATCTATTCCTTGACCACGACCATGGGCCAGGGCAAGGGAAAGGTGCAACCGCCCGCACAGAAGCCCTTTCCTATACCTTATAGCGACGACTTCGAGAGCACTCAACTCCTGCGTACGCCCAAGTACTTATCCGACCAGGATGGTGCATTTGAGGCGCATCCATGCATGCACCGCAGTGGCCAGTGCCTGGAGCAGATAATCACCCAGAAGCCGATTCCGTGGGGAGCCGTGCTTCCTGATCCATTCACGCTGGCGGGAGATGTTACCTGGAAAGACTACAAGGTCACTGTGGACGCGCTTTTGATTGGCACAGGCACAGCCACCGTGATGGGTCGGATTGACTCTGCCGACGTGTTTCAAGATAATCATGCGATCTACCCCAGCGGTTACATCCTCAAGGTGCAATCCGATGGTAAGTGGGAGCTGCAATCGGCGACATTCAAGAAGCCGACGTTGTCGCTGGTCTCGGGAACGGCGGCGATATCTCCCGGCAAGTGGCATCGTCTCGGACTCGAATTTCGCGGCGGTGAGGTTAGTGCCACTCTCGATGGGGCCAAGCTGGGAAGCGCTAATGACACGTCGCACACACACGGGATGTTCGCCATAGGCACTGCCTGGAACAGGGCCCAATTCGACAATCTCGATATCACACACTAGATCTGCGAATACCGGGCGGTGGACCTAGGGAAGCTCTGGCAGGTATAAGATTTTGTGGTGCCGGAGATCTCTGTCGAGTGGCGGTGATTTCTGGGCTGTATTGTTGGGAACCGATGCCCTCGTAGGGTTTGATTTGAATCGTCAACAGGTGTTTTCCCGGCCTCCAGACACACTACGCCGCCAGGGGGGCCAAGCGG
>JANXZS010000096.1 GCA_025355385.1 Acidobacteriaceae bacterium | reverse complement strand
GAGGCCGGGAAAACACCTGTTGACGATTCAAATCAAACCCTACGAGGGCATCGGTTCCCAACAATACAGCCCAGAAATCACCGCCACTCGCCATCGATCTCCGGCACCGCAAAATCTTATACCTGCGCAGAGCTTCCCTAGCGGATCGCCTGGATAGATTGTCTAAGCACAAATGGCCGGTCCGTTTCCCGTGAGTGTTGGGTGCGTTCGAGATTTACTTCTCACCTAGTTAACGATGACGCTATTAGGCTTGGAAGGAACTGCACGCTGCAAACTAGGATCGCCGCATTTGGCATAACTTCCAAGCCCGTCAGGAATGCCCATCAAAGACTCCGTCAACGCCACCGGGTTGCCCTGTAGCTGGTTGGTGTGTTGCGTGAGATTGAAACCCAAAAAGGCAGCGAACTCTCTGGGTCGACCCCCGGGCGCCGTTTCCGCGCATGCTTCGCGCGCAGCCAAACAATGGGCATACGCGTGCATGTGAGTAGTTTGAGGCTGGTGTTCGATGGTCAACAACTATCACCGCCAAATAAGACCACCCCTTCGCATCACCAACAATCAAAAAGATGGGTAATTCACGAATTGTAGTAACCCCACCACCCATTACCACTGCGTGCACTACAAACAAATTTAGATAAGTCAAAAATGTGTAAAGTTAGAGCGTTCGCGAAGAATTGAAGCATAAAAGATATTTGCTCTGAACATACATCACTATTTGATTCAATTCGCCGAGGTCCTGAGTATGAGTCCTTCTTTCGCCTGCCGTTTCATGTCCCAATGTTCCAAAGTTGTTTCCCAACCGCACCGACGGACGAACTTACTCGCAGCGCTCTTAGTGCTGTGTTGGTTTCCCACATCACATTATTTAGCGGCAGCCATCGTTTCCCCTACGAGTCTGGGCTGGTCCAGTGTGACTGTGGGCAGTGCGGGGGGCCAAAAATCCGTCACATTGACGAACAGCGATGCGACCTCGATGACAATCGGCAACGTCGCTATCACGGGCCCCAACGCTGCAGAGTTTTTGATCTTCAGCAAGACGTGTGGTTCAAGCCTCGCAGCATCGGCCAGTTGCACCGCGACGATCCTATTCAAGCCGGCTGCCACAGGTACTCGCACCGCTACTCTCGGCCTTACCGATACGGCCACGAATAGCCCGCAGACCGTTGCACTCTCCGGGATGGGGACCACTTCCACTGGTACCGGCAGCGTGGCTGCGAGTCCATCGAGTCTTACGTGGACCAGCGTCCCGGTCGGAGGTGTGGGTGGCCAAAAAGCGGTAACATTGATGAACAGTGGTACTGCAGCGATTAACATTACTAGTATCGCTATTTCCGGGATGAATGCCGCAGACTTCGCAATCTACACGAAGACGTGTAGTTCAACTCTCGCCGCCTCCGCAAGTTGTACTGCTACCATCCTGTTTAAGCCGGCGGCCTCGGGGTCTCGAACTGCAACTCTGAGCTTCACCGACACAATCACGAACAGCCCGCAAACTACCGCTCTCTCCGGGATGGGAATCGGTTTTACGGGCGGCGTTACGGCGAGTCCATCCAGTCTTTCTTTCGGAAGTTTACTTCTTAGTTCGGGTGGTACATCGCTGACCGCGACTTTGATTAATGGCACTGCAGCCTCGATTACCGTCGGCAGCATCGCGGTTTCCGGCCCCAACGCCTCAGATTTCTTAATTTTGAGTAAGACGTGTGGTTCAAGTCTGGCTGCAGCCGCCAGTTGCACAGCCACAATCCAATTCAAACCGGCTACTACAGGCAACCGCACCGCTACCCTCACCTTTACTGACGCCGCAAGCAACAGTCCGCAGTCCGTTGCGCTTTCGGGGGCCGGAACGATTGGTTCGACCGGAGGCAGCATTTCGATAAGCCCATCAAGGCTCACCTGGGGCTCCGGCACCATAGGAACTCTCAGCCCTTCGCAATCAGTAACCGTTCTTAACAACTCTTCATCGGCAATATCGATTGCGAGTATTGCTTTAACGAGTACCGATCCACAAGATTTCACCATTTCGAATACGACCTGTGGGACGATCCTGGACGCTGGCGCATCCTGTGCAGTTACGGTGGCTTTTAAGCCAACCGCTGTTGGCACTCGCGTGGCATTGTTGACCCTCACCGATGGGGCTAGTGATAGTCCCCAGACGGTTGCGGTGTCTGGAAACCAGGATCCCGGCGGAGCGCTCAGTGCGTCCATTACAGTGGACTTTAGTTCACGCTCCGGAACGCAGCTTGCGGTACCCCCCGGAATGTTATCTGTGCAATATCTCGAAAGCTTACCTGACGCAGCCAGCCGCAGCTACGTAGCGCAAGCCGGATTCAGGTCATCGCGACTCCATGCCAACATACCGTTGGTGTACGCAACGACGACCCCCACATGGAACGCCATGGACAGCGCCATGAGGTCACTTCAGGCGATAGGTGTTCATCCCATCCTTGAGATGGATGGCACGCCCACTTGGCTCCAGCCTTCGCCTCTGGTGTGCAAGTCTGCCCCCACCACGAGTATGCCGACCGACCTTAATCGCTGGGCCCAATTGGCGGCGGCGTATGTAGCTCACTTCGACAAGACCTTTCCTGGGCTTGTGCTCGAGTACGAAATATGGAATGAACCCAATACCGCGAACCTCTGTTCGACCAATAAGTTGGTCGACTACCTGAACATCTATGCCGCTGCGGCGCCTATAATGAAGGCTCAGGCAAAAGCAGACGGGGTCTCCATCAAAATTGGAGGGCCCGCCGGGGCGAGTATAGCAATGCCGAGTTTGTTGATCGACCCGCGCACTGCGCCCTATGTCGACTTTTATAGTTATCACGCTTATCTGGGCTCAGGGACACAGATTAAACAGGGAATGAGCTGGGACGGGGCTGGCGGTACGCCATCGCTGCTGTCGATGATTCTGGACCCGTCCTCTGGAGAGCGGGCTCGCTACATGCAGGCAGTCGCCGTTGTCAAATCAGCTCACACTCCGCTAGGAGCGAAGACGCCTATCTACTATTCCGAATACAACGACGATTGGTCATTCAGCCAGGATTGTTGCCGTAACAGCACGACCTATTCGCCGCTGTTCAATAGCTTGACGGTGGCACAGATCCTCAATTCCGCATATGTCGGAGCGAATCAGCTTCCAGCCAAAATGGTTTACTTTGCTGCTGCAAGTAGGCCATTCTGTCTTTTTGGAATCATTAGTGCCTCGATGGATTGCTCCAGGTCGGACACCCTCGGTAGCAAGATCGCGCCGTATCCTCAGCTGTATACGTACCAGTTGATTTCCGCGCCCGGATATCTGGATCTGGTGGATGGCGCGCATATGGCACAGTCAATCACATTGTCATCGGCAGCCAGTTCGCAGGGCTTAGTAGTGACGAGCTTTTACACGCCTTCGACCAACAGCATACTGATTGTCAATCCCATGGCTCAATCCTTCGGGGGAGTGACCGTGCAACTGAACAACAGCGGTATGTCCTCGCCTCAAGTAACTTTGTTCACTCTGAATTCCGTAAATACGAAACTCAGCAGTTGGCCGGCTTCTATGGTTCCTGTGGCAAACGGCTCGCAGGCCACCTTTGACATTCCGCCGTATTCAGTAGTGGCAATTGCGCTGAAATAATTTCCGTCTTTCGGCGAGGCACGATCCAGGTCATCTCCACCAGGACCGACGTCTCACGTTGACTGTGAGGTGCGCTTAGCCGTCCAAACGTCAACGCGGATAGGCTTCGGCCCCTTCCGTCACCACCCCCACGGCCGGAATCAACCACTTTAAGACAAGATTACGGACACCAAAGCAGACAGATAGGATGAGCTGGAGATGAGTGGGGACCATGGAAATCGCCAGCTGGAACGTCAATTCAATTCGTGCGCGACTTGACCATGTCACGGCGTGGCTCAAGGCGCGCAATCCGGACGTGCTGCTGCTGCAGGAGCTGAAGGGAACGGAATTTCCGGCACAGGTTTTTAAAGATCTGGGTTATGAATCTGTGGCTGTGACGCAGAAGGCGTATAACGGCGTTGCGATCTTATCGCGCTATCCGATCGAGACGATGAGCACGGCGCTCGCCGGTGATGAAGCCGACAGTCATGCGCGGTATCTGGATGTGACGATACTCGGCATACGCGTCGTCAACATTTATCTTCCCAACGGCAATCCAGTCGGGAGCGATAAGTTCGCCTACAAACTGGCCTGGATGGATCGGCTGAACAAGGCGATGAGCGACTGGATAAGAAATAAAATTCCGGTGGTGATCGGCGGCGACTTCAACGTCATTCCCGAGGATATTGACTGTCACAAGCCTTCCTCGTGGATGCGTGATGCGCTCTTCCAGCCGGAGCCGCGAGCGCGGTATCGGGCTCTGCTCAACCTTGGCTATACGGATGCGTTCCGATCGCTCTATCCGCACGAAGGGGGCCATTTTACCTTCTGGGATTATTTTCGCCAGGCGTTCGAGCATAATCGCGGCATTCGCATCGACCATTTCCTGTTGTCTCCGAGGCTGACCGAGCGGCTTGAAAGCTGCGAGATCGATATGCACCCGCGAGCGCAGGCGAAGCCGTCGGACCATACACCGATCATCGTTAAGTTCCGGTAGGTGACCTGTATTAATCGCAGCCGCTCGATTCCGTTCTAACTCCACCGCACGTCCATAGCAATGCTTGTCCCTGGCGAATCTTCCTGGTGAGCGGCATGGGCGCGGAGAACGACGGAATAGTTAGCGATGCGGAAGGCTCGATCACGCAACTCAGTTCGGGATTGGCAGCCTCACAAGTATGATCAGGGCGAGGCAACGGCACGTTGCCCATGATCTCGTAGACAGGTTCTCTTAAATCTTTTGAACCCGCCCGCGAGTGACGAGGCGAAGCAGCAGAGTCAGAATGACTGCTCCGATCAAAGCAACCAGAATCGAGTAAGTAAATCCACCAGATCCGGCAAAACCAAGGTGCGACATGAGGAAGCCGCCCATCAATGCGCCCAGGATACCAACAACGATATCCATGACGACCCCGTATCCGCCCCCACTCATAACTTTGCCGGTAAGCCATCCCGCGATCAGGCCTACAACAATCCACCATATGAAACCGTGCATAACCATCCTCGATACTTGGTTTGAGCTGCTACCACAAGTTTGAGCTGCTATCACGAGAACTGAGATACGTATTTACTCCTATTGTGTGATGCCGAGATTCGGCATGTAGGACCGGGAGCTATTCCGATTTCATCTTTTCCTCGAAGACGTTTAGGGGAAGGTCTGAGTCATAAGAATGCGCTACTTCAAGCCGTCTTTGGCGGCGAAAGAAGCGCGCCGCGTTTGAAGAGTGCGTAAACATGAGTGAACTCCGCTCCGAAAAAGAAAATCTGTGCCGAGTAGTATACCCAGATGACCATCACTACAAGAGATCCTGCCGCTCCATATGCCGATCCGAGACTGGCTTTGCCAAGATAAAGGCCTAGCAGCGATTTACCAACAGTAAATAGAAGAGCCGTACCAACGGCGCCTACGCGAACGTCGCTCCATTCGACCCTTGTCTCGGGAACATACTTCAGTATGAAGCCGAAAAGTACGGCAATCCCGGCAAATGAAATAAGGAGGTCGAATGCACCTAGGACGAAGGACGGAATTGGAACAAGGCCACTGAAGAACTTGGTCATTGCAGCCAGACCCGCACTCGCCAGTAGCGAGACGAGGAGTACGAAACCAACACCGATCATCATTCCGAACGAGAAGAAGCGTTCGCGCACCATGCCCCAGAGACCGGACCTGCTTTCGGGTTCGGCCTCCCAGATTGCGTTCAGACCGGACCGGAGCTCGCCAAAGACTGCAGAGGCACCCAGGACCAGGGTTAGAAATCCAACGATGGTGGCAACAATTCCGGAAGAGGCCTTATGACCGCTCGCCAACATCGATTCCACGGCGTGCCTGCCATCTGGTCCAACTAACGCCTGCACCTGCGAAAGCAAGTGCGCTTGCGCGCTGGACCTCTCGAAGACAAGCGACACAATCGCGACAACGAGTATGACGAGCGGTGAGATCGAAAGGATCGTGTAGAACGCCAACGCAGCCCCTAGACGGGGTGCATCGTCATCGTTCCAATCGGCGAAGCTGCGCCGCAGCAAGGAGATGAGCGTATTAAAGTTCATCGTCGGCGACAGTCCTATAGAAAGCGGCCGAGGATCTGCGAAGCGATTCCGCCGAATCCTCCCTGAGGAGGAGCAGCTTGTCCACCCTGAGTGAAGTGAGCCATCACCGCTGGAAGGATAACTGCCATCGCCATCTCCGCCACTTGGGGGGAGACACCAGCTTTGCCGGCCACACGCTCGACCAGCCCCGTTCCACCAATGCCTTGCTGAAGCTGCTCCGGGGTTGCCGTTGTCTGCTGCCCGTTCGACCAGTTCTGGAGATGTTGTTCCATGCCGTTTTGCTTAAAGCTGTCCATCACGCCCGCCAAACCACCCGGGTGCTCGTCGAGTGCTTGCATCAGTCCACCTGCAACCTTTGCGTTGTCGCCCTGATGTCCGGTCATTCCCGCAATAGCGTCTAGAAACCCCACGGTGTCACCTCACCAATTTTGATGCTGTCTCGTTGCATAGAGGATTTCTTGATGCGCGCGCCTCATCGTCCTCGATGAAAACTTTGGGCGCATCGGCTTCGTCACCCTCCAAGCATCCGCCCTCCAGCCCTAGCACCGCTCCTTGCGTCCTGACGGTGAAAGTCTTGCATTTTGACTTCTCGACTTCTGAGATGAATTATAGAGTGCAGTTTGTCAGTGGACAGCGCCCTCGGTGCTTGGCCGGAGTGGCGTTCTTTCCCAAAGCTAGCTACTCTCGCAGAGTTCCATGGGCCATCCGTGTGCGGAAATATCATCGGCATTTTATTTTGGTGTATCAACGCTAGGAGAAATCAGAATGACTCAGAAGTTCCTGTGTACGTTCGTCATGACTGCTGCCGCGATCCTTGCCCTGGGATCGCTCGGGACAGCTCAATCCACCACGAGAATTCAGCCCGCCGGTAGCACCTCGATCGGCGCTTCACAGATGGGCACATCCCTCGATGGCCCCGAGATTGATCCCGCTTTCTCTGCGGACAGCGACAGTGGTAACGATGCCACGGGCGCCGTTGCCATCAACCGCTCTTTTGCAAAGCACGCAGGTGCCGGAGTGGGCGTTTCCGGCGGCGCGAAGTTCAAGTCCAATCCCACACTGGCTGGCAGTTTCGACGGTCTGAACCTGTATCAGCAGCGTTTCGCCAATGGCGGCAACCAGCTCACGGTGGAGCCACCCGACCAGGGACTCTGTGTCGGCAACGGCTACGTGGTCGAGTCGGTGAACGATGTGATCCGCGTGTTTGGGACCGCCGGCAACCCGCTCACTGGCGCGGTCGACCTCAACACTTTCTACGGATATGCGCCGGCGATAGTCCGGTCCGGTCCAAATAAGGGACAGCGTGGGCCCGCAGTCACAGACCCCACCTGCTACTACGATGGACAGACACAACGCTTCTACCAGGTGGTGCTGACGCTGGATCGCGTCGGAACCACATCCGCACTCTCTGGTCGAAACCATCTCGACATCGCGGTGAGCAATACGTCGAACCCGCTGGGTTCGTGGACGATCTACAAGCTCGACGCCACCAACGACGGTAACAACGGTACACCGAACCACGGCTGCGCTGGGGGGTTCTGCCTCGGCGATTATCCCCATGTAGGTGCGGACGCCAACGGCTTCTACATCACGACGAACGAGTTCGGCCTCTTCGGAGGGGGCTTTTATGGTTCACAGATCTATGCCATGTCAAAGCGAGCACTGGCTTCCGGTGGTGCGGTTTCGGCTGTGCTCTTTAATACGGCGGACTACCTGGATTCGAAGGGACTGCCGGGATTTACTGTGTGGCCCGCAACATCGGCAGGCACCCAGTACGATATTGACAACGGTGGAACGGAATTTCTGCTCAACTCGGACGCCGTATTCTTCAACAGCGCTTTTGATAACCAGGTGCGGCTGTGGAGCGTGACGAACACCGCGTCGCTGGATAGTAACTCCCCGGCAGTGGGCCTTAGCAGTCGACCGGTTGACGTCAACGGATACGCAGTGCCTCCGAAATCGACGCAGAAGGTCGGCGATTATCCGCTGGGCCAGTTATTAGGTGATCCCGAGCCGCAGCGTTTGGACAGCAACGACTCGCGGATGCAGCAGGTGTACTACGCCAACGGCAAGTTGTGGGCAGCGCTTGACACTGGTGTCACTTTCGATGGTATTCACGCGCTGGCAGGGATCGACTACTTCGTCATCAACCCCAACAGTGGCAAAGTAAATACTCAGGGATATATTGCGGTGCCGAACAACAACGTGAACTATCCTGCGATTGCAGCAACAGAGGACGGCATGGGCGCAGTAGCGTTCACTCTTACCGGTCCCGGCTTCTATCCGTCGGCCGGATACGCGTCAGTGGATGCAGTCGCCGGTGCAGGCGACGTGCAACTCGCCGCTGCCGGTGTGGGACCATGGGACGGCTTCTCAGGGTACCCGCAGTACTCGAATCGTTCGCGGTGGGGAGACTACGGAGCTGCCGTGGTAGATGGCAATAACATCTGGATCGCGAGTGAATACATTGGCCAGACTTGCACGCTGGCCCAATACCTTGCTGATCCCACCTGCGGTGCCACCCGCGCCCAACTGGGCAATTGGGGCACACGCATCTCGCAATTGAAGATGAAGTAAGCTGCGTTTTTTAGGCCGCCGGTTTTCCGGCGGCCTTTTTCTTGCAGTGACTAGTGCATTTCCCCCTGATGGTAGGTAAAAAGGGCGGCGCTAGGCTGACATGACTGCCGTCCTGATGTCTCATTTTGCTGATGAGAGGCCTGTTTTAAGGGGCCGACGCCAATAGAGTTACAGTTTCAATACTAGGTGGGGAAGTTTGTGGTGGAATCGTTTGGCTCTGCTGCTCGTAATGCCCGAAAGAATGCAGCAACCATAACCCTGGTTATGGGTCGAGGCGCGGGTCGTGCGGGAGGATATGCAGCGTGGTGCGATAGCACTGTTCTCGCACGCGGCTGCACTAAGTTGACCGCCTTGCCCTTCAGCTCCTAAGTTTCAGCGCGCAAGTCGGATTGAACTACCGGGCTGTCACCGGACCGATTCTGCGAACTCAGCGCATTGTGGGTCAGGTTGCAGTTTTGCGACGCATGCAGTTGTATGGAAGCACGACTCATCTCCTCGCCAGGAGTTCCTCAATGAAATGTTTCCACCACTCTGCCATTTGTCTATTTGCCTTTTGCATTCTTTTTGCAATGCCGATCGACGCACAACCACAATCGGGCAATCTAAGTCCTGACATGCGCTGGCGTATGATCGGCCCGTTTCGCGGTGGCCGGACCCGTGCCGCAAGCGGTGTGCCCGATCAGCCCAATATTTTTTACGTCGGACAGGTCAACGGAGGCGTCTGGAAGAGCGACGACTACGGGCGGACCTGGAATCCAATTTTTGATAGCCAGCCAACGCAATCAATCGGAGCAATCGCCGTGGCACTGGCAGATAGCAACATCATCTACGTCGCCAGCGGCGAAGGGCTGCATCGGCCCGATCTGTCAGTGGGGGATGGGATTTACAAGTCGACGGACGCGGGGAAGACATGGGAACATCTTGGGCTACGCGACGGACAGCAGATTCCCGCGTTGGCCGTCGATCCCCACGACTCGAACCGACTCTTTGCCGCGGTGCTCGGGCATCCCTACGGCGCCAACAAGGAGCGTGGCATCTACCGCTCGACGGACGGGGGGCGCACCTGGAAGAACGTACTCTTCAAGGACGAGAACACCGGAGGTTCTGACGTAGTACTTGATCCTAATCACCAGAATGTGGTGTACGCGTCCCTGTGGGAGGCGCGCCTGGGGCCGTGGGAAGACGGCAATCAGTACAACGGCACGCATGGCGGATTGTTCAAATCCACAGACGGCGGGGACACCTGGCGTCCCCTGACCAAGGGCCTGCCGGA
>JANXZS010000086.1 GCA_025355385.1 Acidobacteriaceae bacterium | reverse complement strand
CTGGCACGAAGAGCGTGACTAGATTTGCCACTCCCAGGCCGAGATAATGAGCCTCACGTTTGACGGTGCGCCTAGCGAGTCCGTCGCCCGCATGAGCCAGTTCACAAATCTGACCGGCGGTTAGAAGGCGATGGTCGAGATCCATTTCCTGAAACCATGCGCTCATGGCGGGGCCGCTGGCCAGGCTCTCCCAGCAGCCAGAGGTGCGGCAATAGCATAGCGGCCCAGAGGGATCGATAACCTGATGCCCTAACTCAGGGTGCGCACCACGTGCGCTTCGATAGAGGTGGCCATAGTGCACAATGCCGCCGCCAATCCCAGTGCTGACGGTGAGATAGATGAGGGTGCCGGCACTTCGCTCCGCACCCCAGGCATATTCAGCGAGAGCCGCCGCATCCCCATCGTTTTCGACCGCTACTGAGACATCGAGGCGCCTGCTGATCTCTTCGGCGAGTTGACCATTCTCCCAGCCGGGCAGGGTGCCGACCTCTCCAATCACTCCGGTGAATGGATCAACCGGGCCGGGGCATGCGATGCCCACGCCACTGACAGTGCCGCATTGCGCAATTCCCTGCTGCAGCATCTGCTCAATCCGATAAACTGCGCTCTGGAAGCCATCTTTGGGGTCGGTCGGGCACTCACTTTGATGGAGGATAGCTCCGTCTTCGCGCACGATGCCCACCGCGATCTTGGTGCCCCCAATATCGACTGCTCCAACTTGTCTCATCTCGCTTCCCCTTCGTGTTGTGCGGCTGAAGCGGCGCGCGCGTAAGCAGGCTTACCAGCCAGCCAGACATCCTCAATTAACATCGCACCCTGCCAGCGGAAGCGCACGATGTCCGCGCGTGCACCGGCTTTTAGTTCACCGCGGCCTCCGGCAAACTTTCCGGGATTGACTGTGGCCATTCTGAGAGCCTCATGCAGCGGGATATCAGTCACGCGGACAAGGTGGTCGATGCACTCGGCTAAAGAAGCCGTGGCTCCGGCAAGCAACTCGGTACCAGCGACACAGAGCCTGCCATCGGCTCGCATCTGTACGCGACCGCCAACAGGTGTGTCGTATGTGCCGGCGGGCATGCCGGCAAGCGCCACTGAGTCGGACACAAGAATGGAGCTGGAGAAACCCTTTGCACGCAGCATGGCCTTTAGGACGGAAGGCGGAAGATGGTGGCCATCCGAGATGAAGCTCGCGGTCAGGCGATCGTCTGCCAGCTGCGGCCAGATTGGATTGTGGTGGCGTGGAATCGTTGATGCGATTCCGTTACCCAAGTGTGTGGATAGGCTTGCACCTGCATCGACGGCGCTTCCAATTTGCTCGGCATTGGCATGGGTGTGGCCGATGGCGACATGTACCCCTTGCTTCACGAGCGCGGCAATATACGCGTTGGTCTCGCGGAAGTGTGGCGATAGCGTGACCATGCCAACGCATCCTTCCGCGGCGTTTTGCCAGCGCTGAAATTCAGCGATGGACGGTGGGCGCACGGCGGGCGAGGGATGAGCACCCCTGTATCCATCCAGCGGAGAGATGTGTGGGCCTTCGACATGGACGAATGGGATGCATGACGCAACCCTGGCGTTACGACGGCGGGCCTCTGCCATGGCAAAGAGCGCTTGGCAGATAGCTGCTTCGGGCGCGGTGATGATCGTGGGTGCGAAGCAGGTGACGCCACGGGAGATCATGGCATCGACTAGTTGAACGATTACCTCGGAGGTGAGTTCCGGCGAGTTCACGTCGAGACCCGCAACGCCATTCACCTGCAGATCGACCAGACCGGGAGAGAGGAAGAGATCGGTTGCTTGAGACGACTCTTCGATTCGATGGATGAAGCCATCGACGACACCGAGCGAGAGACAATTCCCTGTCTGTGGATCCCTGCCGATGATAGTTGTTGTGGACACGCTATTCATTCACCGGTGAGGATTCGCGATCTAGATATAGGCGGCAGGAAGGGTGGGTTCGCAGCGCCGTTGCGGGACAGTCGCCACTGATGGGTTCTTTCAACATCGCTTGAACAGCTGCTCTCTTGTGTCTACCCGGCACGCAGCAGAATAGTTCGCGGCCTGTGAGCAATGCGGGGATAGTCAAAGTAATCGCATTGTGTGGAACGTCATCAAACGTTGAGAAGCACTGGTCGAGTACCTGTTGCTCGCGACACATTTGATCAAGCGTCACGACTTCTACTGAAGATGGTGATTGCAGGTCGGCGGGCGGGTCGTTGAAGGCCAGGTGTCCGTTTGTGCCGATTCCGAGCAGAACGAGATCGATCGGAGCTTCAGCGAGCAGCGCCGCGTAGGCTTGGCACGCTGCCTCCGGATCAGGGCCGGGATTGATCTGTTCGAACCGCTCTAACAGAAGATGATCGACGAACTCACTCCTAAGCCAGTTCGCAAAGCGCTGCGGCGAATCTTCGGGCAGTCCGATGTACTCATCCATATGGAAGGCCGTGACTCTCTGCCAGTCGATGCCAGGCTCGCGGCGAAGAGCCGATAGCATCTCGCTTTGACTGGGCGCAGCGGCAAGAATCAGGCGCAGGTGGTCCCTCTCACGCAGACCTTTGCGCAGAGTTTCACCGATGTCCCGCGCAGCCGTTTGACCAAGCTGCGCTGGAGTTTCTGCTACGTGTATGTTCATCGAAGTTCCATCCTTAGTTGGTGGCAGTTGGAGATTCAGGAGGCTTCGGCAATGACCCGCGCCGGGTGAACAGTTGGTTGCAACTCAACCACGCTTTCAAGCACACCATCCTCTACGGGTGTCGTATGTCCCGTCCGCATGATGTGGCGATAAATAAAGAAGACGCCGAGAGCGATGGAACTCAGTAAGAAGCCGAACCAGAAGGCGAAGATATAACTGTGGGTCCACTTGATGATGAAGCCGGAGATGGCAATAACGATGCCTGTGCAGAAATTTCGAACAAGCGAGACGGTCGACGTGAACGAACCCGTGTCGGCCTTGTCCATCGTCTTCCATAGGATTGTGTCTCCTGCAATTTGCAGCGGCATGAACAGAAAGTAGAGCGACATGAGAAGGATGAGTCCTTGCAAGTTAGTAACATGGATGGAGCAGAGCGCCAGCGTAAACATGATCGTCCACTGCAGGCAGAGCGCTATATAACTTCCGTAATGATCGATGAGCCAGCCCGCCGGGTATGAGACAGCCACCTGCAGTAGCAGGCCCCAGGACATGGCGACTCCGGTATCGCCTATGCTCAAGTGCAGTTTGGTTTGCGCATAGAACCACACCCAGGTTTTAAAGATGATGGAGAAGCCATTGAGCAGAGCACAAGCGACGATCAGAACTAGTATCCGCTTATCTTGAGTCGCGACCTTGATCGGCTTGAGCAGGTTGAATTTGCCCCTGGCCGGGTGATAAATCGGCGGTTCCTTGATGCGCCAGAGCGCGATCAACACCATGCTCGACATTACCGTGGCGGCGGTGAAGAAGACACGTTTAGGATGAGCGTCGGCCATTCTGGAGCCAAAGCGTGTGGAGAGAAAGCCGGCCGTGCTAATGACAATAGCCACGATGCCCGAGACCCGCGCCAGCACCGGCTTGGAGACACAGTCGATCGCCAGCAGCGGGTAGGTGGACGCCTTCATATCATTGAAGAAAAAGTAGAGGACCATCAGGCTGACGAGCAGCCACTTCTGCGCAGCCAGCGGAAAGAGCACGAGGGCCAGCACGATGAACGGCAGCGCGAGCAAAGTGAACGGGGTTCTCCTTCCGAGACGGCTTAAGCAGTGGTCGCTCTTCCAGGAGAAGTACATGACGAGAAAGCTGACCGCCCAGAGGTTCATCGAAGCCAGCAAGCCAACGCTGGACTCACTGACACCGAGTGCTTTGAGTCGCAGGTTCATCAACGGCTCTACGATGGTCATCGACAGTGCCGTGCCGAAGTGGCCGAAGGTGATCCACGATACGTTCCGCCACATCAGTTTGCGATCCGCGTAGAAGGCGGCGAGCTCGTTAGAAGGCGGAGGCGCCACCTGTTGCGCGCTGACATCATCCTGCATGATTCTTACCTCCGGACCTTGGGCGTGCATCGACTAGCATCGTTCTACTCCTACCGCAATTCATCGAGACGAACCGGGCGCTTTTCCGTTGCGGACAATTCTGCGGCAAAACAGAGTCTTGTTGTCTCAAGAGCGTCGCGAGGATCGATGCGCGGTGGTTCTCCTTCAGCGACACGGCGAACGATGTCGTGCGCCTGATCGTGGGTGTTATGGAAGTAGGCGAAGTCGAGCTGAGGTTCCCAGGTCTCCTTTTGGACCCACGCGCTGGTTTGGCCATAGTCGTCACCGCCAAACTCCCAGCGCTTGATCGTTCGCGGAAAGACATCGGTCTCGGCCGCGCCCTTCTCTCCATAGATCATGTAGCGCAGAATGTGGCCATCACCTGCTTGTTGTGAGACCGCGTTCTGAAGGGGATCTCCCTTGAAGGTAGCGGCCGGTCCCATCATGAAGGTGAGTTGACTTACGGCGCCGTTCTTGAACCGGTAGGTGCAGTGGTAGTTGTCGTGGACTTCGTAGTATGAAATCACGTTTGGCGCGCAGGTGGCATAGACCTCTTCGACCGAGTCACCGATCCACCAACGAACGAGATCGACGTAGTGGCTTAGCTTCTCTCCGAACATGCCGCCGCTGGTTTCAGACGCAACCCGCCAACTGGCATGCTGGCCCCAGGCGCTTGAGATATACGTGCATTGCGTATTGAGCACACGGCCGAGGAGGCCGCGGTGGATCCAATCCTTGACGGTGGTGTAGAGCTGCGAGTAGCGCAGTTCAAATCCGATCTGAAGAAATCCGTTGGTGCGTTCTGCGGCCTCAACCATGGCTGTCGCGTCCTGGAGTGAAGTAGCCATTGGCTTCTCGCACATCACGGCCTTCCCTGCCTCCAAAGCGGCAATGGCCAGTTCTTTGTGCACATTGTTGGAAGCGGTTATGAAGACCAGCTTGATCGCGGGACTTTGGAGAACGTCTTCGAGCGTTGCTGCGGTCTTCACATCGAACGACTGTTTCAGCGTCTCCATCCGCTCGGGGTTGCGGTCGAAGATAGTGATGGAGCGAACCCAGGAGCAGTCGCGAAGGTGCTCCAGAACGTGCTCGCCCATCTGCCCGCTACCCAGGATCGCTACCTCGATTGCTTTTTCATTCATGATGCTTGTGTCTCCGGTTTGGGGATGCTGACCCTTGATCTTGCAAACGATGCACTGTTGAGGTTGGATGTCTTCCAACTCTCCTCGACATTTGGTGCTGAACTGTCGCAGTGGAAGCCGTCTGATCGCTCGGGCGCGACGTTCCCCTGGCCGTAGATTATTCCTGTGCCAGTGGCGCTGTCGTAGGTTGCGTCGACGGGGGAAGCGAAGGTGAACTCGCTGTTGCCATGGCGCAGGCTGCGAAGCCCCATGGCAACGATGCGTTGGGTGGCTTCGTCCCATAGCAAGCACTCGCAGTCGCAGTCGACCCCGAGTGCCGTCTGCTTTGCGTTGCCGAACTGAACGTGGGCACCGCCCGGCATGGCAACAATCCCGCCAACTAACTTAGTTTGATCAGGGTGCAGACCTAGCGCGACAAGGAACGAGCCTTGTGTGGTTGGTTGGTCGCCTTCAAGGCGCCAACGCCGATAACGGGGAAAACGTCCATCGCTGATGTCTTCCTTGCCCGTGTTGTTCAATCCGTAGATGTATCCCGGTATCCACGTTGGCTCTTCAACCACTACGCGCGAGCACAGGCTGCTGTTCAGTATCTGCACGAAGATCTCTCCGCGCTCGGTATCGTTTAGCCCTTTGCTTCCGCCTTTTATCCCTGCGATCAGGTTCGCCTGCCCGCCAGTCAGGCGGTACTGACCTGATCCAAGCTCCGTTACTGATCCGGAGCAGTGAAGATGCGTCGCGAAGCGGATCGGGCGACCTCCGCGGAAGGTGTCTGACAGAAGAATGGTGCCGGTCTTTCTATCGAGAATCAAGACTCGGTCAGCGTACTGCACTCGAAGCTTCGGGTTGAGCGCATGCGTAATGACAATGTGTAGATAGATAAAGCGCTCGTCGATGTTTATCAAAGC
>JANXZS010000240.1 GCA_025355385.1 Acidobacteriaceae bacterium | reverse complement strand
TGATCCGATAAGCATTCAGCCTGCCACTTACCAAGGCAAATAGTGGCGCTGAGAGTTGTGCTTCCAGTTGCTTGAGTAGTTTCGAATCAGGAGAAGAAGCCGCAGGTACAGAAGATGAGTTCGAAGGGTTGGCAGGTTCAGTCACGGATGCTTATGGATTTCAGGAATGCATTGCAACTACAAGCACCATGTAAAGTTTTTATAGGGTCTTCCGGGTAGTCTCAGGTTCTTCTGAACTAACTCTGCGATGCCATCGTCGCTGCTTCGTCTTATCTAAATCGATCCCACCCAAAAGCAGCGCCAGTTCTTCATGACTCAACACGATCTTGTTCTCGGCCGTGTCTGACTCGGGCCAGTGAGAGAGACCCTTCTCCAAGTTCTTCGCACAAACCCATAGCCCGCTGTGATCCCAGAAAAGTATCTTCAATCCATTGCGCTGTGCATTTGAAAACAGAAAGAGATGGCCACTCAAGGGATCGCATAATAGTTGATCGCAGACCAGGCCATAGGGCCCGTTGAAGCCTTTTCGCATGTCGGTCGCGCCTGTCGCCAGGTAAATGCGCGTAGCCGCGCCCACTCCGAACACGGCCTAGAACTTCTCTAGCACTGTCAATAACTGCGCCAGCGTGTCCTGATCGAAGCCGCGGCGAACTTCCACTTGGCGCTTGTTGGACAGCAACACTATCAGCGTGGGGGGAAACTCTGACGTTCGAACGACAGGCACGGCAGCAGCTAACTCCATAGCTACCAGACGACTCCGCTCGATGCCCTTGCTGCGCAAATCGCAGTGCCTGCTCCGCTGTTTCCTCAAGTGGCGGCCCAGCGTGCTGAGAGCCAGGCCTTGACTGCGGCAGAACTCGCTACGTCTCATTCCACTCGATCGATATAGAACTGCAAGCCGCTGAATCTCCGCACGGCTACGACGAACAGCTAACAATCCAGTGTCTACGCTCATGAACAGAGTTCTTCACAAACACTACCGCTCCAAAAGATGCGTCGCTCTAACGCTTACCGTCCATCGGGCATTTATGGCTACACATTTTGACGAGTTCGTCGTAGGTGAAGGCGTGAAACCGTTCGGTCTCCTCTCAAGCTGTTGGCGACCCACAGCGGCCGATCGGCCACGATCGCAGGTCTGCAATCGAGCCACTTTTGGCCTGTAAATATGTTATTGGCCCTTTGTGGACCCTCGGTTGGACCTTTTGGACCTTCAGGATTGGGGTAACGTATTGCATTTATTGGTCGGGACGACTGGATTCGAACCAGCGACCTCACCCACCCCAAGGGTGCGCTCTACCAGGCTGAGCCACGTCCCGACACGCGCAGCAGATGCGCGGGGTTGTTCCACCTAAGTGTACACGAGCAACCAGGCCCTCAGTACTGTGTCGCGGCACTTGCATGTTTGATATTCGTGATCAAAAACGTGCCTGCGGTCGCAACCACTCCGCTTCCGCGCGGGTTCGTGACCACATGTAGATCATTTTCCCTGTTGCTGTGTACTTTTTGAGAATGGCAATATGCAGCTTTTCTTAACGGAAAAGCTGCGCCATCCCTCACTTCTCCGGTCTACACCTACCGGCAAAATGATCAAACGGCGTAGAAGAGGCCCTCATGCACGTCTACGTAGTGGGAGGTACGTACTCCTTGGGCTTTGCACCGCCTCCGCCAAAGAGGAATTCCTGCATCTGCTCGACGAGGAAGGTCTGGGCCTCTTTGGTCCAAGGCTGCAGGCGATATTCGTTCAGCAGCATCTTCTGGTGGTCGGCCCACTCACCCCACGCCTTCTTGGAGACGTTCTCGTAGACTTTTTTGCCTAGATCGCTGTCGAAGGGTGGCTCGCTCAGCCCCTCCATCTCCTGCTTATAGCGCGCGCAAACTACCATGTGTGCCATCAAAATCCTTTCGAGATTTGGAGCCAGCCCGCAGCATCCCTTGCTGATCTGAACCTTCGGATATCGGTTCTCCACTCTATTGTAAAAGAGGGTGCTGCCCGCGGGCGAATCACATGACCGGCCAGGTTCACACCGAGGCATTCCAGGGAGGCCGACGCTGGGACAGCGGGCAAACGGGTCTTCCCCTGCGCTGCTATGTCTTTCGTCGCTTTGGGCGTTTCTTGCCTTCGGGCTTTCCTTTGCGGTTGACGCTGCCCTGGGCTGCGGGCGAGCGCCGCTTTTCGTTTCTCGACTTGCGCTTTGGTTTGGCCTTGGCCTTTCCCCCGCGACTGGGGCTGGGCCCCGGGATGCCCGCTCCTCCGCTCTCTTCGAGCATGGCAAACTGCAACCGGCGTTCGACTGCGTTCACACGATCGAGCACCACGCGCACGCGGTCGCCGGGAGAGTAGCGCCGTCCGCTGCGGTCGCCGAGAATCTGGCGCGTGTTCTCGTTGTAAGTGAAGCGGTCTCCGAGCAGTGTATCGATTGGCACCAGACCCTCGATAAACAGATCGTCCAACTCTACAAACAATCCATACTTGGTCGCGTTGAGGATCATGGCATCGAAATCTTCACCGACGCGATCCTGCATGAACTTCATTTTCTTCCACTCCACCAGCTCGCGCTCGGCCTCGTCAGCGCGTCGCTCGGTCTGGCTGCACTCCTGCGCGATGGCTGCGAGCTCCGACTCCGGTATCGGCGGATCGTGCGCAAACACGAAATCCCCGCGCAGCCCGGCGTGAGGACGCGGTGTGCCTTGGTTGGTATGGGTCCATGGACTCCACACGCGTTTCGCGTCCATATTGCCGTCTCCCTGGACGCCCGTGGCCAGAACAGCCTTGATAACGCGATGCACGATCAGATCAGGATAGCGGCGGATCGGCGATGTGAAGTGTGTGTACGTCGGTGCGGCCAGTGCGAAGTGGCCTTCGTTCCGCTCGCTGTAGCGAGCCTGCTTCAGTGAGCGAAGCATCAGGTAAGAGACGATGCGCTCCTCGGGAGTGCCGGCTATCTTCGTCGTCAGCTGCTGATACATACGAGGGGTCACTGGAATGTCCTCTGGAATCTCGTGCATACGGGGGTTCTTTCCTCGCCCGTGCTGCTGGCGGCGGTCGGACTTCATCTGCACGCGTTTGACCGGCAGGGCACCCAGGCCGAGCGAGTAGCCGAAGCTCGCCGCGATATCTTCAAACTCCACCACGCGCCGCGGTTCCGGCTTCTCGTGGATGCGATAGAGAGATGGCACGGCTAGCCCTTCCAGCCAGCTTGCAACGCACTCGTTTGCTGACAACATGAACTCCTCAATCAAACGATGGGCCCAGTTGCGCTCTGAGCGAACAATACTCTCCATCGCACCGAATTGGTCAAATTCAATGAGCGGCTCGGGCAGATCGAAGTCAATCGAACCGCGACGTCGCCGTTTGGCATTCAGCAGCAGTGCCAGCGTCTTCATGCGTTCAAAGTTCTGGACGATCGGAGCGAACTCCGCGCGCACGGCGTCGTCCCCGTCGAGGATCGCGTGTACCTGGGTGTATGTCATGCGTCGCGCCGACCGAATGACACCGCTCGAGATTTCGTAGCTTTCGACTTCGCCACGCGCGTCAATCTGCATCAGGCAGGAGAGTACCAAGCGGTCTTCATCGGGAAGCAAGCTGCAGATGTCCGTCGACAATTCCTGCGGCAACATGGGAACCGCGCGGTCGGGAAAGTATACCGACGTGCCCCGCAGTCGAGCTTCAAGGTCAAGATCGGTCGCCGCCTGCACATATTCCGAAACGTCTGCGATATGGACCTGCAATTCGTAACCACCATGGTTACGTTCTGTCACGAGCACCGCATCGTCAAAGTCGCGGGCGGTCTCACCATCGATGGTGACTACGGGAAGATCACGGAAATCACGGCGGCGGGCTACTTCTCTCGTGTCAAGATGAGCTACCGCCTTGGCCTCTGCCAGCACGTTTGCGGGGAACACATGCGGCAGATGGTGTTTGCGGATCATGATCTCGACGTCTACGCCAAAGGCATCCTGCTCGCCAAGCACTTCGATCACACGTCCGCGTGGAGGCCGCGAGGGAGTCGGCCAGTCGGTGATTTCGACATCGACGACCAGGCCCTCCAGGTCGTCCTCATCTTTCTCCAGGAGCAGATGCGCATCTTTGCCCAGCACCCGGTTCGGCGTATCGGCGGGAGCGATCGCGAAGAGTTCGTCACCGGGAGCGATAAGGATTGGCTGGGTCATGCGGTCGTCGAAAGGAGTGACGTAATTGCCGGGAACCCGAGGCTCGTAGCTCCCTCGAGAGGAACCGCGCCGCGTCTCGGAGAAGCCTCCACCGTAATGAAAAATGCCCACGACCGTTAGATTTCTGCGGCTGAGGACGCGGACGATACGGCCCATGCGGCGGCCGTCCGGTTTAGGGGGTGCTACGTCGACCAGCACCTGGTCGCCCTGCATAGCGCCGTTGATCTCGGTTGACGGGACGAAAATATCGTCGTTGCCACTGGCCTGCCTGACCTCTGGCCTGACGAAGCCATAGCCGTCGCGGTGCAGGTCGAGTTTTCCAGCGGCCAGATTGTCGCGGGTGGTAGCGGTCCGGGGCAGGCCCCACTCTTCGCGGTCGAGTTTTATCAACTGACCACTGGCTGACAGACGCGCCAAATGCTCCAGCAGCAGGCGCCGTTCCCGCCCGCCCCCCAGCCCAAGTTCTCGGACAAGTTGCTTGTAACCCGCACGTTGACCTGTGGATCGCTGGATTCGGTGAATCAGTTCCCGATCAGTCATGGGTAATCGATTATGCAGTCTGCTTTATGGTACTAGGAGGCCCGGAAACCAGAAAAGATTCCTCTACACGTGCAATTTGGCGTCACGAGTGTTTAAGATTCAGGTAGCGGCAACATGTGCACTGCCAGGTAGGAGTAACATCCTGTCATAGGGTTCCAGAGAAGGGATCTGGAATGAGCGACGTTTACATCGAGTTTTAGGCTTCAGCCTGAGTACGTCCCGATCGGGCGAACCATTCCCGGGGGATTGCAGGGAGCCATACTGAGAAGAAGAAAGGAAATACGATAAAGATGTGGAAACCGAACCAGTCCGGCAATTCTTCCCAGTCCCCGAGCACCGAGCCAGTACGCCCGGCAGTGCCCCCAACGCCCACGTTCGAGGCACCCAGCGTTCGCACGCCCAACGCTCCCCCACCCGCGGCTGATCAAGCCACTATCGGCAAAAGCCTGGTGGTTAAGGGCGAGGTAACCGGCTCCGAGTCGCTTTACATCGACGGCAAAGTGGAAGGTGCCATCAATCTACCCGGCAATCGCGTCACTATTGGACGCAATGGCCAGGTAACCGCCAACATCACTGCCCGAGAGATCGTGGTTCTGGGCAAGGTGCGGGGCAATATGAACGCCAGTGACCGCGTGGACATCCGCAGCGAGGGATCGCTTTCCGGCGATGTGGTTGCACAACGAATCAGCATTGAGGATGGTGCATTCTTCAAGGGCGGCATCGACATCCGTAAGCCAGGAGCGCCGGATAAGGCCGCAGCGGCGACTCCGGCAGCGATAGCCGAACCAGTCAAAGTCGTGTAGGTTCTGAATTCTCGCCAACGACTTAGCTTAACGAGAGCCCCGGCTAACCCGGGGCCCTCGCGTTTTTGGCCCCATCGGTGAATCTGCAAGGAGACGAATTTCACTAACGGCGACGCAGAATGCGGGAGAGGGTTCCCGGCATGGCAATACCTAGCGCATGCGTAAGCCCCAGATATACGCCTCCAAACGGTCCAATGACGCATGGCCCGATTAGCAGCGCGGATTGGAAGGGCAGTACACGCTTAATCCCATACCCGACGACCGCAGCCAGTATTGCTGCCAACCACAGCTTGGCAATGCGTCTGCCGGAGTGGGGCACCGTGCCAATATTCTTGTGCAGCGCGCGGCGTAGCAGAAGGAACTCCATCCAGCCCGCAATTCCGGCGGAAAGAGTCAAGCCGGCGGCTCCCCAATGATGGTCGATATGAAGCAGGCGCGGCAAAGGTAAAGCAAAAAAATATCCCAGGCTCAGCGTGAGCACCACTCGTATTACGGCGAAGTTGAGCGGAGTGCGCGTATTCCGCAGCGCATAGAATGCCGAGGAATATAAGCGGCCAGAGGTGCTTGCCAACAGGCCGACGGCGGAGCCAGCGAGGACGGCCCATACGAAAATCACGTCCTGTCCGTTGAAGTGACCCGAACGATAAATCGTTGCCACGATGACATCGCCTAGCATGACGAAGGCTACAGCCGAAGGAACCACGAAGAAGGCGATCTGCTGCAGGCCCCGTGTGAGCCGCTGGCGCAGCGTTGCCGCGATCTCATCCGCAGTCCCGAGGGTACTCGACATGGCAGGCAGTTCAGCGGCGGAGACGGCCATTCCAAAGAGGCTTATCGGCAACGTATATAGGGTCTGCGCATATCCAAGCGCGGAGACCGCGCCCGTGCCTAGAAAACTGGCGAGCCAGGAATCGATGTAGGCACTGATCTGTACTACTCCCCGACTGACAAATACTGGAAAGAAATTTTTGACAACTGTGCGTACATGCTCTGACCCAAACCGAAGGTGCAGCCGCAGGGGCCAAAGCAATCGCAGCACGGTAGGCAGCTGAATCAGAAACTGCAGTCCGCTGCCGACCACCGAGGCTAATGCAACGATCACGGCGAGATGATTCTGCGATAGATTCCGTCCCTGCAATATAAACGCAGAGATGATCATTACGTTCCAGACGACTGGAGCAGCGTAAGAGAGGAAGAACCGCCGATGGCTGTTCAGGATTCCCAGGCACCAGGCGGACAAAACCAGCAATGCCGCACCGGGGAAAAGGACCTGAACGAGTTGAATCGTCAACCGCCGCTTCTCACCTTGAAAACCGGGGGCGATCAGGTCGATGAGCCACGGGGTTGCAAAAAAACCCACGACCACCAGCAGCGAAGTCACAAAGAACAGCAGCGCAAAAACGGCCTCGGCCAGCTGCGAGGATTCTTCGTGGCGCTCTTCGGCATTCAACCGTGCGTACACCGGGATGAAGGATGCAGAAAGTACGCCTTCGCCGAACAGGTTTTGCAGGAAGTTTGGAATGCGGAAGGCAGCTCGAAAGGCATCGGCGGCGTCGGAGTTGCCAAAGTAGTGCGCGAAGACGCGTTCCCGAACGAGCCCAACCAGACGGCTGAGCAGGATGCCCCCCGCGACCGCAAGAGCAGATGCTCTGCCGGCCGGCTCGCGATTGGAGATTGCGTTCAAACCCCGATTATAAGGTCGGCCGCCGTTGACAAGTGCCGAGCATATCAAGTCAGGTGCTCGAATCAGGTCCATAGCGAACGCGATCAAGCGCTGGCAGTAGAGATGGAAAGATGCAAGTGGAGCGTCTGAATCCTTACCAGGCGCGTACTCCTGATTCCCGTTGTGGTCCATCGCGCGCTGAAAACGCAGGAATGGGAAGCGTCCGTGAATCTTTCTCCTATTTCCTTCAAGTCCGGCCCGCAGCAACTTATGCTGACCCTTGAGGTGGACGAGAAGGAGCGATGGCCATCAACACCACGTCAGGCATCAGGGCCCCAAAGCGACGACCCGTTGAAGATATTGAAGCCGTCCTGGGCAAGTTTTCCGCATGGTCAACGTCTCAGCCAGCTAGTCCGAGGCCACGAAGTCCCGTTTCAGTGGTTAGCTACGAACAGGCGCTTCACGCGACCAGTTTTCGTCGCGCTCCGCCCGGACCGCTTGCTAAGTTGGCTATCGCTGCGGAGGGCGAACCCTCCGTCAGAGCGCAGGAGCTCCCGCCAACGCGATCCCGGACGAAGACAGCCAGAGCCGAGCCTGCGACCACAGCGCCAAAGAATCAAAGGCGCTCGACGGCCACTGTCGAAAAGTCTGGGTGTCACGCCTATGCCCGAGGGGAGTTGCAGCCGGTTGCGTATGAACCGGAGCCTACAGGACTGCTGCGGGTAAAACCGACGTTTGCGGAGGTGGTTGACAAGGAGATAGCGCGAGCCGCGGAAGATCTCTCCGTGCGCGCTCGAAGTGTGGCTCTGACGGTTCGACTGGCCCCGGATGAATCGGCATTGGTGAAAGCACGCGCTGCCGAAGCCAACATCAGTATTTCTGCCTACCTCCGCCAGTGCGCTCTTGATGTGGATCTGTTACGCGAACATGTGGAGCAGGTTCTGTCAGAGTCCCGCGCGGCCAGCGCCATCCCTGATCCCGTCCCGCTCGCGCTGCGCGCGGAAGAGAGACCGCACACGTCTGTGAACTGGCGCTTTCAGACACAGTGGGACTGGCTTCTACGGGGCATAGCCCTAATCCGCTCGCTGCGCGGACGAAAGCATTTCGAAGGCGTTGCGTAGGCGAAAATTAAGGCCTGCCGCAGGTTTGGGGCAGGCCTCGATACGCTAGGTTTCACCTTGCCAGGTCATGGGGCGGGCTGCGTAATCGAATTCTGCTGAAGAGTGACAGCAGTTTGTGCCAACAGTCTGCTGTTCGCCGATGCGCCAGTATTAACGGCGACCATTGTCTTGGCTAGTATGATGCCCTCGAAGTGGGCGGTCGTGCCGATGGTGACAGCGCCGGCAGACTGCCAGAAGATGTTCTTGGGCAGCGCGCCACCTACCAGGTTCACCTTCGTAGCGTTGGCTTGGTTGAGCGTTCCCGCTATCTGGAAAATCCAAACATCGTCCGGTCCACCTGAGAGTGTGACATCGGTTGATATCAACAAACCGGTACTCCATTTGTAAAGGCCAGGGGCGAGGGTTAGTCCGCCAATTTGTCCAGCCCCCAGTTCAATAGAATTGGGCAGTGTCCGTCCGGCAGCATCGGTGTACGCAATTCCCATGTCACCTACGGCTGCTGTTAGCACGGTGGGGTCAGTCACCCTGCATGGAAGAGGACCAGTCGCATCCACTGTGTACACTGTGCCCGTCTGCACTTCTCCACACGTTAGCCCGAGAGCAGTGCCGGTGATTGGACTAGTTCCAACATCGCCGTTGATAGTAGATGCATAAACATCTGTGATTCCTGTTTGTGTCAGGATTGCGAATGTACCGGCTGTACCAAGATTGACCGGTACCTGGCCGGCAAACGGGACGGCCTTTGTCGTGAAGGTCCAGACAACGGGACTGGACATTGCAGTGCCGCCAGCGTTTTTGGCCGCAATGGAAACCGTGGCGGTATAGCTGGTATTTGGGGTAAGAGCGGACGCGGTTGGCGTAAAGGTTGCCACCGTATTTGAGGCATTCATCGCGACCGTACCGGGTACATTAACTCCGCTGGTCTTCTTGAGCGTGAAGGTGAGCAGTGTCCCGGCCGGAGATGAGTTGATCGTCGATGGATTCATCGACTCGCTAAAGGTTGCTGTAATTAGCGTGCCAGTCACGATGTTATTACTGCTATGCGTGCTGGTCGGTACATTCGTGGCCTTGTTGATTGGGCTCGACGAAGCCACCGTGGGAGCGGCAAGTGGTGCGCCAAAGAGTGAGAAGCCTGAGACTACGACAGTGTCCACGTGCGGTGTGGTCGCCGTCTGATTGTTGACATTGTCACGAATGTTGAATGAGCCAGTTCCACCCTGGCCGGAAGAGGTGGCCTGAAAAATGATTGAGAGGGTGCAGTTTTGACCCGGAGCGACGAGCGCTCCCGCCAGGCAGGTTCCACCGTTCTGAGAAAAGTAAGCAGGCGGATTAAAGCCGTAAATGTCAAGGGTGGAGTTTCCGATATTGCTCACAGGGACGGTTGCCGGTCCGAGAGTTCCAGGCGCAAAGAAGACAATGCCCAGATCCAAAAGTGGAGCATTTGGAGCCAGTCTGACGACTTGGTTATTTAAAAAGTCAGGGGCCCAGAGGTTGCCCTTCAGATCAAGGGAAAGGCCACCGAAGTACGGTGGGTTCGTGGCATTGATTGACGTGCTGAGCGTCGTCTGGGAACTGAGGTCTGACGAGATCTGCAGTATCCGCGAGTTATTGGTATCTGAAATAAAGAGCTGGCCCGACGCATCGATCGCTATCGAAGAAGGTCCATTCACGTTGATGCTTAGGCTCTGCTGCGATCCGGTGCCACCGGGGATCTTCAAGATCCTGCCGAAGATACCGTTCACTGGATCCGACGGAAAGCCGGTATCAGCGATAAACACATTGCCTGCTGCATCCACAGCCACGCCCGTCGGACCAGTGAGGCCGGTTCCGACATAGGTGGGGTTAGCAACATCGAGGCTTCCATTTACCGAAAGTAGCTTGATGACTCTGTTGTTAAACGCATCCGCGATGAAAAGGTTCCCAATAGAATCAAATGCCATCTCCCCGGGGAGGCTGACGCCGCCAGCGATTGACAACGAGGCTTGGTGAGCGGCATTTAGAATTCCGTTTTCATTTGGAATCTTTGCGATCCCGAATGTGGCGTCTGCAACGTAGAGATTGCCTGCACCATCTACCGCCGTACCAACCGGATAGGTGAATCCAGTGCCTACGTTACTTGCAAACCCCCCACTCGCTATCTCAACCACACGATTGTTCAATGTATCGCTAACGAACATGTTCCCGGTACCATCTACCGAGACCGACGATGGCCCGTTGAATCCACTGATTGTCGCCGTCGGAGCTGCAAATCCAAAGGACAACAGTGGGCCCACGCCGGTACCCGTAGCTGGGATGGTGACAATGGGAGCGTTGCTGCCATCGTAAAGCACAGCGGACCCTAACCTCGTCCCGGGCACGGTAGGCTGATAGAACATGGACAACGTGCAGGTTGCGGATAAAGCATAAGACGCGGCTGTACAAGTCGTGCTGCCGCCATCAAGATAGTCCTTATTTGAACTACCGACTGTCAGGTCACCGATCGATCCTACTGTACTTGCTGCACGAAAGGTAACGTTGAACTGCTGCACCTGGGACGTGCTTCCGACATTGACAGAGCCGAAAGTAGCCGTATTGTTGAAGACGTTCACCGTCGTAGCCGTGGTCGTGGACGGATCGTAATTACCATGACCCGAGTACGTTGCCGTGAGCTGGTGTGCTCCTACCGTGGGGCTAACCGCGAGCGTAGAGAGATCGAGTGTGAGTATCGTGTCGGGGGTGGTGGACACAGCCACTGGCGTTCCAAACGCTACACCATCTAGAGCAAGCTGCGCGGTTCCTTTGAAGGGGGTCGGCGATATCGTAACAGTTACGGTGCCAATCTGCGCAACGTTTGCCGCTATGGACTGCATGGCAAACAAGCTTGTCACGCTCGTACTGAGCGTGGATGCGGTAGGTACCCTGCCATTAGCAACCAGTCCTACGTTGACAGAGACCGTCGATGAACTGGAGGCGGCGTCATTCGCGCCGTCACCCGGAAAGACTGCAATCAGGTTATTAGAGCCTGGATCGAGCATTGTACCCGGAACCTGCAACGACGCCGTGGCCGTTGGCGCCCTGCCCGGAACCAGGGTTGCTGTACCCAGCATTGTGCCTGTTGCACCGCCGTTATAGAAGTTGACGATGCCGTTCGGAGATGCGTAAGTCGAGTTTGTAACAGTGGCTGTAAGAGTGGTCGCACCCCCTTGCGTAATGGTCGTGGGCGCTGCGACAAGAGTAGTCGTTGTCGTGAAGGTGGAAGGTCCGGAGGTCCCTCCGGTAGTCCAATTATTGACCAGATTGGTGAAGTTGATGCTGCCTAGTCCGGTTGCCAGATCGTAGCCCTTGCCGACCGGATACGCCGCAACCTGACTGCTGCTGGAGGAGGAGAGGAGGCCGTAAGCATCCTTTTTGACGGAAGCGACACAGTTCGGTGATCCCACCGCGCACGGTTGCGAGATGGTATCCGTTACCGTGCCACCGTTTGGATTCGGTGTCGCGTTCACGTCGTAAAACATACAACTCGTCCCCACGACGTTGCCCTTCTGCGAACCGTTGCAGCTGTCCAGAGATGTAAGGTTGGGCGCTGCGGGTGAACCATACTCGCTCGCGGCCAATGCGTAGAGAGTGTAGTTTGCCTGGCCCTGCCGGGTATTCGTCTTCTGGTTCACTAGTGCGATCAGGCCGGCGACCTCAGGGGCAACGAAGGAAGTTCCTCCGCCCGCCATGGTTTGAGCAACACTGCTGTTGGACATATCACAGGCGTATCCCCTGTCTGACTGGCAGACAGCGAGTGCGTGGCTGTAGATGAAATTGCTGGCGAACAGGGAGATGTCCGGGACATCACGCCGAAAGTCATTGGGCACGCCATAGGCGCTTTGCCAACTGGGCTTGGCGTAGAGGCTGCTGGCCCCACCACTGCCCCCATCCAGGAAGACGAAACTGCCATACTTCGCTTTAAAATTGGCGTTGTTGCACCAGGCCTCCGGAGTCGCTCCCGGATTCAAACCCAGCTTCGCAGCATAGGAGCGAAGCACGGGACCTGCGCAGCTTCCATTCCATGCCGTCTCTGGCACATACGACCGCGCCGAGCCATAACCGGGACCGTTGGTGGCGTTCCAGTATGTGTTCGTGAGGTTCTGGTAGACATCGCTGAAGTCTGTACCGCCAGCCGCAATGTTGTAGGCAGTAGAGGCAAGGCCGTTGACCGCATTGCCCTGGGTAGCTGGATTGGGTGCGGCCGCGGAGAAGTTATCGCAACCCGGGGCGCCGCCGTCGCCGGTGGAAACAACAACCGTCTGTCCCTGGGCCACCGCCTGCTGATAAACATTCTTGTAGAAGGCGTTACTGGCGCCTCCCAACGCAGCTTCGCACGCGCCATAGCTATAGCTCATAGCCGACACAGTGGATGCCAGATGGTTCACGATGTAAGTGAGGGCAAGGTCAGTTCCTTGTGATGAACCGCTGCTGGCACAGGAGACCACGTCTATCGTGGCATTGGGCGCAATTGCTCCAGCCCACTCCGCGTCAAGAATCGCTTCGTCTTCGTCGCCCGGAACAATTCCCGGGTCAGAGCAATAGCTTGAAACGCCCCTAAAATAGTTGACTCCGCCCTGGGTAGCATTGGGTGTTGCGGGATACGCGGGCAATCCGAATTGGGCTCGAAAAGCGGTGACATCGGCTGGATTTACGTCGCTTTGCTCGATGACGGCGATGGTCTGCCCGGCACCGTTGATACCCGAATCCAGCAGCGGCTTGAGGTTGTAGATCGTGTAGAAGTCCTGTGGACCGACCAGGCGCGCATCTCCAATCGGGCCCGCAAGGCTGGTGAGGTTGGGCGAGACCGCAGAGGATTGCTTCCAATCTCCGGTTGACTTATCTTTCGTAAATCCGCCGACCAGGTGATGCAATGGATTTGCCTGGAAATCATTCAGGGAACGGAAGCCCGCCACCAAGCCCGCGAGAGCTACCGGGATCTGCGGATTGGATACGTTCGCAACGTGCCGGACGCCATTCACATTAAAGCGGTGTATCGCGGTCCCAAAGGACTGGCGAACCTGGGCTGCGTTCCCCGAGAAAATAATCGTGGTCCGGCCTGGTGAAATTTCGTCCACCTTGAAGCCACTCCCTTCGAGCCAGCTGGTCAGCTTCTGCAGATCCTGGTCCGAAGGGCCAAAGAACTGGCCAAACTCCTGGGGACTCAGCCAGCGATGGTACATGGGCGACTTGGAGTCGTGCAGTTGATCGATGAGCGTTGTCAAAGCCTGCTCCTGCTTGGCGGAGCGTTTAAGCACGAGAACCATGTGCGGGAATTGGAGACTGTCCGCGACCAGACCGCGATCATACCGAGGGATGGCGAGCGGATAGACGTGTCCCGGTAGTGCCACCAGATTCTGCTCGTTGGTCTTCCTCGTAAGCAAAGACTGCTTGGCTTCAGCGTGGGAAATTGCAGCACTCGCGATGGCCAACATTAGGAAACAGGACAGGAGACTCAGGGTCTTTCGCAACATGTGTGCACTCTCAATCAAAAAAATGTTGTACTCATTTCGTGCCATTCCGGCGAACAACATCTCCAACCCATCTGCGCGACCTAGAGGCGCGACGAGGCGGTTCAGTCTGCGTATTTTGGAAAACGGAGTACAAGGCAAAGCAACGGTCGTTTTCGCACCAACCGCTACGTAAATAAAACTTGGAAACGTGTTGACGCCAACGTGTGTGCGCAGACGTTCATTTCGCAGCCCCATGCAGCTTTCCCGGATCGAGCATTCCCGACGAAACAGGAATATTTCTGACCAGAAACTACAGAGAGTTCAGACCTGCACTACACACGTTGGAGGGGGGTCATGTCCATGACACTTTGGTCTAGAGTGGTCTACCTCGGATGGTGGCAGACACGCCGCAGTAACCATTCTGATTGCCTGTGTGAGGCGCTTCGCGGCGACCACGGTTACCACCAGATCAGCCATAAAGGCGGCCCGAACTGCATGATTTGTGATGGCCTGATTTTGGTGGACGCCCTCAGGCGCGGGATTTACTGCGAACAAGCCACGCTTTCTGATAGCGTTAACTCGCGCGTCAATCGTTGGTGACGTCGAGTAAGAAAAGCGCCGCGCCGTACACGACCGTTTGCCACCCGGCGCATACTTCAAGGACTTGTGGAGATATTGGCTACGTGAGACTCGCTCCGATGATTCGCCGACTGATTCCGACTACGGTTAAAACACTCAGCCTGGTGTTTGCGCTTGTCTTTTCCCTCATGGTTGTCGCGACTCCTGCACAGAACTCCAGCGATTTTCCGTTTCGCAATCCAATGCTTTCCTTGGATCAGCGTGTACGCGATCTCATCTCGCGGATGACGCTGGAGGAGAAGGCCGCCCAAATGATCTACTATGCGCCCGCGATTGAACGCCTGGGCGTTCCCGAATATAACTGGTGGAACGAGGCGCTGCACGGGGTGGCGCGCGCCGGGCATGCCACCGTCTTTCCACAGGCCATCGGCATGGCGGCGACTTGGGACACTGCGCTCATGCTGCAGACAGGTGACACCATCTCCACAGAGGCGCGGGTCAAGTATCGGGACGCTCTGGCGCGAAACGATCATCGGATCTACCGGGGACTCACATTCTGGTCCCCAAATATCAACATTTTTCGAGATCCCCGCTGGGGGCGCGGGCAGGAGACGTATGGCGAGGACCCTTACCTGACCGCGCAGATGGGCCTATCCTTTGTGCGTGGCCTCCAGGGTAACGATCTTAAATACGTGAAGGTGGTGGCAACCTCGAAGCACTTCGCGGTACACAGCGGCCCCGAGCAGCTGAGACACGTCTTCGATGTGCCTGTCTCGCGTCACGACCTTGAGGATACTTATTTACCTGCCTTCCGCGCGACACTCGTCGAGGGCCCGGCTCACTCCGTGATGTGCGCATACAACTCCGTACTCGGCAAGCCCGCCTGCGCGAGCGATCTGCTGCTGGGCGAGACTTTGCGAGCCAGCTGGAAGTTCAAAGGCTATGTCGTCTCCGATTGCGGCGCGGTGGGGGATATCGCGGATGGTCACCACTTTGCGAGCAGTATGGAAGCAGCCTCAGCAGACGCGGTGAAAGCGGGGACCGATCTGGATTGCGGCGGCGAGTATAAGAGCCTGCCCAAAGCCGTGGAACAAGGCTTGCTGAAGGAAGCAGACCTCGACCAGGCGCTGACCCGATTATTTCGGGCTCGGTTCCAACTAGGCATGTTCGATCCGCCTTCGATGGTGCCGTTTAATCAGATTCCCCTTTCGGAGAATGACTCGCCCTCTCATCGCAAGCTTGCCCTCGAAGTTGCGCGTGAATCCATTGTGCTTTTGAAGAATGAAAATCATGCCCTGCCCTTATCTCCGGATATTAAAACTGTCGCAGTGATTGGGCCGAATGCGGATCAGCTGGATACGCTGGAAGGCAACTACAACGGGACTCCATCGCAATATGTAACAATGCTGGATGGAATTAGATCCCATCTCGATCATGCGAAGGTCACGTTTCGGCAGGGCTCAGTGCTTGCCACAGGAATGGGGGTAACGGTGCCCGGCTATATGCTGCATCCACCAAGCTCCTCCGAGGATAAGCAAGGCCTGCAAGGCGAATACTTTGATAATGCAAGCTTCGACGGAATGCCTAAGCTGGTGCGCGTGGACGAGCATATCGACTTCGACTGGAAAGACTCGGTTCCTGTAACGGAATTGCCAGAAAAGGGCTACTCCGTGCGCTGGACGGGCACGCTCATCCCGACGGTGACGGGGAATGCACAGCTCGGAACACAGCGCGCCGATTGCTGGGATTGCAAGCCGGGCGACAGTGTACAGGTTTATCTCGACGGCAAGCTGCTGACGGATGACACGACGAAGGCGCGGACTGGTCTGGTGACCACAAGCGAAATTCATCTGGAGAAGGGTCGTCGCTACGCCCTGAAGATCGAGTACGTCGAGACCATGGACCGGGGCGCAATCAAATTCATCTGGACGCCGCCGACCGACGCCTTGTTGCAGGAGGCGGTAGAGACCGCCAGGGGTGCGGATGCGGTGATTCTCGCCCTGGGAATTTCGCCACAGCTGGAGGGCGAAGAGATGCCAGTGGCGATTGAGGGCTTCAAGGGCGGAGACCGCACAGACATTGGTCTTCCGCGCGCGCAGATGGATCTTTTTCGCGCCGTCGCGGCTACCGGTAAGCCAGTTTATGTCATCCTGCAGAATGGCAGTGCGTTGGCGGTGAATGAGATCAACGAGAAAGCCGCGGCCATCGTGGAAGCGTGGTATCCCGGCGAAGAAGGGGGCGATGCAGTCGCGGACGTCCTGATAGGAGCGGTCAATCCCAGTGGTCGCCTGCCGGTTACGTTTTACAGATCCGTCGAACAGTTGCCACCATTTGAAGATTACAGCATGAGTAAACGCACGTACCGCTACTTCACCGGTGAGCCTCTCTATCCCTTCGGCTACGGACTGAGTTTCACCAGCTTTGGCTACGCAAATCTGAAGCTAAAGCCGAGTGTCACAGCCGGGCGCCCTCTGACGGTGCAGGTGTCGGTGAAAAATGCGGGTAAGGTGGAAGGCGCCGAGGTGGTGCAGCTTTACCTCGCCAGTAAAGGAGTCGTCGGTGGGGCACCGATACGGACGCTCCTGCGCTTTGAGCGGATCTCTCTCAAACCGGGGCAGACTAAGAATGTGACGTTCGTGCTAGACTCGCGGGCGTTGAGTCTTGTCAACCCGGATGGAATACGCAAAGTCTTGCCCGGCGATTACACAGTCTGGGTAGGTGGCGGCCAACCCGGTACATCGGCTGCCGGCGCCTCCGGTCCGGTAAAGATCGAAGGTTCGGCAGTGACGCTGCCCGAGTAATTCAACTTCAGAGCTCCAGTACCAGTTGCCCGCCTCCGGCGATCTGCAGCTCTCGCGCCAGAGTGACAACCACCGAACCATTTCTGCGTGCAAGAGTGTGCGCCAAGAGTTTCCCGTTCAACGTCACTTTGCCATCAGCCGTCCCCCTACTGGGAAATTCAATCGAATGCACAGCCAATTTTCCCGTACTGACTTCAAAAACCAATTGTGATTTCTCCGCGTGGCTTATGAGTGCGAAGGTTCCCCATCCGCTTGCCGCAGACCAGAAGCAACGAAACTTGGAGCCGTCGGACGGCATAGGTGGACAGGCAACAACGGCCCTCTCAGGCCCGCGATAGCGAAAGCCGCTGAGCGCCAGCACTCCGGACCACGCAGCCATGGCGCGCGCATAGTGATGACCACATTCCGCTTCATCCCATGGATTTCTTCTTACACCGTCGTAGCGGTTGCGAATATCGCGCACGCAATCAATCCCGCGCTCCGTCATTCCGTTGTAGAGCATCAAGGTGGCAGCGGAGTATTCGAACCCCGTCATCACCTCTGCGTAGTAAGGAAATGGAATGCGCGGCCGCTCGCCCTTGCCATAATCACAGATCACCATAGCGGCTTCGTCATTCAGAGCAAACGTACGCTGGACAGTATTGTGCTGCGCGAGGCTCGCCTTGTGGTTATAGCGGTAGATGGAGTCAAGCGTCTTCTTTATTTTTCTTGAGTCGAGCAATGGCCCCAGGCCGGCAACGTCCGCAAGATACTGACCCACCAGCTGATCGACGAGGCATCCAGTGCCTACCTGGAATTGCGGGTGCTCCGAATCATCCGAGCCCATGCCGCTGCGCAGCGCGGGTGCAATTTTTTCCGGCGCATAACCCACAATATTTTGAACGTAATATTCGCCGTTGAACAGGTTTGCATCGATCCATGCACTGCCACTTTGGAAGAGGCGACGATACTCTTGGGCGGAGGCAATATCACCCACGGCTCGCGCCATCTCTTCCGCCGCGCGTAGCGCACCCAGATAATAGACCCCGCACTGGGGATTGGGGCCATAGAACTCGACGTCGTAGGTGTTGTGCTGGACACCCTCAAGCACTCCATCGCGATTGGCGTCCCAACCACCCTCTATCCAAGCAAATTCCAGCGCCTTTTTTGCGTTGGGCCAGTACTCGCGCAGAAACGCCATATCGCCCGAAAGTTGCCAATCGAGATAGACCTTGATGACCTGACCCATCTGGCCATCAGCCGCCGCGTAGCCGGAGCGCTCCACTCCATCAGGCAACATCTGGCGGAAATGTATGGCGCCGCGTTCATCCATGCTGTAACCGAATGCAGCCCGCCTGAGCGAATGCGACAAAGATGGGAAAAGATGGGCGGTAGCCGTTTCATAATTCCACACATGGGTGCAATTGCCATAGCAGCATCCGGACTTATCATCCGCGCCTTCAAAGCCGTGAAATTCGCCGTCAGCGGTGCGGAAGCATGTCGTTGTCACCAGGGTCGACAGGTTCGCCATGGCAGCCTCTTTAATGACGGCCGGCAATGTTGATTCTCGAATGCTCGAAGCAAACAGACGGGTCTGAGCCTCTAATTGCGGAAGGTTCGCTGCGGCATACTCTGCCGCCTCCCAGGCATCGGCAAATCGACTGCAATAGTAGTTACCGATGACGGTGTTCTCTTGGCCCTTGGGCGCGGTCCATCCACAACGCGCGGGAGTACGATTGGGAAAATGCCACGCGAGAAGGAATGTGAAGTCAGCCTCGCCTCCGGCAGGGATTGTGCGCTTCAAACCAATCGTGCCAACAGCATTTGTAGCCCCCTCCTCGGTACCCAGGTCACCAGTGGAGGAAAACTCGTCCCAGAACAACATCGGACTGTTCCACCATCGCCCTGCGGGCCATCCGCGAAGTGTGCTGAATTTGCCCTCAGCTATATCGAGGGACGCAAGCGCAAAACTGCCGTGCGCCAGATCGGTGTCCTCGAGAGCAGGATTGTGCATCAGCAATCCCGACAGGCCATGACCCTGGCGAACGTCGTTGACTCGCCTTTCCTTCGCCTTGCTTGCGGAGGGATTGAAGGGAACAACGGGGTTATCAATTGAATAAGCGATGGCCACGACCGCAGGAGAGGTGGTGGGATTCTTTACGCGGTAGCGCAAGACCGCGATGGGCAGGCCGGAGTCGTCCGCATCAAGTGGGATGAATGGTGTTCCCGCTTCAAGTGTCACCGCAACAGGCAAGCGGGAATCCTGAAACTTGATCGAAGCCAGCGGAAATTCTCCGGTAAACGTCGCGGCTTCTACCCGCGCGAGGCCGGGTGCGTTACGCGAGCCCAATCCATCCTGACCCTCGTAGGGAGGGAGAAGTCGGGATTCCAAAACCATCGCCACTGGCTTCTGCCCCTGCACCTGCGCCCAGATGAAAGGCAGAGCGTAATCCGGCGAATTGCCTTTGTCGGCTCGATTGAATATCTCCCAGTCAGTCAATTGTCCGCGCCCGCCAAGGCTTATGCTGCCGGCTCCCACACCTCCTAATGGGAACGCGATCAAAGCCAGTTGCGGTCCCGTGTACTCGCGCGGATACCCTGGGGGTATTGTCGCGTTGCCACTTATGGACGCATCGGCGGCAGCTGTTGCTGCGGCCACCTGCGCCAATCCTGCCATCCCGGAAACTTTGAGGAAGTTCCGCCTTGAAAAGGGTTTCAATGTCATCCTTTTTGTCAATCGAACTCTGTCGCAGGTTCATGTTAGGCGCATTTCATTCGCGTGCCAGCAATAGTTCTGGCTGGCATAGTGAATTGGGCGCATGGCTGATACTGCTGGACCTTAATCACAAAATATGTAAATGGATTGCCGGGCGCAATCAGTAGTTGGTGTGGCATCTGCGGCCATTCGCGACCACTCTCGCTTCGACGACATGGCATCGCTCGGAGCCTTCGCGATGGCTACAGTTCCAACAACTCCAAAAAGGAACAACACGCTTTTACAAAAAGAGAAGCGGCGACATCTCATTAAATGTTCACCATTGAGCATGCTCTAACGGTCGGCCATCTTGTACAGTTCAGTTCCCGCCAGCAAATAGGCTCCCACTCCATACACATAGCTCGAGGTCTCACTGTATTGGCCGGGAGCCCCGCCTATTGGCTGAATGCATCCTAGCCGACCGTCCTCATAGACATGCGCCGAAAGTCCAGCCCTGGTTGAAGTTCGGGCGGGCGCGTTGCAATTGCCAGTCCCCTACTTTGCGAATCGCCTTCGCCAGGTCCCGCTTCTCAATCTTCGCAGAAAGATCCATCGCCAGCGGCAGGGCCGTAACTGGAGCATCCCCAGCCAGTATCAGTTCGTCCGACGCCGCTGCTTGCAGCGCCCTGGCCGGCATTGCCCCAAACATGATGGCTAGACAGGGAACCACCGCACAAGCGATCCGTGGCCGCCACACTACCTCGACACTCTTCGTAATAGGCAAATCGGTCTCCTGATTCCAGGCCTATCTTCGCCTTCTGCGATGGCCCTTGAGCCGGGATACATTCGCAGAATCGACAGGATGGAATGGCAACAGCCGCTGCTAGGAATGGTAGACGAAGACGACCAGATGTACGGAGGTTGTGCGGGGTTTCGATTTGGCGAGGGACCGCCGCCGAAAGAAACTTGCCCGAGCGAACACGATGAAGCCTTGGCCTCAGAGGGATGCGACCCTGATAAAACAGTCAGGCCAGCAAGATCGCGCCGGCGAACTGTTCCTGCATGCGGCTTACCAACCGCGATGCCCCCTGTAATATCCGCGATAGCGAGGATAGTAGTAGGGGCGGTACGGATAGCCATACCCATAGGGATATCCGTATGGGTAGCCATATACCACCGCTGGCCGCGGATAGCCGGACCGACGCTCAAGATAGGGCGCTCGCTGTGGCTGCGAAGATGCCAAACGCTGCGCCTCCTGAGATGTGACCGGATCCACGGTTATCGAGGTCGCGAGGTGGAAGGTCAATATCGTCTCCGGGGGAAGGACAACTCGCGGACCGGAACTGGCTGATGAAGCCACTGCACCAGTTGTGCCCCCCACGGTCGCGCCGACGGCAGCACCCGCACCTCCACCCGCCATGCCTCCTATCGCAGCGCCAACAGCGGCGCCTGCGATGGTGTTCCCAGCGGAGTATCCACCCTTGCCGGGGCCACTGCCGACCCATACATCGCTGTCCAGAGGATAGGTGCGTCCTTCGAGAATAAGCGTATTGAGCTTGAGCGAGAGCGAAGAGTTTCCGCCCAGCGAGCCTTTGACCGACCGAATATCAACAACCTGCCCTTCAAGAGTTGCTCCGCGAGGGATAGCGAGGACGCCTCCCACGTAAATGTCGCGGGCAGCCGCTACTTGGAACATCGCGCCTTGACTGAGGTTCCTGGTATCCAAGGGCCCGTTGAGTCTAACCGTTAGGAGGGTGCACTGCGGTATCTGCACCGGGCCATTCTGATTTGGTTGGCTGGAGGGGTACTGGCCCTGAGGGGCCGGTGCTCTGCCATAAGGTGGGCGCGTGGATGGAGGCCCGGTCACAGGGGCGCCTTGCTGATTGTCCTCTGCCTGCTGCCCGGGCTGCTGCTGACCATCCTGGATGGGATCGTTGGAGGCTGGTGCGCCAAGCGGAACAATATCGAGGCTATTGACAACCGACCGCACGCCTTCCACTTTTGATACTACGATCTGAGCGAGTTCTTTCGAGGCGGCATCGTCAACGGAACCAGCTAGCGTGACCTCGCCCGCAACTGTTGTGGCGGTAATCGGCTGCACGTTTAGGACCGGAGATGCTGTAATTGCAGCCACAACGTCCGCCTCGAGCACCGTGTCGGAACGGGTCGAGGCTTGCGCACTCTCCTGGCCAGATGCACACGTATTCGCTACGGGAAAGGACAACAAAGTCAACGCAATCAGGGCCCCGCGACCCAATGAAGTTCTCAGGAGAAACGCCATATCAATTCCGCCCTCTCATCGACCACAAGCTGCATGGCACCCCGGCTCCGCGACACATACTTAGACAGGGTCCCTGGCGCGCCGTTACCTTTTGTGAACCCCGACTACGGAAAATAGTTCCTGCCGGAGTTGATTGAGCAGAGTCAGGGGGGGCGGCGAGTCTCTGCAGCGACAATTTCCGCTGTACGCAGCTTACGTCAGACACTTAGCATGTGCAGGCTTAGTGGACCTCGCGCGGCATGGAGAACGGTCGCTCGCTCACCTGAGTTGCCCACGCCTTATCGGGCGTTGCGCTCATGACGAATCGCAAGTCGCCTCCGCTTACTATCTCCTCATGCCGCAGGAAGCTGCGCCTGAGTGGCTTTCCGTTTAGAAGTATTTTAGAGACGTAGCGGTTCTTCTCACTCATGTTCTCAGCGACTACTTGAAAGTGCTTGCCACCTGGCAGATTCAGCGTGACCCTCTCTACAAATGGCCGGCCTATTACGTATTCGTTCGAAGCGGGCGCTACGGGATAGAAACCCATAGCTGTGAAGATTAGCCAGGCTGACATCTGGCCAAGATCATCGTTGCCGACGAGTCCATCGGGTGTTGGCTTGTATTGTGTGTCGATGATCTGCTTGAGCCGCTCCTGGGTGCGCCAGGCCTGGCCGGCATAGTTGTAGAGATAGGCCAGGTGGTGGCTAGGCTCATTGCCATGGATGTATTGTCCGATCATCCCCCCGATATCTTCAACGTCTGCGTATTGCTTGGGATCGACATTCGCATCAAATACGGCGTCCAGTTTGGCGACCAGCCCGCTGTCGCCGCCCAACATCTGAATCAGGCCGGCCTCGTCATGTGGTTGATACCAGGAATACTGCCAGGCATTGCCCTCGGTAAAGCCGCTCTCCGCCCCCGCACGCGCAGGATCGAATGGCTCACGAAAGGTGCCATCCGCAAGTTTCGGCTGCACGAACCCGCTCTGTTTGTTGAATACGTTGCGCCAGGTGCCTGCGCGTTTTTCGAAGGTTGCAGCAATGGCATCCTTCCCCATGGCGCGAGCCATGCGCGCAATGGTCCAGTCGTCAAAAGCATATTCCATCGTCTTCGAGGTGGCCTCGTCATCATGATCCACCGGCACGTAGCCGAGTCTTATGTACTCCTCCAGATTGCCATAGGGCGCGTAGGTCGCGCTCGCTACCATGGCGTCCAATGCCTGATTGGCGTCATAGTCGCGGATACCCTTCATGTAAGCATCCGCAATCTCGGGCACGGAGTGATAGCCAATCATGCACCAGGTTTCAATTCCTTGGAATTGCCACACGGGCAATATGCCGAAGGGGCTTTCCTTTTGCGACTCCAGCAAGGAACGTACAACATCGACGGTGCGGCCGGGGGGTTGGATCAGCGTCATCAACGGCTGCTCTGCACGATACGTATCCCACAACGAAAAACTGGAAACGAAGTTGAATCCGTCAGCTTTGTGAACCTGGTTATCAGGACCTCGATACGTTCCTGCTACATCCATAGAGATGCTGGGCGCCATGAGCGTGTGATAGAGCGCTGTATAGAGGTTTTTTTGCATGGCGGCCGGGGCCTGGATATCGATCACCGAAAGAGCCTGCTCCCACGCCTCGCGAGCCCGGGCATGCACTACATCGAAGTCAAAGTCCGGAACTTCGGCATCGAGGTTCGCAATAGCGCTGTCTTCGCTGGTCGGGGAGATACCCACCTTGACGATGACAGGCTCTTTGACAACCCCAAAATCGAACACGCCGACTAGTCCTCGTCCTTCAATGGCCTGGGTATCACCGGGTGTCGTTCCGGGAGTCTTAAATCCCTTATACTCGACAGGCTGCGGTTCTCGATCGTATAGCTCATGACTGGTAACTTTCTGCGAGAATCTCATAGCAAAGTAGAGCTGCCGCCCCGGAGCCCAACCGCGTGTCTCCCGCATGCCTGTTACTGTGCCGTCCGTACGCAATCTAAGACGCGACCATAGAATCTTGCCGGCGTAGTTGTAGATTGACGAACGCAGGTCCATCAGCAGGTGCGCGGATTTTGTCGAGGGGAACGTGTAACGGTGCACGCCAACGCGCGAGGAGGAAGTCAGTTCCGCGCGCACACCGTAATCATCGAGCGTGACGGCATAGTATCCGGGTTCCGCATTCTCTGTTTCGTGATGAAAGCGGGAGCGGTAGCCGGAGTTTGGCGTCTCAACCTCGCCCGGTTCCAGACGAACCTCACCTGAAATCGGCTGGACAAGAAAATCCCCCAAATCGGAATGGCCTGCGCCCGAGAAATGAGTATGGGAGAATCCGAGGATCGTCGTATCTTCGTACCGATAGCCGGCGGCCCACTTGTAGCTCTGCTTGAATGCGCGGATTTGAGTGTCCGGACTGAGTTGAACCATGCCAAATGGAACAGTGGCACCAGGAAAGGTGTGGCCTTCCGGCCCCGTACCAATCATGGGATCGACATTGGAGTAGCCGGTAGCGGGAGCCTTGGGTTGGGCCAGCAGTGGAAGCGAGAAGGCAGCGATCATCAGAGCGATAGGGATCTTCCACTTGACCTGATACATATAAATCTTCGATCGATGCTTCACGGCTCTCCTTATGCGGGAGCAATTGCAGTTGTGGATGCGCCGGATTCCTTCCGGCCAGATGCGATATTACGATGGCCTGCACTACAACATGAGTTTGCACCATGTGGTGCAGTACTGCATCCGAAACCCGCAAGAGGTGGGAGACGTCGACTTGGAGGTTGTTGAGACTCGCGAGACGTCGACTCAGCCCGCAGAATCAGATCTCTACAACCCGCCAAGCCCGAGTCAAGCTCCAAGTATGCGAAGGAACATGCCGGCCAGCGAAGCTCCGATGAGCGGACCGATGATTGGGACTAGCGCGTAACCCCAGTCTGAGAATCCCTTGCCTGAAATCGGGAGAACAGCATGGGCGAGACGGGGCCCCAGATCACGGGCGGGATTGATAGCGTAGCCCGTCGTTGCCCCGAGTGATAGACCGATGCTCCACACGACGCAGGAGACGAGATAGGGCGATAGTCCCGCAGCAGCGCCTGTAGAAAGTACTAGCTTCGAACTCATTGCGCCCACGACAACCACAAGTATCGCAGTAGCGATAATTTCGCTCACGACATTCGCGGGAGGATTGCGGATCGCAGGCGAGGTGCAGAAGACCCCCAGCTTCGCAGCAGCATCCGGGGTCTCTCGCCAGTGAGGATAAAAGTGAATCCAGACCAGGCACGCGCCGACGAAGGCTCCCGCAATCTGAGCGACTGCATAGGGAAGCAGCAGGTTGAATTGGTGGTTCTTCAAGGCGAAAGCCAGAGTGATTGCCGGGTTGAGATGTGCGTCCGGGCTGCCGCAGGCCGTGGCCGTAAATATCCCGGCGAGTACAGCGAAAGCCCACCCGGTGGTGACGACTATCCAGCCCGCATTCTCTGCCTTGGTCCGCTTCAGCAGTACGCTGGCAACCACGCCGTCTCCCAGGAGGATCATCACCATCGTACCCATGAATTCGCCAAACATTGGAGACCGTATCAAGTCGTTCCCCCCATCGTTTGCCCTGAGGGCACGAGATATGTTTCTGCAAGAGTTCTGAAGGTCGCTACCTGGTCACGCACCCAGGCTTCGTCGTGATGAAGTTCGCGGGCCATCAGTTGAGCAACTTTGGTTGACATCTCAAGAGCTGCGCGAGCGTTCAGGAAGAGAGCGCGGGTTCGGCGCGAAAGCACGTCATCGAGGGTGCGCGCCATCTCCGACCTTACTGCCCAGATGACTTCGGCGCCGCAATAAGGCAGCGCTGGATGCAGAGGTTCGAGAAGGTTGGGATCGCCCTCAGCTAGGGCGCGCACCTCGACCGCATCGGAGCCGTATACCCACATACTGCCAATCTCCTCGGTCTCTTCTAGATAACCGTGCAGCTTCAGATTCCGGGTGACACAGTCTGCATCGCGAAGTTTGCCGAGCGTAATTGCGTGATTCACGCAGTCCTCTGCCATGTGGCGATACGTCGTCCATTTGCCTCCTGCGATGGTGAGCAAACCGGATGGATCAATGTGAATTGTGTGATCGCGGGAGAGGGAGGAGGTCTTAGCCGCAGATTCGTCCTGTGGCTTGATCAGCGGTCGAATCCCCACATACACGCTAAGAACGTCTTTACGCGAAGGTGGACGGCTGAGATACTTCGCCGCGGTCTCTAGAATAAAATTGATCTCGTCTTCAAAAGGAAGCGGATCGTACAAAGCGCCGGGAATCGGTGTGTCGGTCGTCCCCACAAGCGTGTGCCCGTGCCACGGGATTGCGAAGAGAACACGGCCATCACTTGTATGGGGAACCATGATTGCGGCATCGCCGGGGAGAAAGGAGCGCTCGAAAACCAGATGGATACCCTGGCTGTGGACGACCATATTTTTAATAGTGGCATCCGCCATGCGGCGGATCTGGTCGGCAAAGATGCCTGTCGCATTGATTACGACTTGCGCAGGAATCAGATATTCCTTACCGCTGTCTTCATCCTGCATGCGGACGCCATTCGCGTAACCTTCTTCGTCCCTAGTCACCTCAACGACAGGCGCGTAGTTCAAAAGTGTCGCACCATGATCGGCGGCGGTTGCCACCAGGTGAATCAATAAGCGCGTGTCATCGAATTGTCCGTCGTAATACACGACGCCGCCGCGCAATCCTTCCTGCTGCAGATTTGGCAGTTTCTCGAGTGTTTCTTCGACCGAAAGAACGCGCGAGCGTCCAAAGCCAAATTTTCCCGCGAGCAGGTCGTACATCTTCATACCTATGCCGTAGAAAGGCATTTCCCACCAGGAGTAATTCGGTACGATGAACGCCAGATCGTGGACCAGGTGAGGAGCATTCTGGCGAAGCAGGCCGCGCTCCTTCAATGCCTCCATAACCAGAGAAAGGTTTCCCTGCTCCAGATAGCGTACGCCGCCGTGCACAAGCTTTGTGCTTCGACTGGAGGTTGCCTTACCGAAGTCGTGCGATTCCAACAACAACACGTCAAAGCCTCGCGAAGCCGCATCCACCGCTACGCCGACGCCGGTTGCCCCTCCTCCCACAATCACCATGTCCCACGGTGTTGCGCGTTCGGAGATCTGCTTAACCATTTGCTCACGCTTCATCGTTCTATGCTCCGTCCCTGGCGTCGTGTTCTTTGAACCAGCCTTTGGACCGCTCCACCGCATCGTGCCAGCGTTCCCGCGCCGCCTTGACTTTGGCATCATCCGTCGCGGGTTCAAATCGCGTATCCGGCTCGCGAAGAGAGCGAATTGCCTCGGGACTTTCCCAGAATCCCTCTGCCAATCCCGCAAGATAAGCTGCACCCATCGCAGTTGTTTCAATCTGTGCGGGGCGAACCACAGGAATGCCGAGAAGATCAGCCTGAAATTGCAGCAATAAATCATTCACCGCAGCACCGCCATCCACACGAAGCTCCTTCAGAGCAGTTTTTGTATCGGCGGCCATCGCATCCAGTACGTCTGCAACCTGAAAAGCGATGCTCTCCATCGCGGCGCGGGCGATATGTCCCGGCTGCGTGCTGCGGCGTAACCCGATAATGAGGCCGCTCGCGTAGGGATCCCAATGCGGCGCACCCAGACCTACAAACGCAGGGACGAACACCACACCGTCCGCATCCTTCACTGACTGTGCGAGCGTTTGCACTTCAGAGGAAGTGTGAATGAGCTTTAGATTATCGCGAAGCCATTGCACCACCGCGCCACCAATGAAGATGCTCCCTTCGAGCGCGTATTCCAACTGCTTACCCACGCCGCAGGTGAGGGTGGTGATCAATTTTTTTTCTGATGAAACAAAGTGTGCGCCTATGTTCTGAAGTAGAAAGCAGCCGGTGCCATACGTATTTTTTGTGTCGCCGGGGTGCACGCAGAGTTGACCAAAGAGCGCGGCCTGTTGGTCTCCTGCTATCCCGGCAATGGGCACTGACCCCAGACCCAGCGTCGTCGTTACGTCGCCAACTTTTCCACTAGACGGCTCCACTTCCGGCAGGATGCTCTCTGGAACATTGAAGAGGCGGAGTAGATCTGTATCCCAACAACCTTTCAGGATGTTGAAGAGCATCGTGCGCGATGCGTTTGTGAAGTCAGTGATATGTTTTGTGCCGCTCGTTAAATTCCAGATAAGCCAGCTGTCCACTGTACCGAATGCCAGCTTGCCCGCCTCAGCCCGTTGACGTGCGCCCGAGACGTTGTCCAGAATCCATGCGATTTTAGTTGCCGAGAAGTAGGGGTCAATCCTGAGCCCGGTATTTTCCCGGACGGTCTTCTCCGCGCCCGCCTCCCTGAGCGTCTCACATGCTGCCGCGGTTCGGCGATCCTGCCATACGATAGCGTTGTAAATTGGCTTGCCAGAGTCGCGATCCCAGATGATCGTTGTTTCTCGCTGGTTCGTGATCCCGAGGGCGACGAGGTCGCGGGGGCGAACTCCCGCTTTGCCCAGAGCCTCCACTGCGGCGCTCAACTGCGAGGTGAGAATTTCATATGGCTCGTGCTCTACCCAGCCTGAGTCAGGGTATATCTGCTCGAACTCGTGCTGCGCCTGCGCGACAATCTTTCCATCGACCCCAAAAAGTATGGCACGCGAACTTGTGGTCCCTTGATCTAATGCAAGTACGTAGGACATGAGCCTCCCCGCAGCTGGTCCCTCAACCAGAAATTAGTGTGACTCGCAAGATACAACAGCACGCAAGAATCGCTGTCAAACTTTGCTGATTTGAACGAAGACGCAAGGCGCGTACCTCTCACTAGCTGCGCTAGAGAGAGGGCCACCAGTTCCCGCAATGGCACCGCAGAGGTCCGGGGGCTGTGCAATGGCTAACTTTGCTCCGGTGGTGCAGACGCAATTTCGAATTGCACCTCAAGCTTGCCTAATACGGGATGACGGCCCACCAGGCGCACAGTACCCGGTTCTTCCTTTGCCCGGATCCAGATCGCGCCAGTACCTCCTATCAACGCGAAAGGATTGTCCCCAATCAAGTCGGCGGGGCCGTCAAGTTCAAACTCGATGGCATCATTCGCAAAGGGCCGAATGGCGTCGAACTCATCTGTCACGCGCATGACCACGCGAGTGGTATCTGCACCGTCAGCAATGAGCTTTGTGTCATCCGGCAATAACGCAAACTTTTGGTCGATGCCCTTACCGGAGTAGCTCTTCGAGATGACCTGCTTGCCCTGGATGTACCCGTCAATGCGCAGATCACCCCAGGCGTCGATCTTGGTTACATCCACGACAAAGGGCGGGAAGCGCAGGTGCGAGTATTGGACCCGATCAGGATCCGCCTCAATCATCAGCTTTCCGCCTACGTGAAACTTGATGTGGTCGCAATTGGAAGACACGACCGCCTTTGAAAATCGCAGCGACTCATCGCCGGCTGCCCAATGAAAGGCCGGCTCTAACACAACTTCTTCTGATGGCTCGCATTGAGATTTATAAAACCCGGCCGCGGGTTTAGGTTCGCGGAAGATGTCCGTCACTCCGTGATAGCAGATGCGATCGCCCGAGCCAAAATCTGAATGTGTGTTGTAGTCAAACGCACACCAGCCAATGCCCCCGGCGTACTGCGGATCGGATGCGAGTTGGTCGTGAACACGCACATGGCGGAGTGTGTGCTCCGTCTTTCTCTCCACATCGTCAATGCTTTTCGTTGGAAACGTGTGACCAACGAATTCAGTGTTCAGGTATCGGGGGTGGTTCGGCTTTTTCAGCGGAAACCCGAAATCGTTCATCGTAAATACATCCTCCAGAAACTCTGACTCCTGGAAGTAGCGGATGCCTCCCGTCTGCCGACTGGAATCCAACTCATGCGCCACGGCGTTGGTCCTTGCATAGAAATTGTGGTCGTCCCTGGACTCGTTGATGCGCGTTCCCCAGAGAATGATGGAAGGGTGATTCCAATCGCGGCGGACCATGCGGCGAACATTATCAATAGATATCTGCTTCCAAGGCTCGTCGCCGATGTGCTGCCAGCCCGGGATCTCCTCGAGAACAAGCAGGCCAATCCGATCACATTCATCCAGAAAATGGCGCGACTGCGGGTAGTGCGAAGTGCGAACAATATTGCACTTCAGATTATTTCGTAGAATTTGTGCGTCGCGCTTCTGTACGCGGGCGGGCATCGCCTGCCCAACAAAGGGGAAAGTCTGGTGGCGATCGAGACCGCGTAATTTGATGACCTTGCCATTCAGTTCAAACCCGTGATCCGTGAAGTTCGCTTCGCGGAAGCCAATGACGCGAGTGTCTTCGTCCATCAGGTGAGTGCCGCGCAGCAACCGGACCTGCACCGTATACAAGTGGGGATGAGTCAGATCCCAGAGTTCGAGAGACCCAAGTTTGGTCAGTTGCACGGAATGTGCGACCGGTTCCGAGGCGGTTGCGGAGGGCGCGACACGCTGCGTGGCCGTGGCCAGAGTCTTTTCCCCATCTTTGAGTGAAACCTCAAGCGTTAGCGGCTTTTTTGTAGCCGCTGCGTGCAGCAGGTAGCAATTGACGTCCACGCCTGGGTGGTCGGAAAGCACCTCTCGGGGACGGGCGAAGATGTTTTCCAGAAATACGTCCGGCACGATACGCAGTTGCACTTCGCGATAGATTCCGCCGAAGGTCAGGTAGTCGATCTGGTATCCGAATGGAGGTATATCGGCGCGCTCGGTGGAGTCAACATCGACTACCAGCACATTGTCACCGCCGAAGTCGACGTGAGATGTCAATTCGAAAGAAAACGGCGTGAACCCGCCTTTGTACTCTCCAAGGCGAACGCCATTCAGCCAGACCGTGGATGCGGTCATTACTCCTTCAAAATCGACGAAGACGCGGCGGCCTTGCGCTTCAGGAGGAAGCTTGAAGTGGCGGCGATATACCGATACAAACTCATAGGACTTGTCGTCGAAGCTATGCCAGGGCAGGCGAATGTTGGAATGCGGAACTACGATGCGCTCAAATTGTGAGTCATCAAAGTCCTTTGCGTGCGCCGCATCACTCGATGTGCGGCTATAGCGCCAGTTGCGGTTGATTGGCAGGATCAAGCGGCCTGCGGCCATCTGCGAAGCCGAAGAGGCAGATTCAGAAGCAAAAGCGCCCTGTGAAAGTCCAGCCCCCGCAATGAGTGCACCTGTGGTCTTGAGAAAATCGCGTCTATACATTAGTCCTCTGTTCTTTATTTGCCGTGTGAAATCCGTCTTTCGGCGGTTGCGGGTCTAGGGCGAGCCGCGCCTGACAGCCTGTTGGATTGCCCAAGGTTATCTGTTGTAGTTGCGACACGCAACCGCGTCAAGACGAATTGAGTCTGCATCCTGAGGAGCCCTTGAGAATACCCCGGGTATTGGCGGCATGTGGGCGGCTTGCGCGGCGCTGGATTCTGCGGTGCTTGCGCGGCCGAGGAGTTAGCTTCGAAAGCAATGGGGATTGAGCAACTTCTCGACCGCAGGCGGGTGTGGCGTTTCGCGAACACCCGGAACAAACGCGTCCACGTGGAGAAGGTGGGATTCGCACACAAGCATCGACAGCCTGTGCCTCGACTAGAGTGCTGCACGTCAATCGCCGCAAATTCCCGAGCCGCCGAGCAAGTATTTTGATGTGGGAAAAGAGCCTTGAAGAACACCTGCTTTAGATATTGACAGTTTCCTACAACGGCATTAGCGTCCAAATATGTTGGATGAAACCAGTTACTTCTGTGGTCTTGATGAAGAAAATTATCTCGCTAGGGGGGTCGTTTTCGACCTCAATTTGTTGCCTGGAAAGTCGACTGATTCAACCTCACAGCCTGTCAAGGCGCATGAAAGTCGTTATCCCAAATCGACGTGACGCAAACCGCAGGAAAGTCTACTTGCATGAGTGGTGCTGCTAGGAAATCTGACGCCGACTCCAAAAAGAGTGCTCAGGGCCTTTTGCGGTATCTACCTCAAGTTGGCGGCAGATGGATGGAGTCGCAACTATTAGTTTGTCTTCAAATGACTCCTGCGGCTGAGTTAAATATTTAGGGCAATATTTAGGGGAGGTCCAAAAATGAGCTTGAACTTTAAACGATATCTGCAGACCCGTCAGCCGCTTAGAACTCTTAGTTTTGCCGCTGTCGTTGTGATGATTGCCGCTGGAATCAATGGTCGAGCATTCGCACAGGCGGATCAGGGCGCTATCACTGGAGTAGTGAGCGACACGAGCGGGGCGTCGATTCCTAATGCGATAGTAACGCTGCGGAATCCGGACACCAACCTCAGTCTAGAGACACACACGAATGAAAGTGGCGTGTACATCTTCCAGCCGATTAAGGTCGGCAATTACTCGCTCGACGTCACTGCGCAGGGCTTTTCAAAGACGTCACAACAAAACGTGCACGTGGATATGCAGGCGCGCGTCTCTGTAAATATTCAATTGAAGCCTGGTGCCGCAACGGAGACCATCGAGGTAACATCGGCTCCTCCCCTTCTGCAGACAGAAGAGGGATCCAGCGGTCAGGTATTGGATACCAAAACCATTAACGACACTCCGCTAAATGGCCGAAACTGGGTTTTCGTTGCGCAACTTACGGCTGGCGTTACACCGCCCAGTGGCTCGCGCGGCGCGGGCAAGGGCGACTTCAATGCCAACGGGCAACGCTCTGAGCAGAACAACTACATTCTTGACGGCGTCGACAACAATAACAACGTAGTAGATTTCTTGAACGGTGCAAGTTTTGTCGTCCGGCCTCCTCCGGATGCCTTGTCCGAGTTCAAGGTACAGACTGGTGCGTACAGCGCCGAATTCGGCCACTCAGCCGGCGCGGTGGTGAATGCGGCCATCAAGTCTGGAACCAACAGTGTTCACGGAAATCTTTGGGAGTATGTTCGAAACGATGCGTTTGATGTTCATCAATGGAGCGATCCGGCGAATATAGTCCCGAAATACCGGCAAAACCAATTTGGCGGAACCCTTGGTTTCCCCATTTACAAGAACAAGCTCTTTTTCTTTGGGGACGTGGAG
>JANXZS010000211.1 GCA_025355385.1 Acidobacteriaceae bacterium | reverse complement strand
ACATGCGTCGTGAGTACGTGGCCAGTCAGACGTTTGCGGTTTCTGGAGCGGCGTGGAGAGTTGTACCAACGATTGGCGTCGCGCACCGTACACGTTTTTTGTTCCAAGCGGGTCGAGTCACAAACTCATAACTTTATTGGTGGACGCGCTAAATAATTTGAGAGAGTTGCAGATCGCAGTGAAATGAATCTATACTCGCCCGCACTACCATGTAGGAATCGCATGGAGGTCTCGGGGCCGCGTTTACTCCAACCTTCCTCTCGTTCCAGTCTTCTTCGACACTTCCCATGGCTGATCGCGTCCCTGGGTTCTGTGCGCCTTCGTCCGTTGAATAGCGATCACAGCAGGCATGGCAACTTGCCAATTGATCACAATCAGGTCTTGAGAGAGGCTCACCGTGCGAGGCGGGAATTGCTGAATCGGGCATGACTCGATCCCAGCTTCGTTATGGGAACCGGTAGCAGCGACTTCCCGGCTGATGCCCTGCCTTACCCGCTATTCAGATCCAATCGATGCAGTCGCGAAATTGGCGATCATGCTCGGTCCACGAAAACGATGTCCGCATCTTCGCCATGGAAGGAAATCTAATGACAAGAGTAATTCGTCACGATCCAGTAACACTGAGCAGTGGCGTGAAGGAGGATGATTTCGAAAAGTTCATGGTAGAGGAATTCATTCCGCTGTTTAGCGAGCACTACAAGGGGCCCACGCGGGTTGTTGAAATGCACCAAATGCATTTTCAACTTCCTTCGATTCCGCATAGCAGTGGAACCAACTAAGAGATTGAACCGGTACTTCTGTAAATTTGTCTCGATTAGCTCGGCAGGAACTAGTTGAGCTCCAGGTCAAAAAGTTAGTTACACAAATGGGCCGAATGCCGCTGGAAAGGTTCCGGCAGCACTCCTGATCGGCCTTAGCTTAGCAGAACGTCGGATCATTATCCGACATCCGAACAAAACTTCGGCTAACTCAACTCATTCAACGCCACGTGGTTCGAGGCTCACATGCAGCTTATATACCCGAAACGCACGCGCATTCACATCGATGCCGAGATAGAAGCTGACTGCGTTGACGAAAGCGCGACGCAGCCGTTGTCCGTAGAAGCCGGCCAACTAGCGGTATCCGGCAGGGTGACCGATGAACGCACCGGGAACGCGGTGGCTGGCGTGCGAATTTTCGCGCTTGAAACCGGCCAACCGCACGCTACGCCACTTGGATCCGCGACCTCCGACGCCCGTGGAAAATTTTCTATTGAGCTCGTCGAAACAGTCAACACTCGGGAGCACCTTCTAGCCCTGCAAAATCAACTCGACGCTGAATTCACCCTACGCGTGGAAACCATCGATGGGCTAGTCCTCTTCACCAGTCCTCCCATCCAGCTGAATCAGCCGCACTTGAACGTCGGGCTCGCCGTTCCCATCCCCACAGAAGCCATTCCCACGAGCAGATGGGCCGCCCTTGGGACCGACCTGAAGCAAGCCCGGATCGCCCGTCTCAACGGTGTAGTGCAATTGCTGAGCAACGACGCCCCAAGCGGAACGCATAACGGCAATAAGCCCATCCCGCTGTTCGTGCGCCAAGCCATGCTCGACCAACTGGAGCAGGCCTTCCTCGACCCCACAGGCATTTTGCGCAAGACCGTCGGCGACGTTCCCTCTCTGCAGGAGATGCACGACCCTGATCTCGAGCAGGCATACGAGCTTCGTATTCAGGCCCATCAAAGAAATCCCGCCTTGGCGTCTGCATTCGAGGAACTGAAGGGCAAAGCTGCCAGTTTCGTTAGCCTTGCGGAGGTGGATTGGGCCATTGACCCGTCGCTCTTTGAACAGGGGAACGTAAGTGGCGCGGTGAATAAGTTCAGTGGAGAGTATTTAGCCACAAACCAAGACGGGCCCGCACTTCATTTAGAAACCAATCTGACGCTGTATCGCGATTACCTGCTTGCAATCTGGACCACCGGCGCGATGGCCAATTCCCCAGGGACCAACCTCACCGCGGATCAGGCGCGGGTCCAGCTTGAAACCCGCTTTCACCAGAGTTTCACAACGTTTGATGAGAAGCAGAAGATTGCCAATCAAGTCCTTATTCCCATTCTCATCGCGATCGTAACCGCGCCCACCGGATTCGGGTTCGGAAACCCGGCTAGTTCGCTCCCCCCGCCGGGCACACTGACGCCTCGCGCCTATCTCGACCTCCTCATCAGCTTGACGTCGCTGCCTGCGGTCGAACTGGGTCTGCGTTTCCGCCTGGATCTGACGCGCTCGGATGCCGAACTCTCTAGTCCCGTTCAGGAGAACATTGCGGCGCTTCAGGGCTTCTTCCGCGACAGCTTTCAATGCGACCCCGATCCGGGCATTGTCACTCTGTCGATTATCCCAGACGCCTGGCAAGGCAATGCGCCGTTCTTCCTCTATTTCGATGAGTGGCTACGGCAACAGGCGCCGTTCTATCCCGAGAATTACCTCGACATGAGGCGCATCCTGCCAATCGACGTTGGCGCCCGCGGGCGCACTGTGCTGGCCGAACTGATCGCGGGGAAAGGCGTTGATCCCAAAACCAATGTGCCGGTTTGGAAATTTTGTCAGCACGTCTTGGCGGTATGGGACAAGCTTCAAACCGGCCACGCCTACTTCTACGAGGGAGAGTATGCCCTGGCTTCCATCGATTACCAAAGCGCCCACGACCTGGCCTTCACAGCCATGCGGGACGGCATTCTGCAGTCGCTGCCCATGAGCGCCATTTACAACCTCCGCAAAAAGCTGCCACTGAACACCGTCAAAGATGTCCCGGACTTCAGCGACAGCGAATCAAACCGCATTACTGACGGGGCGTTTGATTACGGCTCAACGTCCGATGGTGCCCGCGATGCACTTGCGCTGCGACTGGCCTACTACGCACTTTTCACAATTCCGATCTGCCAGGGCGACGCGGATTACGCTTCGGGCAATTACGACGCAGCCATTTTCCACTACGGACAAGCCACACGTTTCAAGGTTGGCATCGCTCACGAAACCGACCCTGCTGGCAGTTCCCTATATTCATTCGGCGACAAACCTTTCACCGTTCTTCTCTTCGGTCCCGACGCGCTCGACAACGCTCCCTACCCGACTGAAGTCGTGCGCCGGTTTGATACCCCCCCGGATTTGGTTGACGACTACGCGGTGAGGTTCAGCAGGCGCATTGCTCATCTTGCCGAGGTTCGCCTGTTCCACCTCCGGCAGGCAAACGTCATGCTCGAATTCGCTGACGCGCTTTATCGGGAGAACGATCCGACCAGCAAGGCTAGGGCGCGCGAACTCTACAAAGGCGTACTATTTCTGCACGGCCTGGTCCCGCCCATCTGTCCCACATGGCCCGTTCAATTCTTCGGCGGGACGGGTACGGGCGTGGCGCTGCATCCCGGCGCACCGCCGATGTTCCTGCATCAATCCGATAACCCGGCTTGGGTATCGCAGACCAGTCGCGCCTTGCGCGGCGTATTCCAAATCGATCACGGCCTGAATTACTACGGCGAGAACGACAATATCGTGCCTGTCCTGCGCTATCGCCCGCTCAAGACTGCCGCCGACCGCACCGCCGCCATGGCGCGTGGTGCACAGCAGGATTTTCTCCAGTACACCGACCGCGTCGAGCAAGCCATAACCACTCAGCTACAGCTTGCTAATCTCCTACGCAAATCAACCCTCCAATCCTCCATAGCGGACGAGCAGCGTGCTATCGCCGAACACGACGTCGTAGTCGCTCAAGATCAGGTCGCGGCTGTCGAGGCTGCCATAAAGGCAAAGCGGGACGAAATCGCCCAGCACGAAAGCATTTTCGGTCAAATCGGCGATGCCGTAAAGACGGTCAAATCGCTCTATGACGGGATCCCGGATGACACTAAATCCACAGTCGGAGCGCCGGTTAAAGCTGCGACAACGGGCAAGGAGATGGCTGGCGAAGGGATGCTCGGACTGGGTGCTGCCGGTTCTCTGATGACCGGATTCGGGATATTCGCCGTAGTAGGTTACGTCACTTTGACGGGCCTCCGCGATGCGGCAGATCAGCGCTCAGCCGATCTCGCCGCACTCGGCAAGGCCCTTGCAGCCGCACAGGCCGCCGTGGTGGCGCGGCAGCACGGAGTCACGATCTCGACTTATCAACGAATGATTGCGCAGGCCGACGTAGACCTGGCCCAGACACTCATCGCCTTCGAGGAAAACCGGGTGTTGAACAAGAACTTCTGGCTCCAACTGGCGCAGTTGTCGCGAAGACTACTGCGGCGCTATTTAGAGTTGGGCGCTCGGATAGCGTGGCTCGCGGAGCGCGCGTTAGCATATGAGCAGGATCGCACTCTCCAAATTGTCCGGCTGGATTATTTCCCCCCGGCGCTCCAAGGTGTCTCGGGGGCCGACCTCCTGCAAGCTGATCTGGTTGAGCTTGATGCCACTCGCATCGAAGGCTTGAAGCGAACCATACCCGTGCGGCGTACGGTCTCGCTCGCCCGCACCTTTCCACTGCAGTTCGGGCTATTGAAAACGACGGGCCGGTGTGCCTTTCGAACGGAAGAAGCATTCTTCCGCAGTGCTTATCCCGGCACATCCGCATACCGCGTCCGCGACGTCTCCGTAGCAATTCTGCAGACTGATTTATCCCAGCCAGTCAGGGGCAGCCTGATCAACCGGGGTATCTCTATTTCGAAGCCGCAGCGGCCGGGTGAACACGTTCTGGTCCGGCCCAGCGAGTCGCTGCCGCTCAGCGAATTTCGCCTCGACAGGGATATGGCCGTTTATGGCCTTCCCGACGAGCGGCTGCTCACGTTCGAAGGGAGTAGCATCGAGACGTTTTGGGAGGTCGGTTTGCCCAAGGCAGCCAATCCTGCCGGACTCGACGGCGTCCTCGACGTGATGCTCACCTTCGATCTCTTCTGTGAATTTGAGCCGGAACGTTACGAGACAGATTTGGCATCCTTGCCCACCTCCGAACGGAAATGGATTTTGATCTCCGGTAAACAATTTGATCCGGCCGCAGTGGCCGATCTGGCCGGACCCGCGGGGACGGCAGATGTCGTCTTCAATTTGCCGGATCTGCGGCTCCTACCGCGGCAGGAGAAATCACGGACAATCAAGAATCTGGCCGCTTTTGTGGTCACACCGAACGAGATCGACTTCACCGCCAAACTATCGGCCGCCAAGCCGGCTACCTCGGCATCGGCGAAATTCACCAAAGGATTGGCACTCTCCACACTTCATCCCGATCCTTCAGTTCCGCCACTGCCGGCTTCGCCGCTGGACGCATTTGCCGGCGTGGACCCGAACCAGGCGTTCACGCTCTCGATCGCCAAATCGGCCAATCCTGGCGTTGACTTCCGCGGCGTAACCGACGTCATCTTGGCGCTGGAGTACGAAGCCAGTTTCGTTTAGCAGCCACCCGCAGATCTCCTGCATATAGAAAGAAGGGCTCTGGTGCAAATATTGTGACCGGCAGGAAGGACGGCGAGAATGGAGTCGACGTTTATGCAGCGAGCGCGTTCCAGATCTCAGGCGCGGCTTTGTCTTTGAGACGTAAGCAGCCAAGAGAGAATTGGTTTTTGTAAATGCGACGCAGCAGTTCGACGCCAGCGATCATACGAACCTGATTTAATTCAGGTTCGTATGATCGACATTAAAAGGCTTAACGGGAAACCGCTGAGCCTCTTCCCTTTTGTAAGTACCCAGAATCGTAGCGAGGATGATCCGACAGCGTCGGGCATTTGCTCTCTTGCCGGTTATGAACTGCTCACAGCTGCCTATTCAGGCTGGAATGCCCTGAGAGCACCTTGCAACCCAACCTGACTCGCCAGCCGTAGGACTAGTTAGTCCGAACCTCGCTTCTGGTTGAAACCACTTTCAACTTATGGGGTCTAACTTTCACCTTATGCGTAAACCCACACACACTGCGCGCGCGTGTCGTGGTCAGGAACAACCTGAAGTAGAGCCGCAGCTCATGCAACGGTAGCAGCTTCCATTACGAACCATGATGGCCCCGCAGGTCTGACAGCTTGGCGCGTCGCCCATATCCATGTATTCCCGCATCGCGTCGGCTACGTGGATGAGTCCCCGGTCCTCCATCTTCAGCTCCGGTTGCAAATCTGCCACGGCACCCACGTCGGGCAGGATTCCCCCTTGTGGGGCAGTGGTTGCACCCATTCCCCGGCTTGGCGAATGTTGCGCGGGGGCCAAGTGCGCCTCAAACGGACTAGGCTCGCCGTTGAACGAAATCGCGCCCGGCGCCAACCCCGCAAACAGCGAGAGCTGCTGGCCGGACAGGAAGCGCAGCTGCAGCCAGCGGAAGATATAGTCCATCAGCGACTTGGCATAGCCAATCTGCTGGTTGCCCGTCCAGCCGGAGGGCTCAAACCGGGTGTGCGCAAACTTCTCGCACAACACATTGAGCGGCACTCCATGCTGTAGCGAAATCGAAATCGCCGTGGCAAAGACATCCATCAATCCGGAGACAGTCGAGCCTTCCTTCGCCATCTTGATGAATATTTCGCCGGGCTGTCCGTTGGGATAGAGGCCGACGGTGATATATCCCTCGTGTCCGGCTATCGAAAACTTGTGGGTCAACGAAGCGCGCTCTTCCGGTAAGCGGTGTCGGACGGCTCGCGGGGGCGCATGCAGATCCTGCCCCTCCACACCGGGCTGGATACTCGAGGTTGCCATCACGGCGGAGAAAGCCTGGGCCGCTCCCACCAGGTGGCGCGAGCTGATCTCCAACTTGTCGGAGAGCTTGGCTTCGAGCGACTTCACATCTGCATCCGTAGCCTGCTTGCCGCTGGCTATTGCTGCCAGCACGCGATCGGCTGTCAGATCCAGTGCATCGTTTCCGTTTGCGTTCTTGATTGCCTTGGCCTTGTTGCCGTCAGAAACGTTGAGCGGTTGCGCGCCCTTTGAGCCATCGCGGTAGATCGCGACCGCCTTCAGGCCCTGGCGCCACGATTCGGCATAGGCTTCCGCTATATCTTCGGCAGTGCAGTCATGCGGCAAATTGACAGTCTTTGAAATAGCGCCAGAGAGGAACGGCTGGGTTGCGGACATCATCTTGATGTGTCCCATGTACTGAATCGACCGCGTGCCCTTGGATGGTTTGAAGGAGCAGTCGAAGCAGGCGAGGTGCTCTGGCTTGATGGCCGGTGCGCCCTCGATGGTGCCCGTCGCATCAATGTAGCTGACGATGGCGTCTACTTGATCGTTGGTATAGCCGAGCTTGAAGAGTGCAGCAGGAACCGTATTGTTCACGATCTTGATCATGCCGCCACCAACCAGCTTTTTGT
>JANXZS010000190.1 GCA_025355385.1 Acidobacteriaceae bacterium | reverse complement strand
TTGCGCACATGGTTGACTCCAAGATGCAGGCGGTGGCGGCGCAAGGGACCACGGTGGATTCGCTGCGGGTCGCAGTGCTGGCTGCGCTGAATATAGCGGACGAGCTTGCGATGCTCGCCGAAAAATATCGTATGTTGAGCGGCAGTGTGAGTGAGGTGCAGACCAGCATCCGCTCGCGCGCCAGCAGCCTTGCCGGACTACTGGACTCGGTGCTGGGTGAGGAACGCAGGCTGGGCTAAGTAACTCGTCTTCAGGTGTACCGAAGCAGCATCGGTGCGGCGTCTTTGCTGCTAAGAGACGCTTCCCGTTGCCGCTTTCGCCGGAAGAAAAATAAAACGGGAATCGCGATCGAGTTTGTTGTGCGACCGAATCGGTTCTACGGTGTTTAGTGGTTGCCCCCTCAACTAGAGGCGCGCGGAGATATTAATCCTGTCCTGCCAATTTTGTTTTTTCGTGGGACTTGCCAATCGGGCCGGCTCCGGCTAGCATCCTGACAGAAACCGGCCTGCGAAGCAGGTGTTGTGGTCAACTCTGGTTGAACCTTTAATCATCGAACAGGGACTCGACTCGTATTCGGCTCGGTGTGCTGTCCGCCAGTCCGGAACGCCTAAAGAGCCGCGGAGAGTCCCACCGTCTTAGGACGGGTTCACCAGAGAACTACTCACGGCCCAGTGGGTCGGTTTTCTTGTTCTCCCTGCGCCGCGACGCAGACCTAATCCACGGTGCATCCTCTTCTCATCCAGTTCGGTCCAATCGCAATCCCTACCTACGGCGTGTTTACTTCGATCGCGGTACTTGCGGCCCTGTTCCTTAGTGTCCGGCTGGCGAAATTGCTCAAAGTAGATGCGAACGAGGTATGGAACCTGGGCGTCCTGACGGTCTTCTCCGCACTGGTTGGCTCGCGGCTTCTGCTGGTGCTTCTAAATTGGAGCGATTTTCGATTGGCACCGCTGTGGATGGTGGGACTGGCGGCAATGCACACGCCCTGGCTGCTGTTGGGCGGATGCGTGTTGGGGCTGCTGACGGGGCTGGCGTATGCGTTGATCGTCAAGCTTCCCCTGCTGCGCACGCTGGATGTGCTGGCACCCCCGCTGGCTTTGGGCCATGCCATCGCGTGCATTGGCTCGTTCGCGGCGGGATCAGCCTACGGAAGCCCTACCCACCTGCCGTGGGCGGTGATCTACAACAGCAGGCTGGCGGCTATGTGGTCGGGGACTCCCCAGGGAGTGCCGCTGCATCCCACGCAACTATACGAGTGCGACATGGAACTGGTGATCTTCGTGGTGCTGATGACGCTTCTGCGGCGGCTGCAAGCGGGCGAGGTCATGGGCGCATGGCTGTTTCTGATTGGACTGGGGATGTACTTCCTCGAATTTCTGCGCGGCCGCGGGCAGGGCGAGATATTGAACGGCGCTCTCACGCTGGGGCAGGGTCTGGCGGTGGCGCTGGCAGTGGCCGGAGGCATGCTGTGGTGGAAACGCGATACAGTGGAAGCTAGTGACTATCTCGCCTGAGAGTTCTAATTCGCTAGAGATTCCCGAGTTGCGCTCGTGGACCGTACCGCAGGAAGCTGCGGGCCAGCGCCTGGACCAATTTCTGGTGCAGCAGATGGAGCCGGTCAGCCGTTCCCGCGTTCAGCTACTGCTGGAGCAGGGTGGGGTGCTGGTAGACGGCAAAACGGTGAAGGCCTCCATGCGCCTGCGCGGCGAGGAGAACATCTCCGTGCTGGGCGAGGCACAACCAGCCCCGCTGCACGCGATGGCGGAGGATATTCCACTCGACATTGTGTACGAAGATGAGGACCTTGCGGTGGTCAACAAGCCTGCGGGAATGATGGTGCATTCTGGTGCTGGGGCGACGGACGACGCGCGCAACCGGGGCACGCTGGTCAATGCCATTCTTCATCACTTTCTCAACCTGTCGACCACGGGCGGCGATCTGCGGCCCGGCATAGTGCATCGGCTCGACAAGGAGACCAGCGGCCTGATCGTGGTGGCGAAGAACGACTGGACGCATGGCAAGCTGGCGGAGATGTTTGCCACGCGGCAGATGTCGAAGACGTATTTTGCGCTGGTCCACGGGGATATCGACACTGACACCGGCACGGTGAACGCGGCCATTAGCCGCGACCAGATCCGACGCACGCGGATGACCACCAAACGAGATGAGGGAGGGCGCAGTGCGATCTCGCATTACCAGGTATTGAAGCGTTTCTCCGGGCGCTACGGCAAGTTCGCGCTGGTGGCGGTGAAGATTGAGACTGGCAGAACGCACCAGATCCGCGTACACATGTCGTCGATCGGACACCCCGTGGTCGGGGACACGCTCTACGGGGCAGCGGCGCGTATTGTCGTACCAGTCGCGATCAGCGGCAAGCGCCGCACGCAGCAGGAGCCGGAGGGCATCAGCCTGAAGCGCAACTTCCTTCACTCGGCGGAGCTTGCATTCGTGCATCCTCGCAGCGGGAAAGCGCTGTCGCTGAAGTCTTCACTCCCGGAGGAATTAAAAGATTTTCTGCGAACGCTGGATGC
>JANXZS010000178.1 GCA_025355385.1 Acidobacteriaceae bacterium | reverse complement strand
TCATGAATACCGGCAATATGAATCCCGGCAAGCCGTGTCTGGGAGCGTGGCTTTCCTATGGGCTGGGCAGCACGAACGACAATCTGCCTACGTTCATGGTGTTGCAGAGTAAGTTGAATATGAAAGAGGACAATCAACCTGTGTCTTCGCGCCTATGGGGCAGCGGCTTCCTTTCTTCGGAGTACGCCGGCGTGGGATTACGTGCCCAGGGCGATCCGGTGCTCTACCTCAGCGATCCAGACGGGGTAAGTCATGAGGTGCGCCGCAACATGCTGGACGCGGTGAACGCAATCAACCAGCAGACTTCGCAAGAGCTGGGGGATCCCGAGATCCATGCCCGCATCGCACAGTACGAGATGGCTTATCGCATGCAAACATCGGTGCCCGAACTTGCCGACCTGAGCAAGGAGCCAAAATCGACCTGGGATCTCTATGGCCCCGACGCCAAAGTGCCAGGCACCTTTGCCTATAATTGCTTGATGGCCCGCCGGATGGCTGAACGTGGTGTGCGATTCACGCAGGTCTACAAGCGCGGCTGGGATGTGCACGGCAATGTGACCGGTACGCTGCCGATTCTTTGCCAGGAGACTGACCGGGCCTGCTACGCGCTGGTTACCGACCTCAAACAGCGCGGCCTGCTGGACGACACGCTCGTCATTTGGGCAGGCGAGTTTGGCCGCACTGTCTACAGCCAGGGCGGGCTCTCACCGCAAAACTATGGCCGCGATCATCATCCGCGCTGCTTCACCACTTGGATGACCGGCGGAGGCGTGCGGACCGGCATCTCGTTTGGCGAGACAGATGAATACAGCTACAACGTAGTCAAGGATCCCGTCACGGTTCGCGATTTCAATGCAACGATCCTGCATTGCCTGGGAATCGACCACAACAAGCTGACCTATAAATTCCAGGGTCTGGATCAGAAGCTGACAGGGCCGACTCCGGCAAGCGTTGTTCAAGGTCTACTTGCGTGAGCAATCGTCCGCGGCCTGCCGTGCTGGTTGACAGGTTGATCTCTAAGAGCAAGCCGGCAAGAGTACAAGGTCTTGCGGCGCTCCTGCTCAGTGCCGGGCTTCTTCTGCTGCCCTGGCTCGTCAAGCTGGACGGCAAACCACACGCCGATTGGCAGCAGTTGCTAGGCCGATTCCATCCACTTGTGGTGCATCTTCCTATCGGCTTGCTCGTGCTTGTTCCCGCGCTCGAAATAGCAGGAGCCTGGCGTCCAGCCCTGCGCGAGGCTATTGCCTTCGTGCTGAGCCTTGCCTTCATCACAAGCCTTGGCTCGCTTACATTCGGGTACCTGCTGGCCTACGGCAGCGGCGAAGCAGGTTCCACCGTCACGCGTCACATGTGGGGCGGAATCGCCCTGGCCGTCGGTATCGCCCTCTGCATGCTGGCCCGTCCAACCTGGTCCTCACGAACGTTGCCCTTCGCATATCCCCTCCTGTTAACCTGCACGCTGTTAACACTGGTATGGACGGCCCACGAAGGCGGCTCAATTACCCACGGCAGCAACTACCTAACTAAGTACCTGCCAGCATCACTCAAGAGCCTGACTCTCGGGAATACAACCCGGGTCCAACCCTCCAACCCCATGTCGTTTTACACCAAACAAATCCACCCCATCTTCGACGCCAACTGTGTTTCCTGCCACGGTGAATCGAAAACATCCGGGGGCCTGTGCCTCGACTCCTACGATCAATTAATGCGGGGCGGCAAAGATGGCGCAGCCATCGTCCCCGGCAATCCAGACGAAAGTCGCCTGCTGAATCGCGTAACCCTCCCGGCCAGCCACAAGCAGTTCATGCCGGCCGAGGGTAAGCCACCCCTCCGCGCAGAAGAGATTGCATGGATTCGAGCATGGATCCAGCAGGGAGCATCACCCACTGACGCCACCGTCGCAGGAATTTCGATTCCCGAGCTGCAGTCGGACGCACTACTCATCCCTGTCGGGGACTACAGCGCGCTCGAGCCCGAGATTCAGCAAATGGAAAAAAGCCAGGGTGCGAAGCTGATGCACGTCTCGGGCAAGCCTTCCGACGGCCTTGTCCTCTACACCGTCGATGCTGCCCGTAGCTTTGGGGATGTGCAACTGGAGCAGTTCCAGAACTTCGCCCCCTACATCGTAGAGGCAGAGCTAGGGCGCACATCAGTGACCAATGCAAGCTTCGACACATTGGCAAAATTCACTCATCTTCGTGCGCTCCATCTCGAAGGCACAAGGGTCACCGGCGATGGCCTCGCCAAGCTCGCTTCTCTATCGCAGCTCACCTATCTGAATCTCAGTAGCACGCAGGTAACGCAGACAGCTGTGGCTCCGCTGGCCTCCATGGAGAATTTGCATCATCTTTATCTCTACGACACACCTGCGAAACCAACACCCGACAGCGAGTCAACGCAGCCGATCGCGAAGAATCCGCAGTAAATAAGACAACCCATCAATCCCACACATGCAGCAAACGCAAGTTCGTCGCCGCCGGAGCTGCATCGATCGCAGCACTCGCGGCATCCGGTGCGAGCGCCGAATCAAGTGGCCTTTGCGGGCCGATTTCGGAAAGGAAGCCCGGACCATGTTGGATCGCAATCTCATCGTCGGAGCCTCGAGCCTTAGCTCGTACGAACTTCGCCTGAAGCCTTCGGGAAAGATCACGACACCGTTTGGACCACACCCTGTCGGCCGAATCCTCTATGAGGCAAACGGCCAAATGTCGGCCCAACTGATGCGTCCCGAGATGGCGGCCTTCGCGAGCGATGACCCGCTACGCGCAACCGACGAGGAAGCTGCTTTGGCCTGGAGGGACTACATCGGTTATTGGGGCACGTACACAATGAATGCGAGAGCGGGCACCATCACGCATCACATCGAGGGCGGTTGGTTGACCAACTGGGTAGGTCAGAATCAGACGCGCGCGTTCCAGCTTTCTGGAGACAGCTTATCGCTTGACGCTGATTCGGCTGCTTGGCACGCGCACCTCACATGGAAACGAATTCGGTGAAGGTAACCTCCCGTAGCCATTATTGCGATCAAGACTCGGGACAGATGACGGGCGATCCGGAAGTTGACTTCACCTGTTGATAACAGGCCATATCAAGATTTCAGCGCCGATTCCCCTGGAATCGCGCAAAGGCGATTACGCGGTAGCAGAGAGTCAGCACAAGCCGAGCGCGGTTGCTAGACTGAGGCGCTGGATACAGCGTTATATGGACACCCAGTACAACTTTAAGCTGCCGCCAGGGTGCGTCTAGGGGGAGCTAAACTTGCCCCTCGATATGGGCGCGACTGCTTTAGTCGCAATTCTGTTTACTGAGCAGTAACTGACGGATAAACCACAATACTCCCGGAGCCCGAGATAGCGCGTTTCGAGCGGTACAATTCAGCCAAAGCCTGGCCAATTGGAGCCCATTAATTGCATCCTCGTGTTTGCATTCCGGCGACAACGACGACCTCCGGTGACCCATGCCGGTTGCTAGCGGTCCAGCCAGGCTCGTATCGTGCGCGTCACCAAGTCGGCGGCATCCTGCTGCACGAAGTGTCCGGCATCGGGAATCGTGACCAGGGTGAGATCTTTGCCCATCCAGTCCCAGGTGTTGTTGAGCCCGTCCGAAAGCAGCGCGGTGTCTTTCAATCCGTGCAACATAAGCACCGGCATTTGTGTTTTCACCACCGGTGACAGATCTTCCTGATAGGGCTGTCGCGGATAGTTGCTCTTGTAGTACGCCAGCATAGCCCTGGTATCAGAACGCCGGAAGGCCTCGATGTATTTCGGCTTGGCCTCCGGATCGGTCACCCAGAACGCCAGCTGCTCAGGTTTGATCATGTCCTCCGCGCCTTCCTTCAGGAAGTTACGCGCGTATTCGCTGGCTGTCTGTTGTTTGGAATTATGCGCCAGCTCGCGCATGATCCCGCGCGGATGGGGAAGGTTAAGAATGATCAGCCGGTCAACAAACTGGGGAGCATTCAGGGCCAGTTGCCAAGCCACGGCGCCACCCCAATCATGGCCCACAATGATGGCTTTGTCCTTCCCGAAATACTTGATTACGGCAATCACATCGCCCACCAGATGTGGCATCGAGTAGTTCTCCACACCCTGCGGCTTGTCGCTCAGGTTGTAGCCGCGCTGGTCGATGGCCACGCATTGGTACTTGTCAGAGAGCCCTTCCATCTGCTTGCGCCAGGTATACCAGTAATCGGGAAAGCCGTGGATCATCACGATCAGCGGACCGGTACCGATGGTGGCGTAGTGGATCTTGACGCCGTTGGAATCCACGTACCCCTGTTTCACCCTCGACTCGAAATCGGCGGCGAGGAGAGAAACGGTAACAACACTCAGGAACATCGTGACAAGAACGACGCGGCTCCGCATTTCTTGACTCTCCTTTTTCGCTGAGCGGCGAGTATAACAAATGTGGTTGTCCTGTTGCGGCTCGGGCGCGATGCGGGGAGCAAGAAGCAGGGCCAGCAGGTCGGAGTTATGTCGCTGTTTGCAACTCTGCATGGATCTCTCGCTCGGATGCCTGTCGGAAGCAGTTGGCCAATGACCGACAAAGAGGCAGTTGCACCAATTTTGGTAAGGTCCGGTTTGTCCACAATAGGAAAACAATCAGGTGGCCAGCACATTCGGCGCAGTAGGAACGTCGGAAACTCTGCGTTTAGTCAATGCCGACCGAGTCAATCCCAAGGTCAACGCTATCGTCACCCTTCTGCAACGTCGTCGGCTTTCGCCCTTCCATCGGCCACGTTCCCAATCCCAAAGGAGGCTTTGGATGGTCCACGCTCAGCACCAACGTATGCAGGGCCTTTTCTATTCCATCCGCAACGCCTGCATGGGCGCGGCCGTCTGAGTCGCCACTTTGACGCTGGCTGATTTCGATGCCGTCTTGCGCGCCTTCTTCGCCGCGGCATGGGTTGCGGCGGTGTCGGCACTCTTGGATTTCGCCGGCGCGGTTCTATTCATAATGTCGGCGAGCACGATATTCAGCTTCGTTCCCACGCCTACCAGCGACGCAATCAATTGCAGATCCGTCAACTCGTACAGCGAAGCATAGATCTTGCCGGACGTTGCGGCGCGCTTCAGAAAGCCCGCCAACGTTGGAATCATCTGACCAGACAGGTCGAGCCGAAGCTGGCTGCCTTCCACCGCGATCGTGTCTTTGAAGCTGTTCACATTGAGATCTCCATGCAGCGCGTTAGACACGTGCTGCGTAGAGATCAGGCCGCGATTAAAAGTGACCGACATACTCGGCGAACAGCGCGACGTCAGCTCGACCTCGTTGGTCGTCAGGATCGGCAAGGATGCCATCGGGGTCAGCGATCCGGGCGCACCCTCAAGCGGAGGGATGGTGTAGCGGAAGCTGAAGCTGTTTGTCTTCTCCGCAACGGGCCGCGCATACACGTCCTTCCAGTAGAACTTCTGGATCGGAAATTCAGCCGTAGTCTGGCCCGGTTTCATTGTGTCGCCTGGGAAGACGGCGCGACTGGGAAGAACGGTTTCGTCGCCGTTGACGTCAATGCGGAACAGCTTGAATCCCATGCAGCCTTCAGGCCGTTCCCCATAACTCCTGGCGATCCTGATCACATCGTTGTTCGCAACAGCGACTGCATTGCGCATGCCTGACCTCTCCTAGGGAAGCTCTGCGCAGGTATAAGATTGTGCGGTGCCGGAGATCGATGGCGAGTGGCGGTGATTTCTGGGCTGTATTGTTGGGAACCGCTGCCCTCGTAGGGTTTGATTTGAATCGTCAACAGGTGTTTTCCCGGCCTCCAGA
>JANXZS010000177.1 GCA_025355385.1 Acidobacteriaceae bacterium | reverse complement strand
TCTGGAGGCCGGGAAAACACCTGTTGACGATTCAAATCAAACCCTACGAGGGCATCGGTTCCCAACAATACAGCCCAGAAATCACCGCCACTCGCCATCGATCTCCGGCACCGCAAAATCTTATACCTGCGCAGAGCTTCCTTAATCGTCATCATAAGCTATTTGGAGACTCCGACGGCATTCACATGAATATTCTGGCGTTGAAGGAGTGCGATCAAATCAGGATTGACGCTGTCGTCTGTGATGATGGTATGAAGTTGGCCCGATCGCAGACTCTCTGGATGCTGATCATGACTAGTTTGCGGCGCCCGCGACCGGGATTTGGATGACTTAAAAGCATCGCCCCGTCCATAATTGTTCGATCACTAATTGGTGGGGAACAAAACATGCTTTAGTTTGCTGGAGTATTCTTACGGAGATAAATACAGCGCTACTCATAGCCCTGGGGGGACGCTGGTCTTTCGATTGATAGCTCACGCTGGATTAGAAAGCTTGGTATGGCAATCCCCATGTCGGTGCAGTACTGATGCGCAAGATCATCTTCGAACTTTGTGCTGAGACTATTGAGGCCTGCCTCGCCGCGCGCGACGGAGGTGCGAATCGCATTGAGCTTTGCAGCGCACTCGTTGAAAGCGGTCTGACTCCCAGCCACGGTCTAATACGGGAGGCGGTGCGACATAGTGGTCTGCCGGTTCACGTACTGCTACGTCCACGCGGCGGCGACTTTGTGTACACGGATGCCGAGTTTGCCGTGATCTGTGAGGACTTGCGACATACCCGCTTTCTTGGTGCAAGCGGAATCGTATTGGGTGTCCTCCGCTCCGACAGCACGGTAGATATCGAGCGGACGCGTGAGCTTGTGGCGCTGGCCGGTTCCCTCGATGTGACGTTCCATAGAGCGTTCGACGTTACTGCCTCCCTGGAGCAGGCGCTGGAGGATGTGATTGCGACCGGGTGCAGGCGAATCCTGACGTCTGGCGGCAAGCGAGATGTCCTCAGTGGCGCTAAGATGCTTGCGCGGCTTTTTCTACAAGCCGCAGGAAGAATCGACATTGCGGTGGGGGGTGGATTGCGGCTAGAGAATGCTGCGGAAGTGGCGCGTGTGACAGGAGCAGAACACTACCATGGTTCCCTGCGCCGGCTTGCGACTGTCGCGCCTAGTAACATGGGCAGTTGCGTTCTTGAGGATGCCGGCTATCCGGATCAGACCCGGCTTGTGGTCGAAATGAGCGACGTCCGCACGATGATTGAGAATCTGCGTAACGCGTAATTCCTCGGATACAGCTTCTCGCCCAAACACTTTCGTAATCAGTGCAAGCGTGGGTACCATTCTCGTTTTCACCTGCGTGGTCCGCGATCGGTCTCTTCACAACAGCATTGGTGCGTTAACAATGAAATATTTTCTTGGGCTGGATATAGGTGGAACTAAAACGGCTTGTGCGTTGGCGGACGAGCACATGGTGCTGAGCCGCGCTCGAGCAGGCAGTGCGAAGGTGCTGCGGGTGGGCAAGGCAGAGGCAGCAATCAACCTGCGCGCCGTACTGCATGCAGTTTCGAAAGAGAGCGGCGTGACACTTGCCAGTGTCACCGCATCCTGCATCGGCACGTCTGGCTCCGCCGTAGCGGAGGTGGTCGGGTGGCTGCGTAAGCAGATGGAGATCAAGGTAGGCGGGATGCTGAGCATACTAGGTGACGAGGAGATCACGCTCGATGCGGCATTTCCTGGCGAGGCCGGAGTGGTGGTAATCGCCGGAACGGGGTCGAACGTAATTGGCCGCAGCCGAAGCGGTTCGACGAGCGGCGCCGGAGGATGGGGGCCTGCGCTTGCAGATGAGGGCTCTGGAAATCTACTTGGGCTGCAGGCTCTGCGCGCTGTGTTCGCAGCGATCAATGCCGGGGAAGATCCCCTGCTCTTATATAGGGTGCTGGATCACCTTGGCCTGCGGACGAGGGACGAGCTAGTGGCCGCGGCAAATGCCCCGAATTTCGAATTTGCACAATTGATGCCAGTGGTCGTGCAAGCCGCGCACGATGGAGATCGAGTAGCCCAGGCGACTCTGACGCGCGGAGGCGAAGAGCTGGCGGGGCTAGTACTGCATGTGATCGGCAGACTGGTCGCAGCCGAACCCGGGATCGAGAATGGACTGAGGATCGCCTATACCGGCTCAATTCTGGAGCATGTCCCGGATGTGCGGAACGCGATGGAACACGTCCTTCTCCGGCTGTACCCACAACTCCAGTTCGTGCCAGGAATAGTGGATCCATTGAACGGGGCGCTGTGGCACGCGAGACGGCTCGGTCTGGCCGACGGGTAACCCTCGGCGCGCTAGGTGGCGAAACAATTGTAAGCGCATAGCAACGCAGCTTTTGGAGCGGTAGTGTTTGTGATGATCTCTGTTCATGAGCGTAGACACTGGATTGTTAGTTGTTCGTCGTAGCAGTGCGGAGATTGAGCGGCTTGTTGGGCCCATGCCCGGCGCAAGTTCGACGAAGCGATCAAACTCAACAAGCAGGACCTCGTCTCGACGCGGATCCTGGTGCAGATAGGAATATTGTTTGCCATCGACGCCCAGGCGCGGGACCAACACTTGGACTATGCTCGACGTCACGTGCTGCGCATGAAACGGGCTTCGTTGGTGCTCACCGAAATCAAGGCGCAGATCGAGCGAGCCGGTCGAGAAGCATTGCCTTCGAGCCGCTCGGCAGGGCTTCGAACTACACGCTACGGCTGTGGGACAAGCTCACGCGTTTCCTCGACTACCCCGAGCTGGAGCTATCGAACAACCTCGCTGAGAACTCCATGCGCCCCATCGCACCTGGCCGCCGCAACTGGACCCACGTCGGACATGTAAAAGCAGGACCACGCGTGGCCGCCATCCTGCCCATCGTCGAAACCTCCAGACGGCTTAACATCCCCGTCTGTAAATACCTCGCCGCCGTGCTGCCCGGACTCGCTAATACATCCATCCAACACCTGCCAGAACTCACGCCCGCCGCATGGGCCGCCAAACATCCCTGACCGTCAACCATGCTTTCCTCTGACGGATACAAACAATCCGGGATTTTCACGCTGAGGCAGCCGCCGGACTTAAGCCGGTTCCTTGACTTCAAGTCGCTGGTCGGCTTCCACCTCCGCCAACTTTTGCACGAGGCCTGAAGGCCAGTGAATCTCTAACGCACACCTGTGCTCGTGCCCGAGTCCAATATGAACCGTCAGGTCACTGCTGGAGGCATAACCAACGCTGTTCGTCACACACCGAATCTGCGTCCGCCCTGCCGTCTTGCAAGTGACCTGGGCTCCGATCGCCGAGCGATTGCTTCGCGTGCCGGTCAGCCGCAACTGCAGCCAGTGCTGCACAGGACTTCGATTCCACCAAAGTTCGATCGGCCCATTCAGGGCGCTTACCGCTGCGTCCAGGCGACCGTCGCGGTCAAAGTCAGCGAAAACAGCGCCGCGATGCAAACGCGCTGGTGCGAGTCCGACGCCGGATTCGTCGGAAAGATCGACGAACTTACCGCCAACATTGTTGAAGATTCGGTTGGTCTGCTCATCATTACTATCCAGGCCGCCACCGGCGACGAATAAGTCCAGCCATCCATCGTTATCGAGATCGACCAGACCGCATCCCCAGCCGCTCCGAGGGCGGGTCAAGCCGAGCAGTTTGGTGGAAACACTTCCATCTTCAAATTCTCCGTGGCCCCGATTCAGGTATACCCCAAAAGTCTCGTTCTTCAGTGCGGTCATTACCAAGTCAAAGCGACCGTCGCCGTCGATATCCCCGAAATCCGCGCCCATCCCGGAGATATTGCGGCCGTCCCCGTTGTAGGCCACTCCCGCATCAAATCCTGTTTCCTCGAAGCCATGCCCTGTGTTGTGAAAGAGGAGGTTGCGCGCGTTGTCGTTCGCCACGAAGAGCCCGGCCCGACCGTCCTCGGCATAGTCTGCTATCGCGATTCCCATTCCTTTTCCCAGCGTCTCCGCCAGACCCGTCTTCCGCGTCACCTCGGTAAAAGTTCCGTCGCCGTTGTTGTGGAAGAGTTGCATGCGCTCCGCACGGTATTTATCCGGATGGCAATAGGCCCTGGTCTCAGCGGTCATTCCACCACAAATAGGATCGATACCTGGTTCCCAGTCGCAGTAGTTCGAAACAAACAAATCCAGCTTGCCATCGGCGTCGTAGTCGATCCACGCCGCAGCTATCGACCACAATCCTCGAACTGCTGGCAGATTCAGTCCAGCTGCTGCAGTCACGTCCTCGAATGTTCCGTCGCCCAGATTGCGAAAAAGTTGGTTCCCGTGGAGGCCTGCTACAAATAAATCCTCGTGACCATCATTGTTGTAGTCGCCGACAGCTACGCCCATCCCGTAGCCGCGCCCGGCCACCCCCGCTTTTGCCGTCACGTCCGTAAATGTTCCGTCGCGATTGTTTCGGTAGAGCCGGTTCCAATAGCTTTGGTCGGTCTTTTGTAGTTGAGGGAGTGCGGCACCGTTTACGCAATAAAGATCCGGCCACCCGTCGCCGTCGAAATCAATGACGCCGAGCCCTCCGGGCAGGGTTTCCGGCTGATATTTGCGGCCAATCGCTCCATTGCGCAGGACAAAATCCAGCCCATTGGCTGGTGCTCCGTTCACCATGTGAATGGGGCCGGGAGCGGCGGCAGACCATCCGCGTCGGGCAATGAGGATCCCCGATAACACGGTCGCGCCCCCCCGAAGAAACTCACGCCTGCTCTTTGCCATCGATTTCCATGCTAATGGCTGGGAATCCATTAGCCAACCGGGTTGCTTTTGGCGCAGAAGCCAACAGCATACCTTTAGCTCAAACCACGTTCACTCTTCAGAAGGATGCTATCCCAGCCAGCACAGGAAACACCGCGCACCCTCATCCTGCGCTTATTTACAAATATCGCTTAGTAAACCAGACGGTCTTGTGGGTGATAGCCGAGAAACGATCGAAGTCTTCGCACAAGACATCGGGCCAGTAACGTCCCTGATCCGAGTCGGGTGCTGTTCTACCGGCAAAGAACGGATACCGAGAGCGGGCGGGTGGCCCAACCCCCGTTATGGTCCGACTGGGAGGCTTCCCTCTGGCCGCTATACCAGCCAGCTCCACGACGCCACCACGACCCAGGGTCCTGTCCAAGTTTCGGGCCCGGGGTCGCGGTGACGATATCAACACAGCTTGAACAGACCCTACCCGCCCCACACCCCGACACACAAAGCAGCATCTCAGTTTGCATTACAACGGGCCGCACCAGTTGCACTGTTCGGCCCCGAACGTCCGGACCTACATTCGGGTTCTGCCTGTGGGGAGGATTAAGAGCGTTCCAAGCCTCACCCAGACAATCCTTCAAAATACGGATGCTATTCGTAATGCCGTTCCATTTGTATCAAACAATCCCGGCGCAAGAGGACCGCGCCAAAAAAGGAAAATTCATGAAGGCACTTGTCTATCACGGCCGTAAAAAAGTATCAGTCGATAACGTCCCGGATGCCAAGATTGAGAAGCTAACCGACGTTGTCATCAAGCTCACCACCGCTAACATCTGCGGCTCCGACTTACATATGTATGAAGGCCGCACTGACGTCGCAAAGGGCAAGATCCTTGGTCACGAAAATCTCGGCGAGGTCGTGGAAGTAGGTAAGGCCGTAGACACCGTCAAGAAAGGGGATAAGGTAGTCCTTCCTTTCAACATCGGTTGCGGTTTCTGCGCAAACTGCGAGCGCGGCCTCACGGGTTACTGTCTCACCTGCGCCGATCCCTCCGTGATGCCCGGCATGGCAGGCGCTGCGTATGGCTTTGCCGGGATGGGGCCCTACGCGGGGGGACAGGCCCAATACCTGCGCGTTCCCTACGCCGACTTCAACTGCCTCCATCTCCCGGAGGACGCCGACGAGAAGGAGAAAGACTATGTCATGCTGTCCGACATCTTCCCAACCGGCTGGCACTCCACCCGGCTTGCTGATCTCAAACCGGGGGAGTCGATTCTCATCTACGGCGCGGGCCCTGTCGGCCTGATGGCCGCCCTGTCTGCACGCATTCAGGGCGCCAGCCAGATCTTCGTCGTGGACGGCCAAGCCGATCGCCTGGCCTTGGCGAAGCAGATCGGTGCCACGCCCATTGACACCAAGGATGGTGAGATTGGAGACCAGATCCGCGAGCTCACCGGCGGCCTCGGCGCAGACTGCGGCGCGGAGTGCATCGGCTACCAGTGCACCAACAACGCCGGCAAGGAGGTCCCTAACCTGGTCATGAACTCCCTTGTAGACGCAGTCAAAGCTACCGGCACCCTGGGTGTCGTAGGCGTCTTTATACCGAAGGATCCGGGCGCCAAAGACGCCCTCGCCAAAATAGGCCAGATCGCCTTCGACTTTGGCAAGTTCTGGTTCAAAGGGCAAAAGATGGGCACTGGGCAGTGCAACGTCAAAGCCTACAATCGCCGACTCCGCGATCTCATTCACCACGGCAAGGCCAACCCATCCTTGATCATCTCGCACGAGTTGCCGCTCAGTGAGGCTCCCGGCGCTTACGAGCACTTCGATAACCGCGATGCAGGTTGGACCAAGGTCATTCTTCATCCCCACGCAGCGTAGGGTACGTCTTTTAGCAACAGCGCCGCCGGACCTCAACTTGTCCGGCGGCGCTCTCTTGTGATAACGGTCCACCTGTAGTTCAGGATCCCACAGCTTCTGGCCGACAATTGAAATGCATCGTGAGACCAACCAATGCGCAGGCATCGCTTACATCTGCCTGCTTTCACTATCCTTCAAGGCTGTGTCGGTGGAAGTGTGCTGCTGCGCTGGGGAGGGGAGACCCCGCGGAGCGACAAGGAGGGGCCCCGGGTAAGATCGAGGACCTGTATCTTCTGCATCGATTGGGTAAAAAAGAAATTTGATATCCCCTCTTGGCAAAACGTAATTTCTCTTTCGTTGCGAAGTTTGGCGTAAAAGTCAGATTCAAAATTGGATTTCTCTAGGTGACAGGCTTGCCCTGCTTCCGTGATTCCGCTTCCAAAATCTCATCCTCGCTTTACCGTCGGCATGCATCCCACGATTTTGTGTGCCCCCTGTGATGTGTCTTGCTGTTAGGGCCAATTTGCGGACCAAGTGCTTCGTAAGTTTTGTGTTCGAAGAAAAATCCTAATGGCTGAAAAGGTAAGTAGTATTACCAAGGCTCCCGTTGTCTCCGACGTGCACATTCTCTGGATTACTGCTGGTTTGAGTTGCGATGGCGATAGCGTTTCCATTACGGCGGCGGAGCAGCCTAGCATTGAAGATGTTCTGCTCGGCGCCATTCCGGGATTGCCTAAGCTCCTGCTGCACAACCCCGTGCTCGCTTACGAAAACGGCGATGAATTCATGAAAGTTCTTTTACGACGCAGAGAAGGGCCTGCTCGATCCCTTTGCGCTGGTCGTGGAAGGCTCGATCCCGAACGAAAAGATCAAAGCAGAAGGCTACTGGGCGGCAGTGGGCACCAACCCCGACACGGGTCAGCCCATTACAACCTGCGAGTGGATCGATCGCCTGGCCCCAAAGGCACTTGTCGTCATCGGTGCAGGAACGTGTGCCACTTACGGCGGCATCCACGCGATGGCCGGGAATCCAACGGGGGCAATGGGACTCGCAGATTATCTCGGATGGGACTGGCGTTCGAAGGCTGGTCTGCCGATCGTCAATGTGCCCGGTACAGCCCGATAACTTTATGGAAACAGTGTTGTACCTGCTTTACCAAGTGGCTGGTCTCGCGCCGATGATCCCCTTGGACAAGCAGTTGCGGCCAACATGGCTATTTGGTAAGACGGTCCATGAGGGTTGCGACCGCGGCTCCTACTACGAGCAGGGCGATTTTGCGAGCGAGTACGGCTCATCCAAATGCTTGGTTAAGCTCGGGTGCTGGGGTCTGGTTGTCGATTGCAACGTTACCGAACGAGGCTGGATGCGTGGCATCGGCGGCTGCCCCAATGTGGGTGGCATCTGCATCGGATGCACCATACCGGGATTTCCAGATAAGTTCATGCCGTTTATGGATGAGCCGCCTGGGGCACGCGTTTCAACGAACACCATCAAAGCGTACGGCCGCGTCATTCGCACGCTTCGTTCCCTTACCAACTCGAACGTGAATAGAGAACCGAAGTGGCGGCACAGCAGACCGGAGCTGACCACTGGCTATCACCCGACTACCTACTAGCGAAGGGATAATAGGGATAACGCGATGGCGACGACTCCGGAAACCGTACCCGCAATAGCGCAGAAAAAGCGCAACCTCATCGAGATGAACTGGGATGCGATCACGCGGATCGTGGGCAGCCTCGGCATCTTCGCCAAAATCGACTTTGAAAACCGCGAGGTGGCTGAGTGTCACAGCACATCCTCCATCTTTCGCGGCTATAGCATCTTCATGAAGGGCAAAGACCCGCGGGATGCCCACTTCATCACCAGCCGAATCTGCGGCATCTGCGGCGACAACCACGCCACCTGTGCAGTGTATGCGCAGAATATGGCATTTGGCGTTAAACCGCCCGCTCTCGCTGAGTGGATTATCAATTTAGGCGAAGCTGCCGAATACATGTTCGACCACAACATCTTTCAGGACAACCTTGTTGGCGTCGACTTTTGCGAGCAGATGGTGAAAGAGACCAACCCCGGAGTCTGAGAGAAGGCCCAATCGACGGCCTGCCCTAACGCGGACAAGCATGGCTACCGCACGATCGCGGACATCATGACCGCGCTCAATCCTTTCACCGGCAGATTCTATCGCGAGGCAGTCGCCATGAGCCGTCTGACGCGCGAGATGTTCTGTCTGATGGAAGGGCGCCACGTACACCAGGGACACCAAGAGGCGAAGATATGGCCGAGAAATCCACGAGAAGGCTGGGACGCTTCGAAGGAGATGCCACCGGAATCAACGTCGAGGACCGCACACCCATCGACCCACGCATGCCACACTTGCCATCCTCATAAGCCAGTCGCGTTGAGGACCCTAATGACTGACGGAATGGACGACAATGCTGAGCGCGAGAGCACACCGTCATTCCTCAGGAAGTTTGCGCGTCGGCGCTCGGCGGCTGAATGCTGAGCTCTGCAGCGCTCAGCTTTTGCCTGCTCACCAACATCTGCTCGATCCAAAGACACGCCAGGTCCTCTGCTGCTGCGACGGCTGTGCCGTTCTTTTCTGCGGACAGGAAGGGGCACATTATCTCCGCGTACCCCGGCGCATTTGCGCGCCCTTTGACTTCCAGATGCCCGACCTGCGGTGGGAATCACTGATGATTCCCATCAACCTCGCCTTCTTCTATCGCGACACTGCAGCAGACAAGATGATGGCGAACTATCTCAGCCCCGCCGGCGCAATCGAATCGCTGCTAAGCCTCGAATCTTGGGAAGAGATTGCCGCGGAGCATCCGGGCTTGCAAAAGATGGAACCAGATGTAGAGACCTTTCTGGTCAATCGCGTTGAAACGAAGGCGGAATACTACATCGTTCCCATCGATGAGTGTTACCCCCTGGTCGGATTGATCCGCATGCACTGGCGGGGTCTCTCCGGCGGTACTGAAGTATGGAAAGAGGTTCACCAATTTTTCAGCGATCTGAAGGCGCGAAGTGTCGAGGTAAGGGAGCACTCCCATGCCTGAGCTGCATTTTCAAATCGAAGGCGCCGAGGCGGTCTCTCATGCTGCCGCTCCCTTGATTGCTTTTTAGCTGCGCATCACGAATCTGCCGTCTGCCGAAGCAATTCATACCCTCACGCTAAAGTGCCAGGTTCAGATCGAGCCGGCCAAGCGGCGCTATGTTCCACAGGAACAGGAAAAACTGCTCGACCTATCTGGCGAACCCGAGCGCTGGAGCAGGACAGTGAAGCCGCTGCTTTGGATGAACGCCAGTGTTGCGGTCCCAGGCTTTACCGACAACGTTCTTGTTGACCTGCAATTGCCGTGCACCTTTGACTTCAATGTTGTAGCGACGAAGTATTTCCACGCTTTGGATTCCGGTGACATTCCGCTGTGTGTGATGTTCAGCAGCACAGTCTTTTACAGGGGTGCTGACAACGCGCTTCAAGTCGCGCAGGTACCATGGGACCGCGAAGCAAACTTTCGCCTACCCGTCGCGATCTGGAAAGAGATGATGGATATGCACTTCCCTAACACGGCGTGGCTCTGTCTGCGGCGGGATGCTTTCGAGCAGCTCTACCAGTACAAGATGCGCCATGGTCTTCCCACTTGGGAAGAAGCGATCACGCGAGCACTCGCGACCGAGACGACGGAAGAGGTCGAGGCATGAACTTCGACAGCGTTGAAAAGATTGCGGCCGCTATTCTGTATGAGGGATACATTCTGTATCCCTACCGGCCGACTGCAACCAAGAACCGCCAACGCTGGAATTTCGGGACTCTCTATCCTCGCATGTATGCCGAGGAGCAGCGCCCTCCGGAACCGTTTCGTCTGGTGCGGAATGTCTTGCGGTGGCTGATGAGAGTGCCAGCCTTGATATCAAGATCAGCTTTCTTCAACTGATGACCGCCGCAATTCTAGTCGCCGGCGTAGGCAACATCTTTCTGCGGGATGACGCATTTGGCGTGCCCTGCCGCGCGGCGAAGCTCCCGGCACCCTCTACGCGGTTGAGCCCAAGCTAGACGGATTGGGAAGTCCAGCATCGCCTGATATGGCGATGAATCCTCACGGCATGGATCCGGTACGGGTCTTAACCCTGGCCGCTTCCATAGGCACGATCTCAGCGCAGGTATTCATAGTGGGCTGCGAACCGAATGACTTCGGCGATGAACTGGAGGGAAGAATGGGCTTGTCATCGCCGGTACAGGCTGCGGTTGAGGAAGCGTCAAACATGGTTGAGGACTTGATAGAACGCTTTCTTGCGACGAAGACGCTGCGTCCGGTGCAATTACAAATATTGGAGAGGTGACGTAATGACATTGAAAGTAGTTTTGAGTGCACTTGGCTTGCTGGCAATCGCCGTGGCAATCACTGTTGCTCCGGACATCCGCCGTTACATCAAAATGAGCATGATGTGACGTCCATCGAATGCTTTGCGTGCCATGCACAGCATCGAAAAGCAGTGCATGCTCGAACTTTCGAGTGCAGTCCACATGATTGACCGGATCATCGAGGACTCGGAGAGTTGCGATGACCTCGGTGGAGGCGATTGTTTCAATACTTTGGATTTTTTTGCGGATGATTACAACGACATCGCCGGGTAGTCGGTAGCGATGGTCGTCAAAGAGTCTTACCCGCGCTCGGCAGAGGTGAGTTGCCTTCCTGGGATGCCTCTGCCCCTGCCGCCATCGCGGCTCGTAATTTAACTTCTGCGGCAGCCGGCCAGTACCCGCAATCCAACTCAAGAAAGACCGAGGTGTAAGGGATCACCAGCGTGGTCTTCAGGAGAAGAATGTTGAACTCTTTTCCTGCTTCAGACAGCCGGGCAATGATCTGCGAATGGAGCCACCGGTGCCTGGTTACGCCAGCGAGCAGTTGCTCCAGATCCCACCGATACGCAGTCACACCGACGGCATCTTCCTCGGCGACAAATTCCAACTCCGAGTCCGTATAGGCAACTGGCCGAACATGGAGCGCCATGCCCAATACCGCAAGCACAGCCTGAATCACCGCAGTCGCCGGAGCCCCGGTATCGATCATCTCAATGCCGGGCGAAGTTTGCAGAGGATACGCCGCATCCACAACGCCAATCCAGTTTCGGTGCCCCAGCAATCCGAGCCTTTGTTGAAGCCTGCGATCCCAGCCGCTCGAATCCGTCCCTGCCTCAGCCATCAAAGTCCCTCACGCGCTGGATCATTTTGCCTGTAGATGTAGACCGGAGAAGTGAGGGATGGCACAGTTTTTCCGCCGAGAAAAGCTGCATACTGCCATTCTAAAAAGTACCCACCAACAGGGAAAATGATCTCAGCAGCCGCAGTCGCACAACACTACTTTCCGTTCTTCTCCAGAAAGTCGAAGATCGCGCTGCTCAACGTATCCACCAGCCCGTCGATTTCGCCCTCGGATGGCCGCACTGCCGAGGACCGGACCCCGATTGCCGCCTTCAACGCGTCGTGTACCGGCTCTTCGATCTCTTCCTGCGCGAATCGCGCATCCGGCAATCCCAGCGTTTTCTTTATGGCCAGCAGGTCCGCAATCTTGTCCGGAGGAATCTCGTTCAGCGGCGTCTTCAACTGCGAAGCGATCATCACCGTCTTGCAATAGGTGTCAATCACCTCCACGTACCACTCCGCGTGGGTTACTGTATCCGCCCAGCACACGATGCCGTGGTTTGCCAGCAGGATGGTGTTGTGGTGCTTAACAAACGGCAACACTGTTCGTGCAAATGCCTTGGTCCCCGGCGTCTCATAAGGCGACAAAGCCACCGGACCGATAAAGACCTCCTGCTCCGGGATCAGGTTGCCCGGAGGCACGACTCCAGCCACCGCATGCGCCGTCGCATACGGCGGATGGCAGTGGATGATCGCCAGGGCCTTCGGAACCGCCTTGTATATCTCAAGATGCAGGAGAATTTCACTGGTGTGCGGACGCTCCCCGCAGATACGGTTGTTCTCAAGGTCAACGAGAGAGAGATCTTCAACGCGCAGATCGCCCTTGCTGCAGAGCGTCGGAGAAGAAATGACATAGTCGGTGGAAATACGGGCCGAGATGTTGCCCCCGTTTCCGTCTACGTATTGGCGCGCCCAAAGCTTTCGCCCGGCGTCGATAATCTCGCGCTTTACGGCCAGAGCCTTCGGGGAGTGGAAGAGCTCGGTGGCCTCTTCACGGGAAAGGCTCCCAGTGTTCGGCTGCGGCAGGCATTCGCAAACGGCTCGCCGCACGATCGTGCGCACTTTCTCTTCGCTTAGTCGATTCACGTTTTCAGTCACTCTCTCGGTAAGGGAACTATTTCTCATTTTAAACTGCGTCGACAGCGCCCGCACTCCATTTCATGAAATTACACCCGAATCTACCCCACCTCAATTTCCGCAACGATGCACCACAACGCCTAATGCTGCCATCATAGCTGCTTTTGCGTCCAACGCCCTGTCAGCCAGTTCAGATGTCGGCGCATAAGCAACATTCAGATGGTTGGCGCGGTGGCGCGCCATGAACTGATCTCGCGTCACTCCATGCAGAATCGCATTCATGATCGGCCACTGCGTCGTCGCTTCCTTCCAGCGCCGATTTGTCTCTTCAGACGGCAGATCAATCGCTGTCGCACGACCGATATCGACATGCAATCGATCCCCCTCGACGAACACCCGGCTCCATACCACCGCTCCCGGCTTCGATACGCCCTTCAGCGTGCCGCCGCCCAGGCGGAAGTACATCGAGGGCTGTCGCTCACTGATTGCCTTTGCATATCCACCCTGCAAGTGCGAGGCCGGCACGGCGCCGGAGATTTGCAGCAGCCACACGAATTCGTCGATGGGCTCTCCACTCGCCGTCATGCCTTTATAGTGCTCGCCCCAGCGCACATCATGCAGAGTTGTCGCTGGATCCAGATGCATCGCCGTCCACACGCGATTGGTAACCAACGCGTCGATGCCCGCGCACTCATCTACTTCATTGAAGTGAGGCAGCGCCGCGCCGGCATAAAGTTCCTGCCCCTTGGCGTCGAATACGGGGGGGCGCTCGACGTTGTTCAGCAGGGCCTCCACCAGGTCAGACGCGGGTGCAGTGTCCTTCAACCCCTGCTGATATTGGATCCCGATTGCGTTGCAGCCAAAATCATTGGCTATCCGCATGGCGGAGATGTACATCTTGCATTGCTCGAGGATCTGCCGATCCGTCAGATCAGTCTCTGGATTTGGGCCAGTCACAAAGGTCACGCCGCGCTGGTCAAGCCAGTCGCGTACCTTCTGCGCCTCGGCATCGGGAATCTCGCCCATCGCCGCCACCAGTGCCGACTGGCTCAGCCGCTCTTTGTACACGCCGGACCGGTTCAGCAGATGGTCTTCAATGATGGCGTTATACATCCCCATACAGCCTTCATCGAATACGCCAAGGATGGCTTTCCGCTGTTGCAATTCTTTTGCCAGAGCCTCGCCCAGTTCTTTCTCTGCTTTGGCGATGGATGCGACGTCCCACGTATGCACATGGCTGTCATCATGCGTAATGCGGTGTTCTTTCAACCATTGGCGGATTCCGTTGCGGAAGAAATCATCATCGAAGTCCTTGCTCCAGATCGTGCTGAAGTTTACTCCGGCTTTGTGCAGGCAGGCATTCAGATTCAACATCCCGACCAGCCCCGGCCACTGCCCAGACCAGTTTGCAACCGTCAGGATCGGCCCCCGATGATTCTCCAGCCCGGAGAAGACATTGTGGCTGTACTGCCACACAGCTTCGGCCACAATAATGGGCGCTTTTGGATCGATGTCCATAAACACGTCCATGCCCATGCGCTGGTTGTAAATGAACCCATGGCCCAGCTCCGCGTTGTATGCATTCGCCCGGCGAACCTTGATTCCCTCCGCGGTAAATGCCTCGATCACCTTACGTTCCACTTCTGCCTGCGCAGCCCAGCAAACCTTGTTCGCGGATTGACGCAGATCACCACTGGCTATCAGGTAGACTTCGTCCGCTGCAAGCGTCGGCGGATGCTCAAGAACCGGTACGGCATAAGAAGACATTGTCGCTATTTCTCCTGAACTGGGGTTCATCTAAAACGATAACTTCCGACACTTAGAATTCTAGGCCACACCGGCGCCTTCGAGTTGCTGAAATTGCAAGTATGTTTCCTGCCACGGCTGGCCGTCTCCGGGAAGGTAAGTGACGCAGGAGACCGACTCTGCGATGGCGCTGCGTCCGGCCTGCACCCCCTGCAGATGCCCCGTGGCAACCGCCTGCATCATCACGTTGCCCATGGCAGAAGCTTCTGCGGGTCCCGCTACCACCGTGCATTGGCTGGCGTCTGCTGTCCATTGGCACAAAAGGCTGTTCTGACTGCCGCCGCCCACGACTCGGACGACTTGCAATCTCCGCCCCGTAATCCGCCGGAGTTGCTCCAGAACCGAGCGGTAGCTCACGCACAGGCTTTCCATGCAGGCTCTGGCCAATTCTCCCGCCGTTTCCGCGACAAGTTGATCCGTGCGCCGACAATAGTCTCTGATCGCCTCTGGCATGTTTACCGGCATGACAAAGTCGACAGCATCGGGAACCACTATCGACCGGAAGGGTTCCGCGGCAACCGCCAGTCCCATGATTTCGTCCCATCCATATTCGTGACCTTCCCTGCTCCACTGCCTCTGGCACTCCTGCAACAGCCACAGACCGGTCAAATTCTTCAGTAGCAGGATTGATCCGTCCACCCCGCCTTCGTTGGTGTAGTTCAGCGCAAAGGCCTCTTCAGACGCCACCGGCGCATCCACCTCCACGCCCATCAGGCTCCATGTTCCACTGCTCAGAAAGACGCTCTCCGCGTCCATGTTTGGAATCGCCGCCACCGCGCTGGCAGTGTCGTGCGACGCGCCCACGATAACCGGAAACCCTCTGGAAAACCCCGCCCGTCGATACACCTCCGGGCGAACCTCGCCCAGCAAGCTTCCGGGCTGGAGGATTCGCGGAAGGATGTTCAGCGGTATATGCAATTTCTGCAGCATGCCGCGTGCCCAGTCCCGCGTAGCCGGCGAGTACATCTGCGTCGTGGTTGCCTCTGAGTATTCAACCCCCTTCTCCCCGCAGAGAAAGTAGTGGAAGAGGTCCGGAATCATCAGCAGTGTCTCCGCCCGCTCCAGTTGGGGACTGGCAACGAGCACCATGCTGTAGAGCTGAAAAAGTGTATTGATCTGGAGCGTCTGAACCGATGTTTCCCGGTACAATTCCCGCGCCGAGATGCGTTCCATTACCAACGCAGGCATTCCATCGGTGCGCGCGTCGCGATAGTGAACGGGATTGCCCACAAGCTGCCCATGGCTATCAATCAGCGCAAAATCCACGCCCCATGCATCGACGCTGATCCCTGCGGGCGTACCGCGAAATCGGGCACGATACTTCGCAAGTCCCTGCTCGATCTCTGACCAGATGCGAAGCACATCCCAGTGCAAAGTACCCAGGATGCTGACGCCCCCGTTGGAGAAGCGATGCAACTCCTCCAGGCGAAAGCAATGGCCATCCCACTGCCCAACCAGGACGCGTCCGCTGGATGCTCCAAGATCGACCGCTACGAAATTCGTTGTCGCCATCCGGTCGTCCTTTCCTGACTCTGCGGCCGGTTGCGCCAAGGCACCGTCATGAGTATTTGTCGTCATGTGGGATCGACCGCATCCTTGCTTGAGTCTTCACCGCTGTCAAGCAAATTCAAGCGTAACCGGAGCAGGCAGCGCCACCTGCATCCTTGACATGGCGTCCGGTTTCCACTCGTCCAGGCCGCAGCGAACGGCATCATTCGCCAATGAATTCAAATTATCACCACGCCGTAAAGCGCAGCGTGATGGCGCACACGGCTGCACTTGCACTCGCTAGAGGCCTCAGTCGCTAGCCGCGCGTCTGGTAGTTGTGGCAGACTTGCAGGCAGAGAGGCCCGCCCAAAACATGAAGTCCCTCCTGCTTTCCGCCTACAAGCATCTTGAGATAACCGATCTGCCCCAGCCATCCCCCGCCGCGGGCGAGGTGTTGGTTCGTGTCGCCGCCTGCGGCATCTGCGGCAGTGATGTTCACGGATACGATGGCTCGTCCGGCCGCCGCATCCCGCCTATTGTCATGGGGCACGAGGCCGCAGGCACCATCGCCGCCCTGGGAGTGGGCGTCGACGATTATGCCTTGGGGGATCGCGTCACATTTGACTCCACCATTTATTGCGGGCATTGCCCCTTTTGCCTCCAGGGCCTTAACAATCTCTGTGATAACCGCCAGGTCCTCGGTGTCTCCACGGAAGAGTATCGCCGCGCGGGGGCCTTTGCCGAGTACGTCCTGGTGCCCGAGCGTATCCTCTACCGTCTGCCCGACAGTCTGTCCTTTGCCGAAGCTGCCATGCTTGAGGCCGCTGCCGTGGCGCTCCACGCCGCTTCCCTCTCCCACACCCAGCCTCAACACACTGCCCTGGTCTTTGGAGCGGGAATGATTGGCGTCCTCACCCTGCAGGCACTGCGCGCCGAGGGCTTCTCCACCATTTTCGTCGCCGACGTCGATCCCTCGCGCCTCAAGCTTGCGCAGGAGTTGGGTGCCGACGCCACCCTCCCACTCTCTGGGGACGATCTGGTTGCTGAGATCCTGAGGCGAACCGATGGCGTAGGAGTGGACGCCGTCATCGAAGCCGTGGGCCGAGATATCACGATTCGCGCCGCCATATCCAGCGTGCGTAAGGGAGGCACCGTCACCCTCGTCGGCAACATCACTCCCCAGGTAACCCTGCCGCTGCAGCAGGTCGTCAGCCGCCAGATCCGCCTGCAGGGATCGGCTGCTTCCGCAGGAGAATACCTCCGCGCCATCGAGCTACTCTCAAGCGGGGCCATTCGCGTCAAGCCGCTAATTACCGCCGTCGCCCCACTCGAAGAAGGACCTAAGTGGTTTGAGCGCCTCTACAAAGGCGAGCCAAATCTCATGAAAGTTGTGCTCACTCCAGCCGACCCATTATGACTAGAACGCGGTCGGATTCCCCACCTCGCCGAAAGAGAAGCCCCCGAATGAAAACCATCGCTCCCCGGTTATCTAAAATGCTGTGGATAGTCGCCCTCCGTCGTGCACTCTTTTCTGTTTCGTTAGCACTATGTGCCCAGGCCTTCGCCGCCCCCGCAAAGGGCGCTCTCGAGGTTTACTTCATTGATGTGGAAGGCGGTCAGGCCACTCTTTTTGTTACTCCCGCCCACGACTCGCTGCTTATCGATACCGGATGGCCCGCCAATAATGGCCGCGACGCCGACCGCATTGTTGCGGCGGCCAAACTCGCGGGTGTCACCAAGCTCGACTACGTACTCATCACCCACTATCACGATGACCACGTTGGCGGAGTGCCCCAACTCGTGGAACGCATCCCGGTAGGAACCTTCATCGACCACGGCCCCAACCGCGAGACCAACGACGCCCACACCCAACAGAATTGGGAGGCGTACCAGAAGACTATCGCCACTCATGGCAAGCGCCTGATCGTGAACCCCGGCGATAAGCTGCCTATCAAAGGTCTGGACGCGACCGTCATTAGCGCCGACGGCGTCCTCATCGGCCAGCCCGTGGCAAGTGGTGGTAGCGCCAATTCGTTTTGCAACGCAGCCGCCAAGTACCCACCAGACGCCACCGAGAACGGTCGCTCGCTGGGCGTGCTCTTGACCTTTGGCAAGCTGCGCCTGCTCGACCTGGGAGATCTGACTTCAGACAAGGAGCAGGAGCTGATGTGTCCGATAAACAAGCTGGGTAAGATCGATGTCTACATCGTCTCCCACCATGGCTGGAACCAGAGCAGCGCGCCCTTGCTGGTCGACGCCATCCAACCGCGCATCGCCATCATGGACAATGGCGCGAAAAAGGGCGGCTCCCCTGCAGTCATAGATACCGTTCAGCACTCTGCCGGTCTCGAGAATCTGTGGCAACTCCACTACTCTGAGGAGGGGAGACCAACCCACAACGTCACCGCCCCCTATATTGCCAACCTCTCCGGGGCGGACACCGGTTATTACCTCAAGCTGGCCGTCAACCCCGACAACAGCATGGACGTCTTCAACGCCCGCACCCAAAAGACACAGCACTATCCCGAGTTGAAGTAAGGATGGTTGGATTCCGAGTCGCTTTCTTTGCGGAGATGAGCTTTTGAGTTCTAGCGAATTCACACCGGTTCCGGGATAGGCTCGATCGGTCCCAGCAAGAGCACATACCCCCCAACACCGACCAGCAGAAAAGCTGCGGCAGCCGCGAACGCCCATGCGAAGGAGTGCGTGGCGGCAGCAATGTATCCGGTGATGATCGGTGCCGCAATGGCTGCAATCTGGTTGCCGAAATTGATGATCCCGCCCACCTTGCCTACGCTTTCACGCGGTGCGATCAGTGAAGGAATTGACCATGCCACCGGAGCCGCCGCTCCCAGCCCTCCAATCGACACGCTGATCCAGAAGAGAGCGGTTGCCGGAGTATGCGAATAGGCCGCACCCACTATTCCAAGACCCAGGCTCGTGCCCACCGCCAGAACGATCTGCCGCACTCGCGATGCGTTCCAGCCGCGGCGGACCAGCGCATCCACGAGCCAGCCTCCGACAAAAAGATCTGTAACCGTCGCAAAGACCCACGGCACACTCGTGTACATCACGGAGTGCAGCAGGTCAATGTGCATGGCGATAGACAGATAGCTCGGCAGCCAGGTCAGCAGCAGGTAGAACGTATAGTTGTAAGCCGCAAAGCCCGTCGCCAGTCCAATCACTTTACGCTGGCGTAGCAGGTACCCGAGCGACGCACCCTTCGCCGCCCCGGGAGGCCGCTCGGCTTGCGCGCCTCCTTCCGCCAGAAATTGCCGCTCCGCATCCGATAACTTGCTATCTTCACTGGGATCGCGATAGATCCCGTAAAACAGCAGGAAATAAGCGAAGCTGATGAAGCCCGTCGCAGCGAAACTCCAGCGCCAGCCAAAGTGCAGCAACAGAACCCCGATGACCGGAACGCCAATCGCCGAAGAAAACTTCGCCGCGGAATCGAAGATGGCCGTCGCCAGGCTCCGCTCCTGCGTGGGAAACCAGTAGCCAATGGCCTTCGCGTTTGCCGGAAACGTAGGAGCCTCCCCCACTCCCAATAAAAAGCGCGCGGAAAACAGGCCTGCAACCCCTGTTGAAGCGGCCGCTCCAAACGAGGCCGCGCTCCAAAGCAGAGTGCTGAAGCGCCCGATCTTCTTGACTCCAAAACGATCCAACAGCACGCCCACGGGCAGCTGAAGTAACGCGTAAGTCAGACTGTACGAACTTAGCAAATAGCCGAAGGTAACAATGGAAATACCAAACTCCGCGTGCAACGCCGCCTGCGAAACCGAGAGGTTGACCCTGTCAAAGTAGTTGACCAGCACGCCCAGACCAAGCAGAAACGCGATCCTCCACCGGCGGCGGGGCACCGGGTACATTGGCGATTTGCGAATTGGCGCTGGGGGAGGAATAAGCACAGTGATCTGGGTGATTCTATTGCCTTCCACGGTCCGTGGCGAATTCAGCCGGAATGCGCCCGCTAAGCTGCAGGTAGGCACTCGATGCATTTCCCTTGCAGAATTATCGAAGCAATTCCTTGCTTTCTCGTCCACATACTCCTACCACGTTTTTCTGGTGTTCCAATTTATTTGGGGGCAAAGGCGGAGCGCATACATGGCAAACGCCCTTTGCGTTGACGACGTTCCTATTAGTGAACTGCTGCACCTTCGTCCATTTCGTCCGGCTCGTCTCGGTCTAGAGGTGCAAGTGCTTCATCGGCTGATGCAACGCTTCTCTAAAGACTCCAGTGATTTCTTGGACGATGTGGTCCAGACTTCATGTGAACTCCTGGACAGTGGTTCTGCTGGCGTCAGTCTGGAAGAGACTCTGCCGGACGGAACCAAATCTTTGCGTTGGACAGCAACTACGGGGCTGATTGGCAATCAGTCCGGGCAGAGGATGCGTCGTGATCACAGCCCATGCGGCGTGGTTCTCGCTCGCAATCGGTCGTTGCTATTCTTACGGTCTAAACGGTTTTTCCGGGAAACCGAGCTTCAGCAGGTTGCTCAGAACATCTCCGGGATACAAAGCTGGAGTTAGACCGGGTGACTCAACTCGTTCGAGCCCTTCTGTATCTGGGTACTAGTCGGAACAGCTCAGACGGAGCCATCCCGCCGAAGGCTTATTCGAATCATCAATAGCTCGCACCTCGAGACTCCAGCAATTTCAGCTACACGCAGAAAACATTTTCATTTTTCCGCGCAGCGGCCCGTTGAGCGAACGGGTTCAGATCGCGGACAAATAGTCACCTCCATCGGCGACGGTCTGTCGCGTGGTACTTACTTGGTCACGCTCCCAGGCCCACCCACTGGATAGAGTCTTGGCAATCGCTGCTCTACTGGCGGGAGCAGCGGGAACTTCGCGTGCGGTTCCGTCTGGTACCAGTAAGCGACTGAGGAGAAGTTGTCTGAGCGATGGTTGGCATGTCCATGCTCGATCCCCGCCTTAAGCGACTTGGTAAACGGTATTGGCGAATCCAGATGGAAGCGGTACAACGAATAGCGACCCCCCGCCCGTTCGATTCCTTTCACCGGAGCGCCAAACAGCCCGTAAGAAAAAGCATGATCCCCAAAATCCCATGCCCCAAGAAAGTAATCCTCCGTACCGGTGCCGTTGATCGAAGGAGTCTGCTCACCGTCGATAAAGAACATATCGTCGCCCTCTCCAAACCACGCATCCTGGTTTTGCAGTACCGACATCGTCACCCCGACAAAATGTCCCCTCCCCGTCGCCTCGAGCCACGTGTAGTTGCCCTCGCCATTGAGGTTTGTCTTTTTATCGACCAGAGGATCTCCGTTATTCTGCCACTCACTGGTCCAGCCCTGGGCCGGAGTAGCCTGCCGATACTGCGCATGAAAGTACATGGTGTCCTGCGCCAGCAGATTGTTGCAGTGCTGGTAGTCAATGTTGTAGTAGAACGCGTTGACCTTTTCGCTCCCTTCATTAGTCACCGTGATGCGTGCGTGTTTCTGAAATGGCATGGGGAAAAAAGAGTTGAGTGCCTTTTCCGGAGCCACCGCGAGCGGGACAGATTGGTACAGGACATAATCCCCCAGCCCCAGACCGAAGAAGTCTCCCACTGGCGTCTCGATACTCGGGCTCGCTTCCCCATCCCAATAGGCCCGCAGCACTAGCTTCTTCAAGTGGTACGTCTCTCCGGATGCTATCGTGATCCACACGTGCGTTATGGCGCCGGGCCCCGCATCGTCTATCAGCGTCAAGGTCTCGCCCGGAGGAATAGGACGCGCATCCGCATTTGCGCCTGTTCTGTCATAGCTGGACACGCGCTTCTGGATGTAGTCGTGCGGCTTCGCAAGCCCCGAAAGCATCCCCTCCGAGGTACCTCCGCATTGCGCAAAACCAGGCACACAAGAACCAAGAAGAGCCACGACCATCCCCTTCACGAAACCGTTCATCTCAATCTCCTTTGTACTGCCGCTACACCGGTTGCGGATCACTCACTCTGTGCCGCTGCCATTCTTCAAAACCAACTCCATCGACCAGAACAATTATGCCATCAGCTTGCGCAGCATTCCTGCACAGCATCATGCTCGGGCGCGGATCGGTGGGCTACATCCAGCCCATGCTCCTGAAATCCTTCCATAAACAGAGTGCGCACACAGCATACATAATCCAAAGTATTGCAAATAGAAACTTCGCAAGCCCTGCGTCTCGTGCCTCATCCCGCCGACATAACGCGCCAATCGACCGGCACGAAGTCTGCAGAATGGATCACGCCACCACATGACCAGAAGGCTACGTCGGCGAATCGTTCCACCACTAGTTGGATACCGGCCCCGTTGAAGGAACCAAAGCCTCGTTTGCATCGTATAGAAACCTAACCGACTACCGATAGATCGGTACCGGACGAAAGCCAACGCGATGTCGATTCTCGAAATCCTGAAGCAGACTGTGCGCGCCCTGTGGGAACAAAAGCTGCGCAGCTTCCTCACCATGTTCGGGATTGCTTGGGGTATCGCCTCCGTGATCCTGCTTGTTGGACTGGGCATCGGCTTCAACGTGGACCAGAAGCACAGGATGCGCTCCATTGGCACCGACATCGCCATCGTATGGGGCGGCAAGACGGGCGCGCAGGCTGGTGGATACGCTGCTGGCCGCGACATTCGTCTCACCATCGACGACGCCCGCGCCATTCAACGCGAAGGCTTTCTCATCAAGACAGTCAGCCCCGAACTGACACATAATGTATCCCAGGTTAGTGCGTGGAATGCGGCTAATCGAGCAGTTCGCGGCGTTTGGCCGGAGTATCAGCACTTTCGCTCTCTAACCGTCAGTACAGGGCGGCTGATGACGCAGAAGGACGAAGAAGACGGACACCGTGTAGTCATCCTAGGCGCGGAGTCAAAAGAACAGCTCTTCCCTGGTTCCAAACCGGCCGTAGGGCAGGAACTCCTAATGCAGGGTCTTCCCTACACAGTCATCGGTATTCTGGAGAAGAAAAAGCAGAATAGCAGCTATGGAAGCGGCCCGGATAACTCGCAGCTATTCGTGCCTTACACCTCTATGGCGCGCGACTTTCCTCCCAAAGACAAGCCGGGCATCATACGCGGAGGAATCAGTAATCTCGTAATTGAACCCGTGAGTCCGGAGAAGCACGAAGAGGCGATAGCACAGCTCTATCGGGTATTGAGTGCGCGCCACCACTTCGAGCCAACCGACAAGGATGCCCTCTTCATTTGGGACACATTTGAGGGCGCAAAACTCGTCGAGCGCATCTTCAGCGTTATGACCCTTTTCTTCGGCGCGGTAGCGCTGTTGACCCTGTGCCTCGGAGGCATAGGTGTCATGAACATCATGCTGGTGGTCGTAACCGAAAGAACGCGGGGGATTGGCGTTCGCAAAGCGCTGGGTGCTACGGCTCGCGATATTCAAAGACAATTTCTTGCTGAGTCTGCGACCATTACGCTCATAAGCGGCGGGCTTGGCTTCGCAGGGGGAGTAGGTATAACGCTTCTGATGCGACTCATTCCCCTGCCGGACTTTATACCACATCCCGTTATATCTCCCGTCGCCGTTTTGCTTTCGTTGCTGACCCTGTCGCTCATTACACTCACGGCAGGCACTTATCCGGCTCGACGGGCTGCGTCTCTTAGTCCAATCGAGTGCTTACGTAGCGAATAGAGGAGTGCCTATGGGACTGCGCGAAATGATACGGCAGAGTCTGCAGGCGCTCCTGCGTAATCGCCTGCGCTCGGGCCTTACCATGCTCGGCATCATCTGGGGCCTGGTGACTGTTGTTCTTCTGCTGAGCTATGGCAACAGCCTCGGCAGCAGCATCCTCAGGGCTTTTCTTGGAATTGGCAACAACGTTGAGATGGTCTGGGGCGGACAGACCAGCATGCAGGCCGGTGGGCAGCGCTCAGGGAAGAAAATCAAGTTCAAGTATGAAGATATCGCTGCCATTCAAGACGGAGCGCCTCTGGTAAAGGCGGTCAGCCCTGAGACCGATGACAATTTGTCCTTCAAATATGGAACTCGCGTCGTCAACATATCGTCCAAAGCGGTCGAATACTCCTATGGCACCATGCGACGATTAAAAATTGCCGAAGGACGCTATTTCGAACCCAACGATTTCACCCAGCATCGTAAAGTAGTAATCTTCGGACCCCACGCTTCCGCAAAGCTCTTCTCGGGAATGCCTGCAGTAGGCGAGAGCATATTGATCGAAGGCCATTCCTTCCAGGTCATCGGAATTCTAGCGCTCAAGATCCAGGACTCCTCTATCAACGGCCCGGACAACGAAAACGCCTTCATACCATTCGACGCCATGCGAGATCTTCGCAATCAGCGCGACCCGCATATGATTGTGTTTCAAGCTGTGTCCCCTGAACTGCACAAACAAGCTTTAGGGCAGGTGCGCGCTGTATTGGCGGAGAAGCACCACTTTGATCTTCGAGACGATAAAGCCGCCCCTGAGTGGGACACGGTCGAAGATGCGCAACAGATTCTTCAGTTTTCTACGGCGCTGGAGATTCTGCTGGGAATCATCGGCGCGCTAACGCTTGGAGTAGGTGGTGTGGGGGTGATGAATATCATGCTGGTAAGCGTAACCGAGCGCACCCACGAGATTGGCTTGATGAAGGCCCTGGGCGCACGCAAGCGGGACATACTGCGCCAGTTTCTCGTTGAAAGTTTAACCCTCACTATGCTCGCGGGTTTCGCCGGAGCAGTCATCGCAGTTTTGGTTGCCCACCTGGTGCCGCCCATGCCGCTCTATTCCGCGATGTACAAAACCGCCAACCACGAAGGCGACATAGTGCTGCAGACGCCCTTCGGAATCATGGTTGCCTCATTCTTGATCCTGGCATTGGTCGGGGTCGATTCCGGAATGATTCCGGCGATGCGGGCAGCGCGGATGGATCCAATTGTTGCCCTTCATCACGAATAGACCTATTCCATTCCACACCCATTACGAGCCTTCTCGAGCTAGCAACACTAACCTTCACCGAGGCGTACGCCCGCCCACACGCCCAGCATCCTATTCCGGCAACTTGACGTCCTGTTGAATAGTGAGTGGAATCTGGATCGCGACAGCATCTGTTCCGGGTTGACCTCCGCCTATGCTTAGCTTGTATTCACCAGCCGCGACGACCCTATCCCCTGCCGGATTCACATAACTCAGATCACGGGCACCGAGGTCAATGTGAACATGCTGCGTTTGGCCGGCAGCGATGTGCGCGCGCGCAAATCCCCGGAGTGCGCGGATCGGTGCCCCCGCCGATTTCGGGAAGCTGAGGTAAAGCTCGGTTACCTCATCCCCATCCCGCTTACTGGCGTTCTGTAGATCAACATCGACCCCAACAGAGTCGCCCGCTTGAATGGTTGCCGCCGTTAGCTTTGGATTGCTGTATGCAAATTTAGAGTAGCTCAGTCCGTAACCAAACGGATAGAGCGGCTTACCTTCGAAGTACCGGTAGGTGCGTCCCTTCATCGAGTAATCTTCAAAGAGAGGAAGTTGATCGACGCCCGTGTAGAAGGTAAGAGGCAAACGTCCGGCTGGGTTGTTTACGCCGGCAAGTGTCTCCGCAATCGCTGCGCCACCTTCCTCGCCCGAATACCATGCTTCAAGAATCGCGTTGGCATTCTCCTTGGCCCAGTTGACTGAGAGAGCGCCGCCATTCATCAATACAACGATGAGTGGTTTGCCTGTCGCCTTCAACGCCTTGAGCAGGTCTTCCTCATCCTTAGGCAGGTCGAGGCTGGTGCGATCGCCGCCCTTGAATCCTGGGACGTTGACATCCATCTCTTCGCCCTCAAGTTGCGACGTGATGCCCACCACAGCGATGACACAGTCTGCTTGCCTGGCGGCGGCCACCGCACTGCCCTGTGGATCAGGCAGCATGGGTGCCCAAACCAGCTTGGTTAATAGGGCCGAGCCCAGGTTTTGTTCGATCTTTATCCCATACTTGTGACCCCTCTCCAACTGCATTAAAGCAGTTTTCGCCTGCGGTGCGTGCTGGGTGCTGTTGTCGATCACGACTTTGTTGTCAATCAGGAGTCGATTTGAAAGACCATCCAGGCCGATGGTGTATTTGCCCGACTGCGAAGGAGTCAAATAGCCGGTCCAGCGCACAGAGTATTCAGCAACATCCACCGGAACCGAAGGACGCGAAAATGAGTCAAAGTTCACAGTAGGATCTACCCTAGTCAGAACCGGCTGTCCCTTGAACTCCTTCCCTGCGAAATACTCGGCTTTTAATCCAGGGCGACCGTCTTCGGTTGAAAGCGCTGAAGACGTTACCGGTGCCGGACCACGCAAGAAGTTCGTGCCCGGCTCAAACGTGATCTTCGCCCCGGGAAACTGCTTCTTGATTCCGTCCAGAGCTGTGGTTGAACTCGATGGCGTGCCGTTGTAGTTCCCGGCCATCACAAGCGCCTGATCGGCCAATGGACCTACGACTGCAATTCTCCTTGTGCTCATAGCGAGCGGAAGGATGCCGTCGTTTTTGAGCAATACCATGGTTTCGCGCGCAGCTTTCAGC
>JANXZS010000167.1 GCA_025355385.1 Acidobacteriaceae bacterium | reverse complement strand
GTTACGAACGGTGCGGTGGCGTCGGAGGCAAGAAATACGATCTGGTTGCAAGATGCTCCTCCGGAAACCTGGCAGCCAAGACTACGTTCTGCTGCCCGAAGGTTTGCGCGCTCGTGAACGTACTCTGCTCGAAGAGGGCTCACTCGGGTTCCAGTCCCGTGCCTGGCGATAGTGACCATCCAGGAGAAGCAATAGTCTGTGAGAACCTGAGGCTCATCATCAACCGTCAAGAGCCATCGGAAGCCGATCCGGAACTCATCTCCATCCAGAGCATGAGTGATCTCTTCGGGTGCGGTCAGCTTTTTGTACCGAGCCATATGCTCGACAGCAGCCACAAAATTTGGCGTGGACAATGCCGCGATCGCCATTGGGTGAAACCGCTCCGTCTTAGTTTCAACCCCAAGTTTGAAACCGACCAAGGGATCAGAACTCACACTTTCGATCGCTCGCCAGAGTGCAAAGAGCTCGCTCGTAGACACGAGAATGCGTATCTGATCGAACAGGTCACGTGGAAGGCCAGCACGACGAAGGACGGTGGGAACCGAGATTCCCTGCTCCGTCATTTTGAGAGCGAGCCGTCCGGGAATACGAAAATGCTTCAGCATTGATAGTTCCTCACGTAAAGCCTATCGGTTTTCAGGCTAAGCAACCATGCAATGCGCGCCATGTAAGCAGCAAAATGCGCCAAATGCGATTGGCGCGATCAGAACTAGAATTGACGCGTTTTGCAGGGCAACAAAGTTTTGATCCGCCTACTTTTGAAACTACGGGAATACGAACACTATTCGGATTCGAGCGGCAAATCAGGTGGTCACCTTCGACTCGGGTCCTGGTGCGAGAGAGAAAAGGGACAGCCGAGCAGGGCTAAAGCCTTCTCAGGCGATTCTCCGATCGCAGATAGACTCTCGATTTTGCGGTAAATTGGGGGAGTTTTATCAATATAAGTTGTTTATTATGAACAACTTAGAATTTCTTGCGGTGGATGCAGTCTGCAGCGAACCGCTCTCCTACAGTAATTCCCGTTAACAGGGAAAAATAGAGGGAATTTTCCAGATTTCGGTCAGGCACCAGCGCGAGAGACGGCCTTTATCGCTCTGTATTTAGGACCTTTAATGGCGGATCGCCATTAACCCGGCATGAGAATAACAGGGAATTTTAAAGAGAGTATCAGGGAATTTATTTTCCGGAACTGGGAAGCTTTCGGGCGATGCCGATCCGCGTATGGGATTCATATCGGTACGTGCTGGGTCTAATTCCGACAAGAGAGACACACCCGGGTTTCGCTTTCGTTGACGGAAACTGTTAGACCACCGTTCAGGGGTGAACCTATGAAAGCGCGACTTGCGCCTGATAGGAGAAAACGATGCCTTCAAAGATTGGATGCGACGCCCACAAGCAGTTCTCGGTCTTCGTGACCATCGACGGGAAGGGTAAAACTTCACCTGCAGTCAGGGTCGATCATCACCGGCAGGAGTACATCGACTTCCTGCACTCCTTGCCACCGGGCAGCGAGATCGCCCTCGAAGCCACCGGCCATTGGTACTGGATGGTCGATGAGATGGAGAAGGCTGGACACCGTCCGCATCTACCGCAACGTGCGCCTTCGATCCCGTATCGCTCGAGGCATCATGTGGCACTCTGGGAGGAAGTCGCAGCGCAGGCAGTCGGCGAGCTTGCTGGCATCGATCTGGTCGTTCTTCTTCTTGGCCGCTGCAATCGCTCGCAGCATCAACGGATGAGCCACCTTGATCTGCGCGGCGTGCGGAAGCAGGTGATCGTAGATCCAGCCGCTGAAGATCGTCGCCTCCATCGCCACGGGTCCAGGGCTGGGGCAGACTCTTCATCCAACAGTCCAACTCGCGTCGGGTCGACCCAACCTTGCCTTCCTGCTGTATCCGGCCACTCACATCCTTCACGCAGTAGCTGATCGTCTTCTTGTGTACGTCCAGTCCGATGTAATACATATGTCCTCGAGGAGCCTCCGTGGTCGTTCTCTGAATCAGCGTCACCGCTGAGTTCAGCCTACGCAACACCACGTGCTCCTCAATGACTTAACATTCAAACAACACGTCCGCTTCCCGGTCGATGAGTGCATTACCCTGTTCTCGTCAACGCACGATCCATATAGCCGCGATCCCTTACAGGTTCGGGTGCAGGTCGTGCCAACTGGTCGTGCGTTCATAGGCACAAGCGATGCGGCACAGCATCCCCTCACTTAGCGGACGGCCCGTGAATTGGATGCTGTACGGAACACCCTCCGCCGCGAACCCGCACGGCAGACAGATTGCCGGCACGCAGGCGAGGTCCATCGGCATCGTGAACTCTGCGCTCCGCGACGCGGCGGCAGACCAGGCCGCATGGTAGGCCGGCAGCGGTCCGACCTGCAACTCATGAGTGATGGGCCACGCCGGATCGCCACCGGCCGGTCCGGCCATCGCATCGACCGAATCGAGCAAAGCGACAAATTGCGCTGTGAATTCGGCACGCCATTTACGAGCGGCAGAGAGTTGCTGTGCCGTGACGCGAGAACCGGATTCGAGGAACTCCAGCAGGTAGGGACCATACTCGCTCGCACGTGACGGATAGTTCGCCGCGTGCGCCGCCACCATCTCTGAAGAACAGATCGTCATCCAAGCCCCAACGACCCCTGTAAGATCCGGGATTTTTACATCGACGATGCGCGCGCCAAGGCCCGCCAGCACCTTGAGCGCCTCTTCGAGAGCCGCGGCCTGACCGCTGTCAATGCCTTTAAGGGCGTAAGTGCGGTCGACACCAATGCGTAGATTTCTGACACCCTTGCCGGTCTGGCCAAGCACGTTCGATCGCGGCTCGTTTAGGGAGGTAGGGTCCTGCGGATCGAAGCCCGCAATCACGTCAAACATGATCGCGGCATCCGCTACGCGACGCGTAATGGGTCCTACGTGGTCGAGCGATGGCGCCATCGGAAGGACGCCGAAGCGGCTTACGCGGCCATAAGTCGGCTTCAGGCCGACAACGCCGTTGGCTGATGCCGGCATCCGGATCGATCCGCCAGTATCGGTGCCGATGGAGCCAAAACAAAGGCCCGCCGCTGTAGCTACCCCTGACCCGCTGGACGACATACCCGGCCATCGATCGGCGCGCCACGGGTTGAGCGGGACATCGAACGAAGGGTTGTACCCGGCTGCGGCTCCTTCCGAAAGGTTCAACTTTCCCAGCACAACAGCGCCCGCAGTTCGTAGTTTGGCGACAACCGTACTATCGAAAGCCGGTACAAAATTCTTTAGAACCGCAGTGCCGCCCATAGTTCGAACGCCCTGGGTGTAGCAGAGATCCTTAATCGCGATGGGAACGCCGTGAAGTGGCCCACGATATCGTCCCGCTTGAATCTCCTGGAGAGCCGCGTTGGCGTCTGCCAGCGCCTGGTCGCTCATGACGGTGGCATAACTCTTCAACCGGGGATCGGCCTTTGCGATGCGATCCAGCATCATCCGGGTCAGATCGACAGGGGACAGGTCGTGCGACTGGATTAGCCGCCCGGCCTCCTGCAGACTGGCGTAGTAAAGGTCATCGTGGGTGTTCTTGTCTGTAGAGAACGCGGAAGACGTCGACGCTTTGAGACTACGGACATACTCGAACTACGTATACGCAGACAACAA
>JANXZS010000138.1 GCA_025355385.1 Acidobacteriaceae bacterium | reverse complement strand
CTCCATTCTGGAGGATGACCGCACCGAGACGCAACCGGGCGCGACGCCAACCCACCTGCCCAAACCGCAGGAGGTCAAGGCGTTTCTCGATGAGTACGTCATCGGTCAGGATCAGACCAAGAAGAAGCTGGCAGTCGCCGTTTACAACCACTACAAGCGCATTCAGATGAATCGCACACGCGGCAGCGATGTGGAGCTCTCCAAGTCCAACATCCTCCTCGTGGGACCGACCGGTAGCGGCAAAACCCTTCTCGCCCACACCCTGGCAAAGATGCTCGACGTACCTTTTGCCATCGTCGATGCGACCACGCTGACCGAGGCAGGCTATGTGGGCGAGGACGTTGAAAACATTATCCTCAAGCTATTGCAAGCAGCCGACGGGGATGTGGCTCGCGCTCAGACCGGAATCATCTATATCGATGAGATCGACAAAATCGGCCGCAAGGATGAAAATCCTTCGATTACTCGAGATGTTTCGGGCGAAGGCGTGCAGCAGGCGCTCCTGAAAATCCTTGAAGGCACTGTTGCCAACGTTCCGCCGCAAGGCGGTCGCAAGCATCCCCACCAGGAATTCACTCCCGTTGATACCACCAACATCCTCTTCATCTGCGGAGGAGCATTCGTTGGGCTGGAGAAGGCGATCGCTCGCCGAATCGGCAAGAAAGCCCTCGGCTTCAAGGCTCTCTCTGAAAAAGATACTCTTGAAGCGGCCTCGGCCCGCAATCAGCGCGACGCGGAATTGCTCCGCCAGGCGCAGCCGCAAGACCTCATCAAGTTTGGTTTGATCCCGGAATTTGTAGGCCGTCTGCCCGTCATTGGAATTCTCGATGAGCTGGATGAAGCAGCCCTGGTTGAAATCCTGACCAAGCCGCGCAACGCCATTATCAAGCAATACCAGCGACTCTTCGAATACGAAGACGTGCAACTGACGTTCACCGAAGAGGCCGCTCGTTCCATTGCTCGTGAGGCACTTGCACGCAAGGTCGGCGCTCGCGGATTGCGCATGATCCTGGAAGAATTGATGCTCGACTTGATGTATAACCTGCCAAGCAGCAAGAAGGTGAAAGAGGTCGAGATCACCGCTGAAATGGTGGCCAAGCGCGACCTCTCCGTTCCAGTTCTGGAGAAGGCTGGGTGACCCGTGACTTCGCAGCCCGTCAGGCCGTCGTCCCGGCATACATTTTGTAAATCCCTTTCCCGTGCCAGCGCAGGGAGTGGGAGAATACGAATATCTCATTCTTCATGTGACACAGTTTCGTGCCGAGAATCCCGCATCATGATGGGCCCTGATACATCTATTATTGGAACTGAAAGGGAGACGGCGTGACACAGGCCAAAGATACTCGAGAAAAGAACGACATTCGGAAGCTTCCCATGATGCCCATTCGGGACATGGTGATCTTTCCTTATATGATGCCGCCTTTTGTTGTGGGTCGTGAATCGAGCGTTCGAGCGCTTGAAGAAGCTCTCGCCGGAGATCGCAAGATTTTCCTCGCTACGCAACACGATGCCGGGGTCGATGATCCTCGCCCCGAAGATATCTACACCGTAGGCACCATCGGAAATATTGTCCAGAGCGTCAAAATGCCCGACGGGAACATCAAAGTTCTTGTGGAAGGGCTGGAACGCGCCAAGGCGCTTGAAATTGTCGACTCCGATGGCTTTTTTGTGGCCACCGTCCGTGTGGGAACCATTCAACTTGAGATGACGCCCCAGGTTGAGCAGTTGATGCAGCGCGTGACATCGCTATTCGAACAGTACGTCAAGCTGCAGCAGTCCTTGAACTACGAGACGATGATTGCCGCGGTACGCATGGACGAACCCGCGAAGCTCTCCGATACTATCGCGGCTAACCTCCAGCTCTCGATTGAAGAAAAGCAGGAACTTCTTGACATCTTCGATCCCTCCGAGCGGCTCGCGCGAGTGGCTGACGTGCTCGATGTGGAGATAGAAAAGCTCAACATGGACCGCAGTATTCAATCACGCGTAAAGCGGCAGATGGAGCGGGCGCAAAAAGAGTATTACCTCAACGAGAAAATCAAAGCCATTCAAAAGGAACTTGGCCGCGGCGAGAAAAGCGAATTCGACGAACTGAAAAAGAAGATCGAGCTTTCCGGCATGCCCAAGGACGTCTTCGAGAAGGCAACTCTCGAGCTGAAGAAGCTCGAAGCGATGCCGCCGATGTCCGCTGAATCTACCGTTTCGCGGAACTATCTCGACTGGCTCCTCGCCGTACCGTGGAAGAAAAAGTCGAAAGAAACACGCAGCCTCGATCATGCTGAGAAAGTCTTGAACGAGGATCACTACGGGCTCGAGAAGATCAAGGAGCGCATCCTCGAGTTCCTCGCCGTTCGTCAATTGGTCAAGAATCCCAAGGGTTCTATCCTCTGCTTCGTAGGCCCTCCAGGCGTCGGCAAGACTTCGCTTGGCATGTCGATCGCCAAGGCCACGGGACGCAAATTCGTTCGCATGTCGTTGGGCGGCGTGCGGGACGAGGCTGAGATTCGGGGTCACCGCCGCACCTACATCGGAGCCCTCCCCGGCCAGATCATCCAGTCGATGAAGAAGGCGGGAACGCGCAACCCTGTGTTCATGCTGGACGAGGTCGATAAAATGGCCTCCGATTTTCGCGGAGACCCAGCTTCGGCACTTTTAGAAGTGCTCGATCCGGAACAGAACGCGAGCTTCCAGGACCACTACCTGGACGTCGAATACGACCTGTCGCAGGTTCTGTTCGTGGCTACGGCGAATGTGCTGCACACCATTCCAGGTGCGCTGCAGGATCGCATGGAGATTCTCCGCCTGCACGGCTATACCGAGGCGGAGAAGCTGGAAATCGCCAAGCAATACCTGGTAAAAAAGCAGCGCGAAGCCACGGGTCTCAGCGACAAGAACATCGTCTTCACCGACGACGCCATTGTCGATATCATTCGCGGCTATACCCGCGAAGCAGGTGTGCGCAATCTGGAACGCGAGATCGGCAATATCTGCCGCAAGGTAGTTCGCCGAGTCATCAAAAATGGGGTAAAGCACAGGGAAGAGATCACGGCGGAAAGTGTCTCGAACTTTCTAGGCGTAGCCAAGTTTCGCGATTCCGAGGTCCACGAGAAGAGCGAAATTGGTTTAGTGACAGGCCTGGCGTGGACAGAGGTAGGAGGCAGCATTCTTTCCACCGAAGTGCAGGTATTGGACGGCAAAGGAAAGCTGACGCTGACAGGACAACTCGGCGACGTAATGCAGGAGTCCGCTCAGGCAGCGCTTTCCTACATCCGTAGTCGCTCGCAGTATTTGGGCCTGCCAAGGGATTTCTATCGGTCCCTTGACATTCATATCCACGTGCCCGAAGGGGCAATCCCCAAGGATGGGCCATCCGCCGGCATCACGCTGGCCACCGGCCTTGCCAGCGCTCTTACAAAAATCGCCGTACGGCGAGATCTGGCCATGACCGGGGAGATTACTTTACGCGGTAAGGTTCTGCCTATCGGCGGATTGAAAGAGAAATTGTTGGCAGCACACCGTGCCGGCATCTTTGAAGCCATTCTGCCGCGCCAGAACGAGAAGGATCTGGCTGATCTTCCAGAGAATTTGAAAAGTGCGATGAAGCTGCACTTCGTCGATCAGATGGACGAAGTTCTCAAGATCGCACTGGAGTCTCCTCTGCCTGATCTCAAAGAGGAGACGCCGGAAGTGCTTGCCGCCGTTCCGCCGCCGCCTTCACCAGAGCAGCACGCACATCAGTAACTGTCAGGGGCAAAAGTGTCGAGACGGGGTTCTCTCCCGTCTCGACACTCAGTTACTTCCTTCTTCAGATTTTCACACTGGTTGGTTTCGCCAACAACATGGCCTGAAGGCATCGCCCTAGAACTCCTCCTCTGAAATTCTGCCCGTATACTTAGGCAACAGCCATGCGCCTCTTTCCACGCTTTCTACTCTCCGCGCTCGCCCCCGAGCAGTTCCCGCAGTCTTCCGTTCCGGAGTTTGCCTTTCTTGGCCGCTCCAACGTCGGCAAGTCGAGTCTGATTAATGCGCTGCTTGGCTCGAAGGCGGCAAAAGTTTCCTCCACCCCAGGACGCACGCGCGCCATCAACTTTTTTGCTCTCTCCGACGCTCCGCAAAAGCAGACTCCGCGCTTCCTCTTCGCCGATCTCCCCGGCTATGGCTACGCTAAGATCTCGAAGTCTATTTCTGCCGAGTGGCCAAAATTCATCGAGCCTTACCTCGCGAGCCGGGCTCCGCTCACCATGTGCATCTGCCTGATTGACAGCAACATCCCCGCGCAACCAAGCGACGCGCAACTGATCAGCTACCTGCATTCGACCGGACGACGGTATCTCATAGTCGCGACGAAGTCAGATAAGCTCTCCGGAAATACTCGCACCAAGGCCCAGGCTTCCCTGAAGGCTGCGCTGGAGGTCGAGACCATCCTGATGATATCCGCCAAGACGGGCGCTGGTATGAAGGAGCTATGGGCGGCGATTGAAGCGGCAGCGGACGAAGCTTCCCCTGCCTGAGCAGTTACGCGCAAGGAGCATCGATACGGATGCTCTTTCAGCTTTCGACCGATTTCAGATTTCGGTCATGGGAGCGAGTCGCTCTTCCCTGCCGCCGAATTGCACCGTAACCGCAGTCTCGAGCAGGCAGTCTTCGAGCATCTTTCGGACCACGCGAATAAAGGATTCGATCTCGTCGGCCGTCATCTCCACGTATCGTATCGAGTGTGCGCGGCGACCTAAGTATCTGGGCGCCAGCCGCAGCCAGCGGCAACGCAACTCGTCTCCCAGCACCTCTGCGGCAACAGCATCAACCTTGGGCAGCCAAAGCGCAGGGAAATTCGCGACACCCCAGTGAACCCCCACTCGCTGCGACGAAACACCAACCTGGGACAGCGGCAACTTCACTGCTCCACGCTGGAGCAGCAGAGTGGTTTCGACCGCGCTCGCATCCCATTCTTGCGAGGCGAGCGCCAGAATATCCGGCTGAACCCCACGCGTCGCAATCTCCCGCATCGCCTGATCGAAGCGCTGCCCGAGACATACAGATACTGCCTGCTTCTTGCGGATCTCGTTTTTCAGGATGCGCAGGGCCTCGTCGAGGCTATTCACCATAAAGTCACAGACGCCGTTACGAATTGCCTGCTTGAGAGCTTCCTTATCGGGCGAGATCCCCAGGGTCGTTGCCCCTGCAATATTGCCGGCCACCGCCGAAGCAGCTCCATGTTCGTCTACGTTGCCGTAAAGAATCAGGCGCCCACCCATCGTCCCGCCCATGCACTCAGCTGCGAGACTGTTCAGCGCGATATAGCGTTCATACACCCGGGCCGCGTCGAGCGAATGGGTCGTTTGAGGTGCGGAGAAAGTCGCCATCATTGAGTCATGGTAGCCGTCATGCAAGCATGTTGGAAAGACGGGGCTCAACGTCCCGCGATTTCGGCTCCTTCATGGTCGTACGCGACACCATGGCTTCCCTCTCACCGGCGGGCCAGCCCGCATCGGGAATGACCTCATCACCAGCTCGAGTAGAGTTCCCCATTGCTGGACGCCTCCTGCGAGCCGCTGTGTACATCGTCAATGCCGGGATCGGTCTGGTCCAGGGTGTGCAACGTATCGGTCGTTTCCGCTACCCAACTCGTGCTGCTGCGGGTCATCGGATCTACTGGAAGTGTCTTGAGATATCCGGCCTGCACCAGATCGTCGAGCGACTGCGGGGCCTTCTCTTTGTCCACGGTATAGGCGTCGATCGCCTGGCGCAATACGTGCAAATCCTCTTTCAGAACCGCTTCTTTCGCACCCTTCAGCGAGGACAGGTAATTGGGGACAGCAATCGCCATAAGCACTCCAATGATCAGCATGACGATCATCAGTTCAACCAGAGTGAACCCCGGCGAGCCCCGCCCACGAGCGCGATCGCGTCGTGCATGCTTCCATCTAGCGAGCGGATTATCGAGAATGCGGCCCAAACGTCTCACCATTCTGTATATTTCGTTCCATCGATCGCTGTTCGCCCCGACTTGGAGTACACGTCGAAGACATTCTGCCCGCCCCACGAATCACCCTTCGGGTCATCCTGCATCGAGCGCTCGCCCCATTCCGTCTTGCCCGTCATCGGATCTACAGGGATGCGCCGCAGGAATTTCACCTTCTTCCCCTGTACATCCACTCCATTGACCAGCGTGTCCAGGTCGGGAGGATAGCCAAAACTTTCCAGCTTGGTCTGGAACCCGCCGCGCTCCGCCGCGTCTTTGTAGTGATCGACGGCGTCGCGCATCTGCCAAAGGTCATAGCGCAGCTCGCGTTCTTTTTCGCGTTGTACGCGGAAGCGCGCGATCGGCACGGCAGCAGTCGCAAGCACCGCGAGGATGGCAACCGTTACGATCAGTTCCACCAACGAGAGCCCGGACTCCGGATCGCTCTGACGCAAATGATGCATCCTGAGATCCCTACTCCACATGCACCACGGCCTGTGAACCAATGGCGGGTATGGCCTGTTGTGTGCTGTTCTTCGCTCCTGGGCGCGTGATCGAAATGCTCGCGTCACCCGCCGCCTTTGCCTGGAATGTGAGCACGCAAATCGAGCCGACTCCGGTTACTCCGGCTACTCCCGGCGGTCGAGAGGCGGAAATGGCCAGCCCGCCCGCTCCGTCATCGCGATGGACTAGTGCCACCGCCTGCCCGTCGCGCCCCAGCAGGCTGCCGGAATCCACGTTCGTCAGGATGAGCCTGGCAGCGTCGTATTGAATCTGCATCGGCACAGAGTAGACATCCTGCCCCCCGGAAAGGTTGACGGCGACCTGGAAGGTAGCATTGAGCTTCTGCGTACTCCGCGCTGGCGTCACCTGCAAGGAAACAGTGTTGGGATCCGGCGGCGCATTTGCAGCTGGAGCCAACGCGTTTGTGGCTGCAGTTGCGGCATTCTGTCCCGCTACAGGCTGCGTACCAACCTGCAATCCTTGACCCGCGGGTGCGATCTGGCTCACCGGTGCCGGAGCATTTGCGGGGATGGGTGCAGGCTTGTTGGTGGACGGCGCAAGCGCTGCGGGGATCTCCGACGGCTGTATGCGGTGGATCTCGACAGTAGTGCCGGTTCCGCTGTCGATACTCTGAAGATTCATTGTGCTCAACTGCGATGCACGAACAACGTGCGGAATGAGGAGGAACACAATCTCGTCGTTCTGAACCTCGTGGGTGCGCGAGGAGAAGAAGTACTTCAGCAACGGAAGCTCGGCCAATCCAGGCGTGCCGCCCATACTCCTCGAATCCTGATTGGTCATGATGCCGCCCAGGATGTTTGCTTCGCCCTCGCGCAAACGAATCACCTGCTCGATTTTGCGCTGGCTTATGATCGGCTCCGTAACGCCGCTGATAGTCACGTCTCCACTCTTCGAGGAGACTTCGATGGCCAGCTTCAGAGTGACATCCCGGTCATAATGAACCGTCGGAGTCACATCTACATTCACACCTACATCCAGATATTGAAATTGCGTCTGCACGGCGCTCACGCCGATACCTGAAGAAACACCGTTTGAAAACGAACCAGTCGCAATAGGGATTCGCGATCCAATCTTGAGAGTCGCCTTCTGGTTGTCGGTGGCACGGATCCGCGGATTCTGCAGGATGCGCGTATTCGAGTCGGTAAGCAGAAGGTTCGCCGTCGCCTGGCCGATGGTCACGGCAAAGTTGGTTGCATTCAGGTTTGCCAAGGAATTCAGCGTAAGGTTTGTGGTGGGGGTCGGAGTGGGGGTCGGCGTTCCGTTGACCGGAGTGCTGGTGGAACTGGTAGAGGTGTTGCCCTGCAGTGCGACGGTGGCCGTGCCCGGCAGTGAAATGCCAATGCTGCGCAGTTTGGCGCGGCTCACTTCCAGCACCGCCAGATCGATGACAACTTCTGGTCGGGCTTTATCGAGATCGCTGATGAGCTTTTGCGCCAGCAGCAGTTCGTCGGGCGTAGCGCGCATAACGATCGCGTTCTGGCTGGGCACTCCATATAGCTTGGCGTTGGCCAGCACGTTGCGAAGGGCGGTTTGGATATCGTTCAAATCGTTTGCCTGGGCAGCGTTCGAGAGATAGAAAGTCTGCACCGCCTGCTCATCCAGCTCGGTGCGCTTGGCACGGGTATTCTGCGCTACGAAAATGGTGTTCGCAGTGACTGGCCGCCAGAAGGTTCCAGACACCGTTCCAATAATCCGAAGCGCGTCAAAAAGAGACACGTTTGTCAGGTCGATCTGGACGCGCTTCGAGTTGTACTCGGGATCGAAAAGAACGTTTACGCCCGAGGCCTTGCCCACTGTCTGATAGACAATCTTGCTGTCTTCGGCCATGTGCAGGGTGATGGGATCGTTTGAAATCGGCTTGAGCAGCACCGGTGACGCGATTTCGCTCAGCGCTGCACCGGCATTCCTTTGCACGGAAGATTCGCCCACGCTGAAGGTCGGGCTACCTCCGCTGCGCTGGCGCACGCCGTCGATATCCTGCTTCGCTACTTCGTCGCTGGGATCGATTTCGAGGGCGCGCACGAACTCCGTCAGCGCTCCAGCCTCATCGCTCTGTGCGCTGAATTTCTCGCCCAGGTGGACGTGGTAAGCGGCCGCGGACATCCTGAGGCGGTAATACGCGGCACGAAAGCTCAAATCCTTGGGGTCTCTTTGATACGCCTTGTAAAAGAAGTCATATGCAGCCGGGATATCCTCCCGCGCCTCCGCCTGCTGGCCCTGTTTGTAGAGCGAACCGGCAGACTCTGCATAAGCCATCAACGTGGCAACACCAACCGCAAGCGGCAGGCAGATAGCCGCAAGCACGGCCCATTTTTGAACGAGAAGGCGAAATTTATGGCGGTTTCGGTGGTTCATCGAGCTCCAGAGTGGCAGGCGAGGTCCTGGGAGAGCACTGGTTTCCCGCGGAAAACCGGTGAGTCAGCGCACTCTGCTGCTAGGGCAAATGAAATACCAAGTGCAAACCGAGCGCCAGGCAAAGTGATGCATCTGCCTGCCCGATGTGGAGCGATTATAACATCGCGACCACCCGCGATGTGTTGACTAGCAGCAGTCTCCCCGGTGCGTGCTAGCATTAAGTTTTGGACCGTATGACACGCCAATCCAGCCACTCGACGGAACAGGCTCCACAAAAAACCAAGCCACGGGATCCGGTCGCCGCCGGCGGACGGGACGCCGCTGTGAACCGCCCGGCCAGCCACAACTACTTTCTGCTGGAAAAGTTCGAGGCGGGCGTGGCATTGCGGGGAACTGAGGTCAAGTCCATCCGCGAAGGCAAGGCCAATCTCAAGGACGCCTACGGCATCATCAGTAATGGCGAAGCTTTTCTGCTGAATCTCCACATCGGCCCCTATTCGCACGGCAACATCTCCAATCACGATGCCACGCGCACCCGCAAACTGCTGCTACACCGCGAGGAAGTACGCAAGCTATTGGTGAAGACGCAGATAAAAGGTCATACGCTCATTCCTACGCGGCTTTACTTCAAAAATGGCAAGGTGAAGTGCGAACTGGCCCTGGCCAAAGGTAAGCAGGATTGGGACAAGCGCGAGACCGAACGCGCCCGTGAGGCCGACAAGGAAGCTCGCGCAGCCATTGCCCACAGCAAGGGCAAGATGGCTCGCTAAAGATTCGTAAACAATCGTTAGAAGAGGGATATGAAGACACAACTGCTGCAGAACGAAGCGACCACTACCACCACCGAACTTCTAGTCGTATTTGCCGTCGACCAGTCTACCTCGAAGGATGCCAACGCAAAGGCTGAACCGGTTCTCCTCACGCAGGAAACGTCCTTGCTGAAAGCTGCTCAGGCCGTTCTCAACAGCGGTGAATTTAAGGCGACAAGCTGTGAGACCATCCTGCTGCACGCCCCCGCCGGGGTCAAGGCTACCCGCCTGCTGATTGTAGGGCTGGGCAAACAGGCAAAGGTCGCCGTCCATGACGTTCGCAAGGGCGCTGGCGCGGCAGTCCGATTTGCCAAGCCTCGGAGCATCCGCGAGCTGACGATCGCGCTGCCTTCCGGCGACGCCTTCGCAGCCCACGCCACTACACGGGCGGCGGTGGAGGGTGCCTTCGTCGGCGACTTCGATCCAGACACGTATAAATCTGATCGCAAGGACCAAAGCATCCACTCGCTGGTGATTCTCTCCCCCACGGGCACCGACCACGCGAAGGCCTCTGCTGGATACGCCGAAGGCGTAATTTTTGGCGAGTCGCAAAATTTCACCCGTAGCTTGGTCAATGAGCCCGGTAACAAAATGACTCCGACGGTCCTCGGCGAGCGCGCGGCAGCGATGTGCAAGGAAGCCGGCCTGAAGTGCGAGGTCTACAGTACGGAAAAACTGCACGAGCTCAAAATGGGAGCTTTCTGGGCCGTGTCGCAAGGCTCCGAAGAACCCCCCGCCTTGATCGTAATGACCTATGAGCCCGAGGGCGCGCCAGCCGAACCTGTGCTCGGCCTTGTCGGCAAGGGCATTACCTTTGACACGGGCGGCATCTCCATCAAGCCCTCCGATGGCATGGAAAAGATGAAGTACGACATGGCTGGCGGTGCGTCCATGATTGGTGCCATGCGCGCCATTGCTGCCCTAAAGCCCAAGGTGAAGGTTATCGCCATAGTTTGCGCTGCGGAAAATATGCCCTCCGGCAAGGCCTTCAAACCCGGCGACATAGAGATCGCCATGTCCGGCAAGGCAATTGAGATCATCAATACCGACGCCGAAGGACGCTTGGTGCTGGCTGACGGCCTTACTTATGCGAGGAAACTGGGCGCAACTCATCTGCTCGACGCCGCCACTCTGACCGGCGCATGCGTTGTGGCACTGGGGACGGTCTACGCTGGAAGCTTCTCAAACGACGACGACACCTACCAGCACTTTGCGGATGGGCTGACAACCTCAGGCGAGCGCTTCTGGCGCCTCCCGGTCGAGGAAGAATATCGTGAGCAAATCCGCTCCAGCATCGGCGATATCATGAACACGGGCGGCCGCTGGGGCGGGGCCATCACCGCTGCCATGTTCTTGAAGGAGTTTGCGGAAGAGACCCCCTGGATCCATCTGGATATCGCAGGCGTGGCGTGGATGGAAGAGCAGAAACCCTGGATTGCCAAGGGTCCCTCGGGCGTTCCTGTCCGCAGCATCGTCGAATGGGTTCGCAGCTACGCCAAGTAATGCTGGCTGAAAATACAAGGGCCCACCCGCCATGGGTGCGCCCTTTTGTGACTTGTACCGCACATCTAACTCGCGGCCTTCAACTGCTTGTCCGCTGCGAACTGTTCAATAATTTTCTTATTAAATGCGGGAATATCAGCCGGATTGCGGCTGGTGATCAGTCCGTTATCTAGAACGACCTCCTCGTTCACCCATTTGCCGCCTGCATTCCTGATGTCGGTCTGCAGGGATGGCCAGGAGGTCAACGTCCTGCCCTTTACTACACCCGCTTCGATCAGGGTCCAAGGTCCGTGGCAGATGGCTGCCACCGTCTTGCCTTCGTCAAAGAATGACTTTACGAAGGCGACAGCCTTTGGGTCCATACGAAGTTGATCAGGGTTGCTCACTCCGCCGGGGAGCACAAGGTTGTCGTAATCCTTCGAGTTCGCCTGATCGAGCGTCTTATCAACCTTGATCTTGTCACCCTGGTCCATATGATTAAGACCCTGAATTTTCCCTGCCTTCAGTGAGACCACTTCCGTGATCGCTCCAGCCTCTTCCAAAGCCTTCTTTGGGTCGGTCAACTCCACCTGTTCAAATCCATCAGTCGCGAGAATGGCAATTCTTTTGCCTTGCAATGTTTGGCGCTGCATCGATTCCTCCGTTATTAGGTTGGACGCCCTGCCTTTCGAAAGCGTTGCCATAGGCGCAGTACCGCACCGCAGCGCTGGCGGCCACATGAGCCCGGGAGGACGGGCACGCCATGGTGAGTCTGCCTGCCTACATCGCCTCGGGGGCAGTGATTCCCAGCCAAGCAAGGGCTTGAATCAGTTCGCGCTGGGCCACCGCTGCGGTTGCGAGCAACAATTTTTTCTTAGCCGCATCCTCCTCGGTCAGGATGTGGTGGCGATGATAGAAGTTGTTGAAGTCCTGAGCCAACTGGAAGGCATGCTTCGCCAGGTAAGCAGGCTCAGCCGTCGTGATGCATTGCTCCACCAGCAGCGTCCGCTTGGAGGCTCGCAGCCAAAGCGACCAGATATCCTCCGCGTCTTCCGCAGCCAGATAGGCATCTGCACCGCTAGCGGAGAAATCGGCGAGCACCTCTTCTGCCGTTGTTCCCGCTTTGCGGAAAATGTTACGGGCACGCACCACGGCGTACTGTACATAGGGCCCGGTCTCGCCCTCAAAGCTGAGCGCATCCTTGAAGTCGAACGCAATCACCGAATTGCGAGTGTATTTCAACATGAAGTAGCGCACCGCGCCAATAGCAATTTCTTTCGCTATCTGGTTGCGCTCGTCTTCCCCGCGCTCCGGCTGGCGGCTGTCCACTTCCTTTTGCGCAGCTTCAATCAGCTTGTCGAGCAGATCGTCTGCCTTGACGCCGAAGCCCTTTCTCCCGGACACTTCGATAAAGGCGCGGCGTAGATCCGCCTCGGCTACCTCGTACCCCAACTCCACCGCGCAGCGCGGCGTCAGCGCCACCATCTCGTAGGAGAAGTGCGTGTAACGATCGGCCTCCGCCGTATAACCCAGTCCCCGAAGCGCTTCGATTACATTGCTTTGAGGATCGGACTGGCGGCTGTCGATCACGTTATAGATTGCCTGGGCTCCACCGAATAGCGGATGCTCCTTCTCGCCGGTTTCGTCCGAGATCCAGCACTCGCGGTCGGGATATTTGAAGAAGGGTCGATAGCCAAAGTCGCGGCCCAGCAATCCAAACTTCCAGAGATGATAGGCAATATCCTTACCAACATAGGTTACGGTGCCGTTTGAGCGCACGATCACCTTGGCGTCTTCATCCGGGCCCGTCTCAGCATCGTCGTGCTCAGGGAGTTCCTGCCTATTCTCTTCCGCCCTGGCGCGACGCTCTCCGCCCGTGCGGCTACCACCCGCTCGTTTCATGACCCAGCAGCCTTTATTCTTGCCTTCGGTCTCATGGTAGAGCACGCCTCTCGTCTTCAATTGCTCGAAGGCTAACTCCCAGAACTTCAAGCGCAGAATTTCGCTCTCGCGGGGCAGAAAGTCATACTCGATATCCAGACGAAGCATGGTTTCCAGATGCCGCCGCAGCACTGCCGTAGAAAGAATTTTAGCGATTTCGGAGGTCTCGTTGCTGCCCTCTTCCAGTTGGTGCAAGGTAGCCAGCCGGATCTGCTTCTTGGTCTGCTTTTCCTCCGGGCTACCCTGGTCATACCAGGCGGAAACGCGAGCATAGAGATCCCAGCAGTAATAATCCACGCGTTCGCCGCGCTCATTGAGAACCGCCAACAATCCCTTCACTTCGGAGTAGGACAGCTGTTCCAGATGTTCGAGTCCGACGACGACATCGGCCACCTGGACCCCGGTGTTATCAATGTAGTTCTGCACATCCACTTTTTGCCCGGCCGCCCGCAGCAGGCGCACGAAGGTGTCGCCGAGAATCGCGTTGCGCAGGTGTCCGACATGCGCGGCTTTATTGGGATTGATGCTGGTGTGCTCGACCAGCACGTGAAGTCCGCTCGTGAGCACCACCGTTCCCTCCTCTGCGAAAACCACCACGGCGGCAGAGCGATCCAGATGCGCATTGATATAGCCGGCCCCAGCCACCTCAAACGATTTGAACCCTTCAAGCGTTGCAAGTTCGGCGACCAGCTCCTCGGCAATCTTGCGCGGAGCTTTTCTCAGTCGCTTGGCTAGTTCAAAAGCTACCGGAAGCGCATAGTCGCCGAAACGTATCTCAGGCGGCTGTTCAATCGCCAGATTCGCCAGCTCAATATCGTATTTGGTCTTTAAAATGGAGCGGAGCCGCTCCAGTAGGATTCTCTGCTGCTTTAAATACACTTGAGAACACCCGCCCCGCCTGCGCGGCTTAGGCTCCGCGCGGAAATCGCTGATTTTGTTGCCGATTCTAGCAGGTTTATAGCGCGGACCCGCCCCGCTCGCGGTTTGACGCTCCCCCTCCGTACCCCTAAAATCGGAATAGCAATTCTCGTCAGATCTAAGCCGAAATCCGCGTTGCGCGAAGTACTTCCTAAGGCCCATGGACAGTTCAGGTACGTTTTATCTCACTACGCCGATCTATTACGTCAATGCCCGGCCCCACCTCGGTCATACCTACACCACGGTGGTCTCCGATGCCATCTGCCGCCGCAAACGTGCGCTGGGATACGATACCTGGTTCCTGACCGGCACTGACGAACACGGCCAAAAGATCGAGCGCTCAGCCCAGAGTGCCAACCGCAGCCCAGCAGAGTTTGCCGCTGGAGTTTCAGCGCAATTCCGCTCGCTGTGGGACCGAATGCACCTGAGCTATGACGACTACATCCGCACCACCGAAGAGCGCCATCGCCACGGAGTGCAGAAGCTGTTCTCGAAACTCAGGGACAATGGTTTCATCTACAAGGGTACCTACACCGGTCAGTATTGCGTCTTCGATGAACTGTACGTCGATGCGCCTCCAGGTTCACCCTGCCCCGACTGCGGGCGAATTACTGAAACGGTCAGTGAAGAAAACTACTTCTTTAAGCTTTCTGCCTTTGAACACAAGCTGCTCGCCTATTACGAGGATCATCCGGAGTTCATCCGGCCGCAAGCACGACGCAATGAGGTCTTGTCTTTCGTGCGCGGCGGCCTAAAGGATTTGTCTATCAGCCGGACCAGCTTCAACTGGGGTATCCCGGTGCCGGGCGACGAAAAACACGTGATTTACGTTTGGATGGATGCGCTCGCCAATTACATCACCGCGCTCGGCTATGGCAGTGGCACAGCGGAAGATATCGCGCGCTTTGAGAAATATTGGCCGGCCGATGTTCACATGATCGGCAAGGAGATCAGCCGCTTCCACTGCGTTTACTGGCCCGCGTTTTTGATGGCTGCCGAGCTGCCGCTGCCTAAGAGCATCGTGGCCCACGGATGGCTGCTCTTTGAACAGAGCAAGATGTCGAAGTCACGCGGAAACATCGTCCGCACCGAGACGATTCTTGAAGTCTTGGGAGCGGACGCGCTGCGCTACTTCCTAATGCGCGAGGTGGTCTTCGGTCAGGACGGCAGCTTCTCCTTTGACGCCCTGGTTCAACGTTATAACGCTGACCTCGCCAACGGCTACGGCAACCTCGTCAGCCGCACCTTGACGATGATCGGCAAGTACTTTGATGGCGTCATTCCCACGGGCAAATTTGAACCCCGCATCCAGCACGCTGCGGAGACCGCACAGTCAGCCTTCAACGAACGCTTCGAGTCGCTGGACTTCTCTCGCGCACTGGGAGCGGTGTGGGCCTTCGTGGGCACGGTAGACGGATACATCACGGAGCAGGCTCCTTGGAAACTCGGCGCCGCCGTCGATGACTCCACCGCCCGAGAACAACTGGCCGGCATTCTTGCCACGTGCGCGGAGTCGCTCGGCATCATCACCGCACTCGTCTACCCTGTGCTGCCGGACGCTACAGCACGCATCTGGGAGCAGCTAGGGCTCGGAGACATTCAGGATGCAGTGAAGAACGGCGACCTCGCCTCGCTAAAGTGGGGCGGTCTTAAACCCGGAACCAAACTTGGCGAAGTGACACCCGTCTTCCCCCGCGCAGAAAAGGACGCGACTGAACGTATGCAGGAACTGGAAAGAAACAACAACAACGATCCCATTGCAGAGACAAAGCCTGAGGAAGCGCCTGATGCTTCGTATGGGCATCTGGCAGCATCCCCCGTTCCCGAGGCGCCAGCGGCGCACACTTCGAAGCTTGTTTCGACGTTAGACGGCGTAGCCGTGGCCATCTCGGAATCTACCAGTTCCAGCGCCGCAGCAGCTGCGATCTGGGGCGCCTTCGTCGGCGGCGGGCCTGCCGAGGCGAATGCGCCAGTTGAAGCGCCTGTCACCACTCCCGCCATCGCTCCTGAGATCGCCAAAATCACCATCGAAGACTTCTCCAAGGTGGAGTTGCGGGTAGCGCAAATTATCGTAGCTGAGCGCATCCCCAAAGCCGACAAGCTTCTGCGCCTTGAAGTCGATCTGGGCTATGAACGGCGGCAGATCCTTGCCGGCATCGCGGAGGCCTACGAGCCAGAGTCGCTGATCGGCCGCAAAGTCGTCATCGTCGCCAATCTGTTGCCTCGCAAGATGCGCGGCCTGGAGTCAAACGGCATGATCGTCGCGGCTTCGCTTGGCGAGAAAGGTAGGCCCGTCCTGGCTGGCTTTCTTGAAGACATCGAGATTGGTGCGCGGTTGAAGTAGTCGGACGCGAGAGGTAAGTTTTTTGCTGGTCGATTCGCACGCACATCTTGATAGCAGCCGCTACGAAGAAGATCGCGAAGCGATGCTCCGTCGCGCCTGGGCGGCTGGAGTGGGTACCGTGCTTTCCATCGGAATAGGCGACGGGCCCTCTACCATGCATGGTGCACTCGAACTAAGCCGCAAGTACGCCAGTCACACCGAGATCCCACGTATCCTAGCTACGGCTGGCATTCACCCCCATGAGGCCAGCCTGGCGGATGAAGCGGCGTACGCCAGGCTCGATCAACTCCTGCAGGAGCCCGAGGTGATAGCCTGCGGCGAGATCGGGCTGGATTACTATTACGACCACTCGCCTCGTGACGAGCAGAGGCGCGTGTTCGCCAGGCAGATGGAGATCTCAGCGGCACGGAAGCGACCCATCATCATTCATTGCAGGCCCTCCGACGGCACCACCAACGCGTGGGACGACACCCTGGATATGCTCGGGGAACAATGGGCACGAACCAGCCTGGGTGGTGTGCTCCACTGCTTTACGGGGGAGTGGAATCATGCCAGCCGCGCGCTCGATTACGGATTTCTGCTTTCGTTCGCCGGTAATGTAACCTTTCCTAAGGCTCAATCGATCCGTGAAGCTGCTCAAAAGGTGCCTCTGGGCAGTATGCTCGTAGAGACCGATGCACCGTTTCTGGCTCCTGTGCCGCATCGCGGCAAGCGCAACGAACCGGCATGGGTAAACGAGGTGGCGGCAAAGGTAGCAGAGGTGCGGGAAACGGAAATGGTAGCTATTGCTTCCGGCACCACGGAAAATTTCAATAGGTTTTTTGGTCTGACGCCGGGTACGGGACACTAAGCGACTGTGTATAAGTCAGTTTCACCAATAATTGAAACAGCGCACTTAGCGCGGATATAAATAATTGAGAGAGCGCACTTTGCGCCGATAAATTGAAGGATTGAGAGAACGCGATGGCAGCAGAAAACACTTTTGATATTGTCAGTAAGGTGGATGTTCAGGAAGCTAGGAACGCAGTCGACCAAGCCATCAAGGAGGTCCGCGCCCGCTTTGATTTGAAGGATTCGCACTCCGAGATCACTATCGAAGGCGACGAGGCCATCCAGCTCGCCTCCGCCGATGAGTACAAATTGAAGGCCGTCATCGAAATACTGCAGCAGAAGCTGGTCAAGCGCGGTATCTCTTTAAAGTCGCTTGAGTACGGCAAGCTGGAACAGGCCGCCGGCCAGAGCGTTCGTCAAAAGATAACGTTGAAGCAGGGCATCGCAATCGAGAAAGCCAAGGAAATCGTCAAGCTCATCAAGGACTCAAAGGAAAAGGTGCAGGCCTCCATCCAGGGCGACTCCTTGCGTGTCAGCAGCAAAGACCGCGACGCGCTGCAAAAGACCATCGCCTCGTTAAAAGGGCACGATTTTGGCATTGATATGCAGTTCACAAATTACCGATCCAACTAAAGCTACAGCAAATCGCTTTGAGTCGAATCTACGTAGCACGAATCAGCAAGAGCCGTGTAAGTATCACGGGCGCGGCTGGGAGACTGAGTGAGTACATTGGCGATAGCGACGGCGAAAGAGGTCTTCGACCTTCTTCGCGACGATTTGCGCGCGATCGAGCGCGAATTGGGCACAGACGCCGTTTCTAACGTTGGAGCCATTACCGAGATCGCCGACTATCTGCGCGCCGGGGGTGGTAAGCGCATCCGGCCCTCCCTGTTACTTCTCGCAGCCAGGTCTCAGGGTTACAACGGTATCGGAATGATCCGTCTCGGTACCGTGGTGGAAATGGTCCACACCGCGACTCTGGTCCATGACGACATCATCGACAGCGCTGATAAACGCCGTGGGCGCCCCTCTGCAAACACCACCTGGGGCAATGAAAAGTGCGTGCTCGCCGGCGACTGGCTATATATGCAGGCCTTTCGCGTTGCCCTCGAGGAGCACAATTTCAAGGTTCTCGACCTTCTGATCAGCCTGACCCAGCAGATGGTTGAAGGCGAGTTGCTGCAGATCGAAAAGCTCGGCCTCCCCATCACCGAGAGGGAGTATTACGATTTGATCTATCGCAAGACAGCTTGCCTCTTTCATGTATCGATGCGGCTTGGGTCGGTGCTTGCTGGGGCAACCGAGGCGCTTGAAACAGAGCTCGGAGAATACGGTCGCAACCTCGGCCTCGCATTCCAGATTGTGGACGACGTGCTCGACCTCACTGCCTCCGAAGAGGTTCTGGGCAAGCCTGTTGCCAGCGATCTACGCGAAGGCAAAGCGACGCTCGCCGTCATCCATTCTCTTGAGCATGGATCGTCTGCCGAACGGGAAGCCATCTCGCAGGTTCTGGATGATCGCAGTTTCGCGCGGGTTAAGCACTCGCAGATTCTGGACATTCTCACACGCAACGGCTCGGTTGAGTACGCCATGCAAGCCGCTTTCCGCTTCGCCGAGGTTGCTCGCAAGTCTCTGAGCGGCCTGCCCTACTCCGACTTCAAACGCGCGCTGATGTGGGTTCCTGATTTCGTAGTCGCGCGCGACAAGTAATCCAACCCTGCTGAAGCGCGGTCCGGGGATCCCCCGATCGTGATACCCTTTCGGGACTTCCTGTGGAGCGAAACTGGCGGCGGGTAAACCCTATGACTGAAGCTACTAAGACTCCAATCCGCGTGCTCGTGGCGAAGCCCGGCCTGGACGGACACGACCGTGGCGCGAAGGTCATTGCCCGCGCGCTACGCGATGCCGGGATGGAAGTGATTTACACAGGCCTGCGCCAGACTCCCGAAATGATCGTTAATGCCGCGATTCAGGAGGATGTGGACTGTGTAGGACTCAGCATCCTGTCAGGCGCGCACAATGCCATCGTGCCGCGCGTGACGGCTCTGCTCAAGGAGCGTGGGGCTGGTGACATTCTTGTGGTACTCGGCGGCACCATTCCCCAGCAGGACATCGAATTTTTAAAGTCGCAAGGCGTCTCGGCCATCTTCGGTCCCGGGACATCGCTCGACGTGACCGTGAATTTCATTCGCGAGAATGTCAAACCCCGCGGCGTTGCAGCCTGAGCATTGCTGTGGAGGGG
>JANXZS010000133.1 GCA_025355385.1 Acidobacteriaceae bacterium | reverse complement strand
AGCCACTTGCTCCAACGCGGAAGCAAGCCTGCTACTCGCTCGTTCTCATACTGGAGTGATTTGCGTAGACACGCCTGACCTGGAAAAGCGACTTGCCCCGCTGCCCATCGCATTGCTCCGCTGCGATGATGCCACTTTGACGGTGTTTGGCAGATGGGGAATACGGACGTTGGGAGAGCTTGCCGCACTGCCCGAGACTTCGCTCATCAGTCGTATCGGACAGCAAGCGCGGCGGCTGCAGCGTCTCGCTCGTGGCACGGAAGACCACCTGCTTGTGCCGGAAGAGGCAGACCTTGTTCTCTCCGAGACCGCGATCCTCGATACACCGCTCGTCCTGCTGGACTCGCTGCTATTCGTTGTGTCGCCGATGCTGGAACGCATCATGCGCTCCGCCGTCGAACGCGCCTACGCTCTGCGTAGTCTCACCCTTGCGTTGCAACTGGAGAAGGCCCCTGCCTATGAGCGGCACATCCGCCCCGCTATCGCTACACAAAGCCGCGGCCTTTTGCTCAAGTTGCTCAATCTGGACTTGCAGACGCATCCGCCACAAGCTGCCATCCTTGGCGTGACGCTCAACGCAGAGGCCGCGCGTCCGCAGACGGCACAGCGCGGCCTCTTTCAAGCCCAATTTCCGGAGCCGGATAAGCTCGACATCTTGCTCGCAAGACTTCGCTCGATTGCCGGCGACCACAACGTAGGCGCAGCGGAGCTATGCAACAGCCATCGTGATGATGAAGTCACGATGACATCCTTCCGTCCGAGTGTCCTCGCCATTGGCTCGTCCCCCTCGAAGCTGCCAAGCCTCGCGCTCCGCCGGTTCCGTCCGGCCCAGCCCGTCCGGGTGTCGTTGAAGAATTGGATTTGCGGTCGTTCCTCTAATGTCTAGCCGGGAAGAAGCAGACGTCCTACGGCCAGATCGTCGCCGTTAACTCTGGCGCAAATCTGCTCACCGTCGAGAAGGCAAGTGGTGACTCTGCTACCAACGATCCGCGCCGTCTGACAGGAGTCAGCGTTTATCGCGAGATCGACCGCGAGTTCTCTGTCGGCGATCGAATCCAGTTCACTGCACCTGGCAAGGTGCTTGGCGTTGCCAATCGTGACCTTGCAGTGATCGAGTTCATCTCGACAGATGGACGCATCGCTGCCCGCCTCGACAACAACCGTCTAATCGAATTCAGCCGCAGCAGAACCGCCACTTCGACCACGGCTACGCTGTCACCAGCCACAGCGCGCAGGGCCTGACCGCCCAGCGCGTTTTGGTCAATGCCGACACCGGCGTTCATCCGGACTTGCTCAATTCCCGTTTCGGCTACGTTTCAATATCCCGCGCCAGCCATGAGGCCGCTCTGTTTACCGACGACATGCAAAAGCTCAACCCGCCACTCAGCGCGGAACTCTCCAAGAGCTCGGCGCTGGAGGTTGGCCAGACAGCCTCCATGAGCCAGGGTATTGACATCTGATCAGGGAGAGCAGGCCTTGTTGACCGAATCCCAAGTCCGGAATTTTCCAGATGCGGTCTGGTGAGAAATACCTTCTTCATCGAAAGCATTCGGGTCAAGAGCCATTGATCATTCACGATTATGGCGATGCGCCACGGATCCAGTAGATATGCGCGCTGAGAACCCAGCGGGGGCAGACCGGCTGTGTAGAACCTCGCAATTGTGAGGTTTTATGGCATAATTGCGAGGTGTTAATTCCTCGACAAATCCAGCCGCGGGTGTCGCGCCTCCTCGAACAGTTTCCGGCCGTCGCAATCCTCGGTCCCCGGCAGGTGGGTAAGACGACGCTCGCGACAGCTCTGGCAAACGCGCTTGGGGAAGAAGCCCTCTACTTAGACCTCGAATTGCCATCTGACCGAGCCAAGCTGACGGAACCGGAACTCTACCTGACACAACACGAAAATCGACTCGTGATCCTCGACGAAATCCACCGCGTTCCCGGGATATTCGAAACCCTGCGCAGCCTGATCGATCAAAGGCGCCGCAAGAGCAAGCCAGCACGTCATTTCCTTCTGCTTGGCTCGGCATCTATGGACCTGCTGCAACAGTCAGCCGAAAGCTTGGCAGGACGGATCGCATATCAGGAGCTTGCCCCCTTTTCCGTTCGCGAAGTTGTGGCGACTGAGGGCCGATCGATGGATCGTCTATGGACACGGGGCGGCTTTCCAGACAGCTTCCTTGCCGCTAACGACGACGCCAGCTTCACATGGCGGACATCCTTTATACAGACATACCTTGAGCGCGATGTCCCTGCGCTCGGTCCTCGCATCCCAGCCGAAACCCTGCGCCGATATTGGCAGATGCTGGCGCACAACCAAGGCCAGATGCTCAACGCAGCACAGCTTGCAAGTGGCCTCGGCGTGAGTGGCCACACCGTCGCGCGGTACCTCGATATTATGGTGGATTTGCTTCTGGTACGCCGGCTCCAGCCATGGGCCGTTAATGCTAAAAAACGGCTGGTTCGCACACCTAAGGTGTATGTCCGCGATGCTGGCTTACTCCATGCACTGCTCGGAATCCACAATCAGGAAGAACTCTTAGGGCATCCGGTCGTTGGCTCCAGTTGGGAGGGACTGCTAATCGAAAACATTCTCAATGCGCTCCCTTCCACAGCGAGTCCAACCTTCTACCGAACTTCGGTAGGGGCGGAAATTGATCTCGTGATCGACTTTGGCGCGAAGGAAAGGTGGGCGGTTGAGATTAAGCGCTCTCTTGGGAGCCCCGCGCCTAGCAAGGGCTTTTATATTGGCTGTGCGGATATCAAAGCGACTAGACAGATCGTTCTTTATCCGGGCTTGGAGAGCTTCAGGATCGATGCAAAGACCGAAGTCATGCCGCTATCGGCATTCTTGGCGGCAGGATTCAGCCACGGTCCTTAGGAGCAATCGTAGAATGCGGTAGATTCATCCCGCTCACCTGCATCTTACGCCGGGACTTTCATAGGAAGAGTCGATCAGAATCTGTCTAAGCGGTATGGCGCTCAACGTCAGTCCGAAATCGCAACATAGACGAAGGAATGTGTGGAATGTCAAACATAACCACAGACACGGGAATTCGTGACAATGACACACGAGGAACAGTCGCATCTTTCCTCAAGGAAAAGATTCAGGATGGATCGACTCTCTCAATTGTTTCTGCGTACTTCACGATATATGCGTACGACGCGCTGAAGAACAGTCTCGACCAGATTCAGCACCTGGATTTCCTCTTTGGTGAGCCTTCATTCGTCAATCGCCTGGACCCAAGTAAGACGGAGAAAAAGGCATTCATTATCGACGCCGCTGGTCTGGAACTTTCAAACAGACTCCAGCAGAAGCGCGTTGCAAAAGATTGCGCCGAGTGGATTGAACAAAAAGTTGAGATCAAAACGATTAAGCAGTCCAATCTGCTGCACGGAAAGATGTACCACATAGCTACAGCCAGCGTACATGACGCCATCCTTGGCAGTTCGAACTTCACGGTGCGCGGTCTTGGACTTGCCGCAGAGAACAACAATATCGAGCTAAACCTCGTCGTTGATGGCAATAGGGACCGTCAGGAGCTTAAGAAGTGGTTTGACGAAATCTGGAACAGCGATAGCCTCGTCAAGGACGTCAAGGAAGAGGTTCTGCAGTATTTGAAGCAACGCTATGAAAACCCCGCCCCGAGTTCATTTGTTACAAGACCCTCTTTCACGTTTTCGAAAGCTTTCTCGATGACACCGGGAAGACCGACGCGGATTTGGGTCGAACCAGCCTCTTTGAAACCGATACCTGTAAAGCCCTTTTTGATTTCCAAAAGGACGGCGTTAAAGGGGCCATTAATAAGATTCTTCGGTATAACGGGTGCATCGTCGCCGATAGCGTCGGCTTAGGCAAGACTTTCGAAGCTCTTGCGGTCATTAAATACTTCGAGCTTAAAAATGAGCGCGTTCTAGTCTTGTGCCCCAAGAAGCTAAGGGACAACTGGACAGTTTACACGGCGAATAGTGCCCTCAACCCGTTTCTGCATGATCGATACCGCTACGACGTACTCTCCCACACTGACCTGAGTCGAGCGCGCGGCTACTCCGGAAATATAGCTCTCGAAACGCTTAATTGGGGCAACTACGACCTTGTTGTTATCGACGAGTCCCACAATTTCCGCAACAATGCTCCCGGAAAGCGCGACGATGCCGGAGACATCATAAGGAAAAGCCGCTATCAGCGACTGATGGAAGACATCGTAAAGTCTGGGGTGCGCACCAAAGTCTTGCTGATCTCAGCGACGCCAGTTAACAACGACCTGAAGGACCTCCGCAACCAGATCTACTTTTTCACTGAGGGAAGCGAGAACGATGGCGCGTTTGCTGAGACACTCGGCATCGAGAGCATTAAAGAGACGTTAACTGCTGCCCAAAAAGTGTTCTCTGCGTGGGCGCGCAAGCAAGGCTCGGACCGAAGGACCAGCGATCTTTTGGAGAAACTAAGCGCGGCATTCTTCAAGCTTCTCGATGAGCTAACTATTGCCCGGTCACGTAAGCACATTCAAAAGTACTACAAGGACACCATCGCGAAGTTGGGCGGATTCCCTGTGCGCGACACGCCATTATCAATCTATCCGGAGATTGATATTCAAGGACTCTTCCTTTCATACGACAAGCTCAGCTCTGAAATCGATCGATACAAGCTGTTTCTCTTTGATCCGACCAATTACGTCCAGCAGAAGTACTGGAAAGTATACACAGCTTCAACCCACGATCCTTTCTCCCAGGCCGACCGCGAGACGTTTCTTATTGGGATGATGAAGGTGAACTTTTTGAAGCGGCTCGAAAGCTCTGTTAGGTCATTTGAGGTCACGATGGGACGCACAATCGCCAAAATCGAAGCTCTGGAAGAGAAAATCAATGGTTATCTTCAGTCCTCCCAGAAGCCTGCGTCAGAAGATGTAGAACTTGATCTTGATCTCGGTGATTCCGAGGAAGACGAGGATATTGAAGAAGCGAAACTGGTAGGCGGCAAGTTCAAGTACAGCCTAGCTCATCTAGAACTTGACAGCGGGAAGAATTGGCTCAGGGATCTCAAAAAGGATAAGGACCAGCTGACTGGCCTGTTGCAGGCTGCTAAAAAAGTCACGGTCGAAAGAGATGCTAAACTTGCCGTGTTGAAGCAGCTCATCACTGCGAAAGTTCTCCATCCCACTGTAGACAAGCTCGGTCAACCTATAAGGATTTCACAACCGGCTAGGTTTGCAAATGGCCGGCCCAACTTATGGCACGAGCCTCACCGTTCGAGGTATCGGTTTCCTGGCAGAGTGCTCGAACGCGCAGGGCTTTACTGGACGAAAGACGGTTGGACATGGTCGCACGAAACCGGAGCATCAAGGCAGAGGAAGGCGAATCCGCCGCGAAACTGCTAACTGCCTTCATCCGCAAGACCGACGAGGGCACAATCGGCAAGTTGATTATCGAAGCCGTGATTCTGCTCGCTGCTAGAACCCAGGCGGACGGCGGAAAGACACTCCGCGCCGCCGCCCAGGTCTACGGGGTCGATACGGATGCAGTGGCCCTGAAGATCAAGCAGGAGTTCGCTGCGAAAAAGAAAGCGACGACGCAACGATCCGAACTCCTGCATGGTTTTGGTGGACGCGAAGCAACAAGTGGAAGAGGCGCAAGGGATGGGCATCAACATCATGTTCAGTCTCGCTCAAACGGGTGCCATTTAATGCGTTTGGGACGGCATGGGACATACCCGATTTCGACAGTTTAGACCCGGGGACAAGCTTAAGTGCGCTTCGGCGAGCGTCAACCTGTTTTTCCAATCCACTCAGTGCGCTGTCAGACCGGGCATCCATTACGTATCCGAGCATGCCGCCCGCCAGGTACCCTTTCGAATATTGGCCTTCGACAAACGCCATCATTCCTTCTTCTCCAGCGTAGGTTGGGTATTCGGTCGAGAATCTGCCTTTGGGATATGTCACGTGCAGCCGCTTCGCCTCGAACGCGAAGTAATCGCGTTGCGAGTGGCGATGCTTAAAACGAATATGGAAGCTGCAGACTTGCGGCCTCATCGATTAAGCGACTCAGCCAAATGAAACGTCAATCCTCGCCTCTTACAGAATTGTAAGAGGATGGCGGGATTCTGCGCTAACGACGCTAACGCAACATAGCCGTCGGGACGGATAAGATAAAAGGCATCGCGCTCCAGACCCGCGCTCTTGGCTTCGTTATTCCACTCGAAAGGCGCGAGTGGAAGACCCAACGCCGTCACCTCCGCACGAAATATCTCATTCAACTCACCGTAAACATGCATCTGCCACCCAAGCCTTTTCAAGGGGCGGAAGTTGTCAGAACCGTTCGCGTACCAAGGGCAAGCGGTCTCCACCGCAAACTTTTCCTGCCCTTTCCGCGCTCAAAAAGCTATGGCGATAGTGCAGCCGAGTCTGGGACACCGTTCGAAACAAGCTGCGGCGCAAGAACGATTGCCTTGAGAGGAAAGGCAGTAGATTCGGGAGTAACCAGCTCCTCAGAAACCTGCCAGCCTCCCCCGGATCGACCATTCGTCGGAAGAGCTTGTCCGTTGTTTTTACCAGCGTCCTCGCGAAGCCGATGCGCTCGTCCTCATAGCTGTCCAGAAGTGCCGCAGGTGCCCTTCTTCCCATTACATCGGCGAGCTTCCACGCAACGTTGATCGCATCTCCAGTGCCGGTGTTCATGCCCTGGCCCCCGATCGGGCTATGGACATGCCCCGCGTCTCCCAACAGAAATGTTCGACCGACATTGAAATGTTGTGCAATACGATGGTGCACCTGGTAAGTGGAAAACCAGTCCACTCCTTCAACCCGTATCTGCATCAGTCACTCAGCGCCGCGCCTTAAGTCGTCGAAGGTCAGAGCACCCCGTCCATTCAGTGATGGAGGTACGATCCCGATCAGTCTCTTCACGCCAGGACGCACTGGCAGCATAATTCCGAGTTCGCGATCAGCGAAATTGATGAAGAAGTCGGAGGATGGCTCCCCGGCGATTGGCACGTCTGCGACGTAGAAGACCTTATCATAAGTGCCGCCCGCTGGAAGCACCATCGCACCCACAAACGTACGCAAACTCGACAGCCTCTTCCGCTCCACTTTTGCCGATGAGGCAACGGATGTGCGAACCCTCATCGCTCAGCTTTCTCAATTCGACGTTCCATTCGACGGCGACGCCCAAGGACTGCAGCTCCTGTGTGAGGAAACGCTCGTGCTCGTCTTGGGGAAAGGAGAGAACGAAAGGATGAGGGCTGAGGCCTTCTCCCAGATTGCCAAGAGTCAGTCGAGCAAACTCCGCACCTTCCTCACGCAAATGAAGGGTCTCCATCTTTATTCCATGCGAGACAAGCTCATCCGTGAATCCAAGCTGGTTATAAAGCTTCAAGGTGCGCGCTTGCACGGCCATCGCTCGCGATGCCTGACCTGGACCAACATTCCTGTCGATGATGCGGAAGGGTACACCACGACGCGCGAGGCTTAGTGCAAGGACCAATCCAGTAGTCCCCGCACCGACGATCAGGATGTGATCTGTACACATCCGCTACTTCTAAAAATCGAATCGCTCGACGCTGGGTTCTCCTGGCTTGATAAACTCAGAACGGGACTCAATCGCACTCGACCGTAGCACCAGGACCGGCTCACTGAGTTGCGTCAGCTGATTTTATCGGCAACGCCGGATAGCTCACCTGTGTCCCGTCGACCTGAGCCCAGGGATGTAGAGTGAGTGGCCTGGTTTTTGTCGCGATTGCAATCTCTCGCACCTCAATACCATTCACAAGTAGTGCATCGGCTATCAGCGAGCGATGGCATCGCCAAGGCACAGCTTCAGCACACATAATCGCGATCCGCTCGGCGCGTCCTGATGCGATCAACTCTTGCAATTGGAAAGCAAGTTCAGGTGTCTGCATGTAATTGGCGTACCCTCGAAAGCTCAGATTGCGCCAGCCCAAGTTTGTGATTGCGCCCTTCACTGGACGCCGAAAGCCGCCGAGCCCAGGGATGTACCGGTAGCTCAGATGGGCGCAGTCGAGGGTAGCGGAGAGTTCCTCGCCGTTGTACTGTGGATTGTGACGGGAACGGGGTTTGGTACGAACATCGACCAGGCACTCAAT
>JANXZS010000128.1 GCA_025355385.1 Acidobacteriaceae bacterium | reverse complement strand
TCTCTGCACCGGTAAACGCACCTCGTTCGTGACCGAACAGCTCACTCTCCAGAAGTGTTTCGGCAATGGCCGCACAGTTTATCGCAATGAAGGGCTTCTCTGCTCGCAGGCTGTTTCGGTGGATCGCCCGGGCAACCAGCTCTTTTCCCGTGCCAGTCTCTCCGGTGATCAGTACGGTCGTATTCATTCCGGCCACTAGTGAAATGACCTCCCGAACCGCGCACATGCCTTCGCTTTCACCGTAGAGTTTGTCTGGTCCTTCGAGTTTCCTCACCGCGGTCTTGAGAACAGCATTTTCGCGCAACAAAGATGTGCGCTCACACGCACGGCGAACAGTTGCTCGCACCACGTCCGGCTCAAACGGCTTGGAGAGAAAGTCGAATGCACCGTGACGCATACTCCCTACCGCCAATTCCAGCGTGCCGACAGCTGTGAGAAAAACCACTGAAGTCGTGGGGTCACGTTCCTGTGCCTTATGGAGAACATCCAAGCCACTCCCGTCTGGCATTTTCTGATCCGTAAGAACTACTTCGAAGTCTTCCCTCGCAAGAAGAGCGGAGGCGGCTCCTAAGCCCTCAGCCTCCACGAGCACATGGGAATCCTTGCGAAGGTTCGCTATCAGGATTCGTCGCATGCTTGGTTCATCGTCAACGATCATAACCTTACCCATGAATCGCTTCCTTCCGCGTTCTCTCTGTCAAAGGTAGCGTCAGGGTCATCGAGAACGTCACGCGGCCATCTTGATTGCTGCTTACCCACAGTTCTCCGTCGTGCGCTCTTGCGACGCCTCTGGCGATCGCCAGCCCGAGGCCGGTCCCGGTTGGTTTCGTCGTAAAGAATGGCTCGAAGATTCGCGCCAGATCTGCATCGGGTATCGTCGACCCTGAGTTCTGAACCTCGATGCAAAGCATATCGCCGTTCAGGGACGCTCTAAGTTCGATCGTCCCTCCTTACGGCATGGCGTCAATCGAGTTAAGAGCTAGATTCAGGAGCGCGCCTTCCAATTGAGACGCATCAACCTCGACGGGCATCTCGCTAGCCAGATCGGAAGAAACTGTAATGTCTCGCCTCGCTGCGTGCATCTTTGTAACATCCACGATATAAGAAAGCAGCTCGTTCACAAGTACCAGCGAACGCTGCGGCACAGATGGGCGCGCATAGGTGAGAAAGTCGGCTGTGAGGGCCTCGAGTCTCCTTGCCTGTCGGGCCGCAATCGAAAACATCTCCTCTCGCTCCGCTTTCCCCAGCCCTGTTTCACATGCTGTCGTAAGTGAGCTTGAAATCATTGCAACGGGATTGCGAATCTCGTGTGCTATCCCGCTTGCCAGACGGCCGACGGCTGCAAGCTTTTCCTCCCTGATAAGCTGCTCGCGCGTTGCGCGCAAGGCAATCAGGCTGGTCGTTAGCTTCACGTGATTGTTCTTGAGTTGGTTGACCAGATACCACACCAGGGAACCCATCAAACCGTAGATGACGGAAATCATCGATCCCTCAAGATACTCGGTGCCCCGTGCAGGAGGGTGCAGTCCAAAGTAATGCCAGAGCCAAAACAGGATCATGCCATCGGCGAAGACGATTGTCAGTACTGTAGGGAACAGGTTGAAGTGATACGCACACTGCAGAATTGGAATAGCCAGTAACACAAAGTAAGGGCTGTCATCCCTATTCGTGAGGTAAGCCAGAAGAGCGGACAGGGCAAATATGAAGGCGATTGAAATGGCGCTCTCGATCTTCGCAGCACGTTCTGTCAGCCCTTGACGCCTTCTCAGCAACCACAACAGCTCAACAAACTTCAGCGAGAAGCTCAGACCAAGGAGAGCAATTACCAAGATAGAGGGTTCGCCCAAAACCGACTCAAAAAGAATGTGCAGCAGCAACAACATGGCAAGGGCAAAAAGAGTCAGAATGCAAAAGGCCGTTTGCTGCCTACGAAAGTCCTCAGCTTCGGTCTTCTCTGGCAATGACTCGTTAAATGTGGACATCGTCTTTCGGTCCAGTAGTGGTATTACCCCACAGAAGCAGCACAGAAGGCGTGACACATTGCGTTCTGTACTCAGGTTACGCCATTGATCCTCGCATGAGCGACAGAGAAATCAAAGCAATCGGAGCGCCTCCGGCTCGGTGTCTCCGCTCGGGCTTCTCGTCTGTGGGGCAGAGTAAAGCCAGTACAAGTCGAACAAATGTCCAAGAATTGGACACCGCCGTCAGAATCCTTGGACAAACTCCCCATCCGACAAGATCACATCTGCGGAAAACACGGGCGTCATTGATCAGATGTCTGGTCATCGGAATGCAGGAGTATGGCTGAAACCTGTGCGTGCAGAATGTAGTTCGTAACAGGCAATATGGCTGAGATCGCGAGGTGTCTTATGACCAAAAACACTATTAGACGTTGGAGTAGCCCTGAGATGATCCTTGTTGCCACTAATCTTCTGGATGGTCCGGCACTAATGCTTCATGCGGTCTCGCAATCCAAACTGACCGGAGCGAAGGTTCTCCTGGTCCACGTTATTCGGCCAGCGTATTTGCGAGCCGACAGCGAGTATGGATTGCCCTTTGTCCTTCCAGGTCCCGCGATCCGCACAGCATGGGCAATGTTGGACGAATTAACGAGCCAATTTCAGCAGGAAGGGGTGTTGTGTGAGCCCATGGTGCTCAAAGGGCTACCTCAGGAGCAAATCCCCCTTCTCGTCAAATCCCGGCAAGTGGACAGGGTTCTCGTCGCGACCAGGCACTCCCGTGGAGTCGAGCGGCTGCTTGAACGATCTGTCGCTGAAGAACTCATCGCAATCCTGGATGTGCCGGTTTGCATGATCGGCCGTCATGCTGATTCGCATGCGCTCTCAAAGAGATCACCCGGACAGGTGCTAGTGGCAACATCCCTTAAGCCAGGTAGCGCTCATTACGTCAGGTTTGCGTTCGCATTCGCAGAATTCCATAACGCTCATCTCACACTCCTGCATGTTCTCGACACTGAGGGAGTAAATGAAGTGCAAAGACAGCAAGCTCGGATCTTAGCCGAGCAGAAGCTCTCCGCTACAGTCGCCGGTGAGGCCCCGCTTTGGTGCAAACCTGTGCTCTCAATCCGTGAGGGAGATACGGCACACCGGATCCTGGATGAAGCTTCCGCGATGCCTCCGGGCTTCATCATCCTGGGCGCGCCCACCCCGTCGCATGTCATCCGACTGCTTGACGTCAGCATCGTTCATCGTGTCGTGACTGATGCCCGCTGCCCTGTGATTACTTTGAAACCACTGGCCAGTATCGAGGAGCAAAGGGAAAATGAGTCCTTCCATTTCGAAATAGGTTCAGCAGCCCGATAGCGGGCGCAAATAAACAACTGCAGTTACGTTAAGGAGAACATTATGAAATGCGCGAATCCGGAATGCCACCGCAACGCACAGTACTTCCGGGATGGGTCTCTTATTCTCGTGGAGTTTGAGGTTCATCCTGATCGCCGGTTCGAGCGCGAGGACGAAGGATTCCCGACGTGCTCATTGCCGCGCAAATTCTTTGGCTTTGCCAAGCTTGCGCGTCGCGATTCGTCGTAAAGAGTTGGACTCGTCTTGGCGTTGCTCTCGCGCCTCGTAAACCGGCAATTGCGTTCAAATATGGTATAAATGCGCATTCTCCGAATGAGATGTTCGCTTTTAGCATCGCATCGCTTGAGGGAGCGACAGAGACGAGCTTGAAGCGGACTTAGCTAAGCAGAGGAATACGTTCAACAATGGACAAAGCTTCAAACTCGTTCCGCTGGCTTCAGGGTCCCGCTGTTCACGGAGCAGTTTCCATATTTATTTCCGCGGGCATGCTGGCTGCTTTGGCCGCGCGGTTCCTTTTCCACCATCAGCAAGCTGTCAACTTGATCTTGCTGAGTGCAATTGTCGTTTCGAGTATCCCGCTCTGTATCGAGCTCGGACGCGAGATTCTGAAGGGTAACTTCAGTGTCGATATCCTCGCGGTGCTCTCGATCATTACTTCATTGGTTCTCCACCAATATTGGGTTGCCGCTATCGTGATCCTGATGCTCTCAGGCGGCAAGGCGCTTGAAGAATACGCCACGCGAAGAGCTTCATCGGTCTTGGGCGCGCTGGCGAAACGAATGCCGCAAATTGCCCACCGCATCGGGTCAGACGGTTCTATATCAGACGTACCTACGCAATCTATTTCGGTCGGCGACCTGGTGACGTTGTATCCGCACGAACTTTGCCCGGTGGATGGAGTGGTTCGTCAAGGCCTTGGCAGCATGGATGAGTCTTATCTGACAGGTGAGCCGTTCCTCATTTCCAAGGCCCCAGGCACGACCGTGCTTTCTGGCGCGATCAATGGTAATGCTGCGCTCACGATTGAAGCTACGCGTCTCGCCAGTGATTCACGATACGCGAAGATCGTCGAGGTCCTCCATGCTTCTGAAGAGGACCGCCCGCAGATTCGCCGCCTTGGCGACAGAATTGGTACTTGGTACACGCCCCTTGCCATTGCCGTGGCGCTGGCCAGTTGGATCTTCAGCGGACAGTCTGAGCGCTTTCTTGCGGTGCTGGTTATCGCCACTCCTTGTCCTTTGCTCATCGCAATCCCAGTAGCAATCATTGGTGCCATCTCGGTCGGAGCTCGCTACGGCATCATCATTAAGGATCCGTCGATCCTCGAGAAGCTTGACTCCTGCAGAACGCTCATTGTCGACAAAACAGGAACTCTAACGAATGGAAAACCCAGCCTCACTGAAGTTTTCTGCTTGGGGTCCTGGTCAAGAGAATCGGTTCTAAAACTAGCTGCCAGCATGGAACGTTATTCCAAGCATCCACTCGCTTCCGCGGTTATGCAGGCGGCCACAGATGAAGACATGCCTCTCGTGAATGCAGGGGATGTCTCCGAATCTCCCGGAGAAGGACTAATCGGCCACCTCGAAGGACATAAACTCACACTAACTGGCCGCGGAAAATTGCTACCAAGCCTTGTGGCCCAGCTTCCTCCAGCCAAACCTGGTTTGGAATGCGTCGTGCTGATCGATGACCAACTGGCAGGGCTCATGCGTTTCCAGGATCAGCCCCGACAGGAAACCAAGTCCTTCCTCCGCCATCTTGGATCAAGACACAAGATTGACGAGGTCATCTTGCTCTCAGGAGATCGTCCTGCAGAGGTCTCTCTGTTTGCGGCGGGCGTGGGTATCTCGCACGCATATGGAGGGAAGAGCCCGGAACAAAAGGTCGAGATCGTACGCGAGCTGACGGCGAAAGGCCCGACGCTCTACCTGGGAGACGGCATCAACGACGCACCAGCCATGCTCACCGCAACGGCCGGGGTCGCCCTCGGCGTGAACAGCGACATTACTTCCGAAGCCGCAGGTGCGGTCCTACTGCAATCGTCGCTCGCCAGTGTGGATGAACTGATCCACATCGGCAACCGGATGAGGCGAATCGCTCTGACCAGTGCCGTGGGCGGAATGTCGCTGAGCCTGATAGGCATGGGTGCCGCAGCAGTCGGTTTTCTAACGCCGATACAGGGCGCGATCTTGCAAGAGATCATCGATCTCGCGGCAATTCTAAACTCGCTGCGGATGATTCTTCCCGTCGGACCACTCAGCGACTTCAGGGCACCTGCCGTCGGCGCTGGAAAGCACCGTCCGCAGCCCGTGGAGCCGACGGTGATTCATGCATAGCGCTCACAACAGGGAGGGGCGCATGAGTGGCCCAGTCAATAAAATCAGGCATCCAAAAGCAATTTCTCGTCTTCAAATCGCTGCCTCTGCCAAAGGGGATACTTTCAAAAGCCGTGCCGGCTTTGTAATCATCGTTTGCACAGCGATCGCGCTGGCTCTGGCGTTTGTGTGGATGGCTCGCATAATCCTGCTCTTGCTCTTTGCCGGGCTTGTCGGAGCTCTTCTGTTATCCACATTGACCGAGTGGGTTCAGGTCCGGCTTAAGATCATACGCAGCTTCGCACTCGCAACTGTAGTAGCTACATTTGGCGTTTGTCTGGGACTGGGGATTTGGAGTCGTGGCTCGGCAATCGTCAGCCAATTCAGCGACCTTCAGAACAATCTTCCCGCGGCCGCACACCAGATCCTTGTTCGCCTGCAAGGGCAAAGCTGGGGTCACTGGCTACTCGATCGCTATAACGAACAGGACCAGCTATCTGGTGGCCTCTCGTTTGCGCTCACGCGGATCGGCGGTGTCGTCCTCACGACTGCTTCCACGCTGGTGGGCCTGTTTGTTGTTGTTGCTGTGAGCTTGTACGTAACGGCAGAACCATCTGTCTATCTGCGAGGACTCCGACGTCTCACTCCCCAGACCTACCGCGCAAAGTTGGATCTGTGCCTTGCGTCCGCTATTTGCGCACTGCGGTCCTGGCTGCTCGCCAAGACCGTCTCCATGGCATTCATCGGGACGTGGGTTTTCGTCGGACTTTGGACTCTAGGAGTGCCCTTAGCGGGGACTCTGGGAATCATTGCCGCGCTTCTGACTTTTATCCCGAATCTCGGACCTCTCCTTTCGTTCCTGCCGGCGGCCCTGCTGGCCTTCGCCGTCAGTCCGACAAAAGGCATACTCACTACACTCCTCTTCTGTCTTGCACATATTCTTGAAGGAAGCATCGTCACCCCGCTGGTGGAACGCCAACTTGTGAAGCTCCCCCCGGCGCTTACTCTGTCGGTCCAGCTCGTACTCGCCACGCTTACCGGTGCTCTTGGGGTAGCCATGGCGGCGCCAATAAGTGCGGTGATCCTGGGGGTGATGCAAGTACTCCTGCCTCCGGAGCGCAAAGAAGTGGAGGTTGGGTCGGAGAAGGCGTTCTCCACTGCGCCAATCGCAACCCCTGTATACTGAGCGGCCGCGCTTGCCCTCAAGATTTCGCTACATTCAATACCAGGCCGAGTGGTTTGTTTCTAAATCCACACCTTTTGTAACAGCCGGATCGAGTAGATCCGGCTATTTGATTTGTGTGAGTTAGCGGGCGTGTTTTCATGACCCTTTTGAGACGGGCTTCTTCTGCTTGCGTATCTGGTCAGCGAGGGCCGACGGAAATAGGATCAGCAGGAGCGAGGCAACGATCAGGACGTACATAGTTCCCTCGATCATTTCAGCCAGGACATAGATGATGGCTGCACGGTAAGCGTAAGAGCAGCGCATCTTTTAGAGCGGTAGTGTTTGTGATGAACTCTGTTCATGAGCGTAGACACTGGATTGTTAGTTGTTCGTCGTAGCAGTGCGGAGATTAAGCGGCTTGTAGTTCTATATCGATCGAGTGGAATGAGACGTAGCGAGTTCTGCCGCAGTATGAGACGGCGTTCAGCACGCTGGGACGCCACTTGAGGAAACAGCGGAGCAGGCAAAGCGATTCGCGCAGCAAGGGGATCGAGCGGAGTCGTCTGTTAGCTGTGGAGTTAGCTGCTCCGGCGCCTGTCGTTCGATGCGCAGATCTTTCCCCACGCTGATATCAACATCCCCGTCCGTGAATATCTCGCCGCAGTGCTGCCAGGACTCGCCAATACATCCATCCAACGCCTTCCAGAACTCACGCCCACCATTTGTGCCGCGAAACATCCCTGACCGCCAATCATGCGTTCCTCTGACGGATACCTTTGACTCGCCAATGATAGGTGCGCGCTCTATTCGGCGGCTCTAATCTACACCACATTCTCCCAAGCCAACGGACTGATGACTCGTCACGGTGCGCTTACTTCGGCCTAGCGCAGAATGATATAAGGTCATGCCTTTGAATCTGACAAGCAGCTTTTCCAGCCGATTGCGGTCGCTCTTCAACTTGATTTGCATACGACCGAACCATGCTCGTATCTTTTAGCTTCTACGCCTAGAGTTGGTGCTCTTCGATGGTTGCACCCCTGCGGGGACCGCGAGAAGACAGGATTGCCGGATATCGATCGCAGGCCACAGCGGATGATCGTGCGGCATAAACCGCCACTGGTTGCCCGTCCGCGATGTAGCGGACACCGTTGAACACCGCTCGCAGATCATGTTCCCGGTGCGCGCTGTCTTCGCGGCTTAGCAGCAGACAAGGCAGCACAAACGCCCACTCCTCATCCGAGCACATTGCTCGGATATCCAGCTCTACCTTTGATCGCCATCCGTTTGTGTTCGATTTTGCGCCCCGATAAGGAATCCGTGGACGCCGTCTTGTGTGCTGGGACCTTCACGCTTTGCGATGGACGACAAGGAACGTATCCCCTTGAATGCCTCCACGGACTCATGCATTATCCGCAGGCCCACTGGCGTCCTACTTCCACTCAGAAGATTCTCCTTCATCAATCCAAAAGTTGTTACCCTCTCACAGCGGAGAACCTTGGCGACCTCAGTCGGTGTTGTGGCGCCATGCCAACGAAAGGGTCGACGCGGGAACCGGCGCGGGCTATCTTAACAATCAACCTGCCGCGAGTGGGGAGGGGAGGAACCGATGGAGCAAAAGAGTAATGGAAGCCGGTCAAAGATCTCTGCATATCGGGGGTATCGAGGCCTGCCACCACTGGTAGGACTGCAAACCATGCAGGAAGCGACTTCTAAGGGCCTGACCGTAGCCGCATCAGTCGCTCGCCTTAAGCGCCTTCATTGGGCACTCCAGAGGTTGCATACCATCTTTGTCTCGAGGATTACGGCAATCCCAACATATGAACTCAAGATGGCCTTTAGTCTGCACGCGCACTACTGTGTGGAACACGTGCAGGCATTCGCCTCCAGGGTTCGCGAGATGCGGCAGCCACCACACGGCCTCGAGGTGCCGCCTGATAGTTCGCTCGATCTCTTCTTCGATGAGGTGCTATCCGCAACCACGATGGAAGCGCTCGTTCTGGGACTCTATGATCGAGCGATACCAGCAGTCGTCAGGGCACTGGAGCAATTCCTTTCAGATACGAATCGGCTATTTGATCATCCGAGCTATCGCGTCTGCCGTTTCACTTTGTTGGAAATGCGCGAGGTGCAAGAGTACGGAGAGAAAGCGGTACAGTGCCTAGTGAATGAAGAGCAGCGTGCCGCACTCAACGACTGGCTTGTGCGGCTGGACGATATGCTGGCCGCAGCCGGTGGATTGGATGGCACCAAGGCGCCAAGCGGTAGATTCATCGAGCGGCAGTTCTCCAAAACACCATACCAGTATGATCCGGTGCCCAGACGGGATGAGCGTTTCAAGGATTCCTACAATATGGGCGTGAATGCCGAAGCGATGCTCTTTGACCCGGACATTCCACCGCTGCCAAAGACAATCATGCTTTACTTCAAACGCATGCGCGAGATTGATGTGCCGGAGATGATGGCGAGCATTCTGGTCGAGGTCCAAGACAAGCCATGGAAGTATAAGCGTGACATGACCCGCCAACTTTGGGATGAAGCTCGTCACGCGATGATGGGCGAGATAGGGTTCGTCTCCCTAGGGGTGGACTGGACGAAGATCCCATTAAACTTTACATGGTCTCTCGGACTGAATACGCAGCTCAGTGCGAAGGAGCGCCATGCCGTGCTGTTCACTATCGAGCAAAGCCTGATGCCGAAAAGGACCGGCAAGGAATATGAGTGGGAAATAGCCGTCGCTACAGCAGATCAGCTTGCTGCAAGAATCCAGGATTACGATTGGGCTGACGAAATAGTGCATGCAAAGATAGGCCGGGAATGGCTGGTGCCAGAAATCGGTTCGCAGGTAGAGGCGATGGCCTTCGGAGACAAAGCGTGGTCTCGCATCCTTGGCGATTGGGCAAAGTGGCGTGACCAAGGCTTGACGCAGCATCGCAACTGGTGGCCCGAGGTTTACCGTAAAGCTTGCGAGCACTGGGAGATCGAACCGGATCTGCGAATTCTCGCCTACAACAAGACATACGAAGCAACCAGAGCCGATCTGAAGCAGGTTGCAGGATGACTAGAATGACCGCGAGAGAATTCTGTAGCGGTGGTGAGCAGTGGCAATTAGATCGGAACGCCAGGAAAGGAAAGCGTACCGCAAAGTGTGTATCGGGGCACATTCGCGCCGTCGAGTCCCGGATTTCGGTTGACTCGGGGGCAATTTGCCCATTATCACGCCTAATTACAGGGCGATCGTTCAATCCCTAAAAGGGAACGTTTGAGTTAGTCAGGGTCATACTAGAGCGATCACGTTCCAGGTGATAATTCCCAGGGAAGTAGGGGTTGTCGAGGAAGGCGTTCCGAACTCGTAATATTCCGCAGAATTCGACTTCGCACTCTCAGGAAAGTGGGCGCGAAACGGGCCGGAGTCCAACTCAACTTCCAACTCACGATTCCACCCTTCGTATGGCGCATCGAGCATGAACTACAACGGGAATTCTCGTGGCTATCAGGCGGCACAGCTTTGCCGTGTGCTGCTCCTGCTCGGATCCCAGGATCGCAACACTGGAGATTGAGACCCGCCGAGGGTTAGAAGAGCAAGTTTGAAGGGCTTATAAGCCGGCGGTGGTGCGAAGATCCTGTCGGCGAGGCAGACCATTGCCGATTCCGTAATTACCTTCCGGGTTGTAAGCCAGCGCCGTGCGACCCTGGGGAAGCTCACGCCGGGAACTGGGAAGGCGTATTTCGGTTGCGCAATGCACAACATGTTTTGGAGCAAACTCGCCAGACTTCGTAGCGGTCATAATTTCACGAATGATCGACTGCGATACATCCAGTACAAGATGGACCAGATCACCCCAAATGCTGCGGACGCCTCAAGAACACCGCTCCATATGCCGACTCGTGGAAGAAGGTGCCCGACGAAAATGTTGCCGACAGATCGAAAGTCAAACAGTATCGTGGCCATGTAGACGGCAAGAGAGTTACCACCAATTACCGCAAAGGGAAACACCCATCTCTTGTGTCCGAGCACATCAACGATCAAATAGAACGTAGACAAGGCAAGGCAGCTTAAGCCGCCGGCAACCAGGACAAAAGAACTGGTCCATAGCAGCTTGATTATAGGTAACCAGATGCTCCAAAGAAGGCCAAGACCTAGAAGAGTCGCCCCGTATGCGAAGAGCAGGAGCGCCTTCAATTTTGGAGATCGATCGGAGAGAAGCAAGTCTCCCGCTAGTACCCCTAGGAGAATGGACGAGGCAAAACCCAAATAACTCAAAAACCAGGTGTTCTCTCCATAGTAAAAACGCCCCATCATGAGTCGGTCGACATATGCGGCGGCGTTTCCATCGGGGGTCAAGGCTCCCCGGCCAATATGGGGTACGGGGATCGTCATGAGCAGTATCCAATAAAGAATTAGGAACACCGCCGTCGCAACCAGCCGCCCTGTTGGCCTTAACTGCAGTGTGACGATTGTTGAGATAAGGTAACCCGCCGCGATCCCGTGCAATACGCTGTAGAAAGGATGAAACGTGGGAAGGCTAAAATCGAGAAGGTTCCCTTGAGCAATCATTCCTAGTACAAAAAGGATGAGCGCGCGTCGAATCGCATGAAGATATATTGACCGTCGACTCGCTTTTATCAGCTTTCGTTTGGCGACGGAGAACGACAGCGAAACTCCCACCATAAACATAAAGCAAGTCCAGATTACGTCATAAAAATGCAACCCCGCCCATGGTACATGTTCCAGTTGTCCAACTAGCGCCGTCGAAAATTTGCCAGGGAAAGCCTGTCCGAGACCCTTAAAAATCTCCTGACCTCCAATAATCCAAAACATATCGAACCCACGGAGACCG
>JANXZS010000077.1 GCA_025355385.1 Acidobacteriaceae bacterium | reverse complement strand
CGCGCGACAAATGCCAGAAGCCACGAGAGTAGCGGGATTTTGGACGTGGAAAAACCTTGGCCGTTCTTTTCAGCGTAGGGTATATGCCGGGCACAGCTGTGGAAAAAGCGCATATCTCCATTGCTTGCAATGCTTCTGAATCCCGGGGGCAACCAACACTCATTTGAGCGTCGCTACGTCCCGGCAGGTCCTTCCAGGTCATCGACGTGCGCTGGCGCGTGTTTCCCTTGCACAATGCGACGAGCCTAGTGGCGAACGCTTTAGGAGCAGGGAGACGTTATCGCAACAACTCCGGCCTGCTCGTCGCCACCTTCACAATCAATTCGCCGAACAGAGTGTTTGCCCACGCGAACCAGGACCTCGTAAACCGCGCAGCATCATCTTGAAAATAACTTTCATGCATAAAGCCTGTATCAGCTAATGAGGCCTTCAGAAGCTTCAACATGTGCAGGATCTCGTCGCTCGAATTGCTGGTGAGCGCATAAATTATTTGGGACATCGGCCATATCATGTCGCGGCCCTCATGTGGCCCGCCAATCCCTTCACCCGCTGTCCCTGTAAAAAACCATGGGTTTTGCTTGCTCCAGACAAACCTTCGCGTCCGCACATAGAGCGAAGTGTCCGGCGAGCTGTCGAGGTAGGGTAACGCCAACAGACTCGGAACATTTGCGTCGTCCATCAACAACCTGCTGCCGAAGCCGTCCACCTCATAAGCCCACATCGTCCCGTAACCCGTCTGTGCAATCGCATGCTGCTTCAGCGCCGCCGACACCTCCGCAGCCAAAGCCGAGGCCTTGTTTGCCAGCCCGTCATCCTTCAGCACCGTGTGGGCCATCTCAGCAAGCTGCCGCAGCGAGGTCGCCGCAAACAGATTCGACGGCACCAGGAACGGAAATGTACAGGCGTCATCCGAGGGACGAAAGCCCGACGCGATCAGACCAACAGGGTTGATCGGGCTTCCAAAACCCCTCTCCATCAGCGTCTCTGTGGGCGACTCTGTGATTCTTTGAAAGTGATAGGGGCCATAGTCACGTTTGCGCTGCTGGACCTGCATCGTCTGCACAACCAGATTCATTGCCTGCTTCCACGCCGCATCGAACGGCTTCACGTCGCCGGTCTGCTTCCAGTATCCGTGCGCCAACCGGATGGGATAGCAGAGTGAATCAAGCTCGTACTTTCGCTCGTGGACACCGCGCTTCATCTCCGTTTGGTCCGGCGAGCTTGTATTAGGCGGCGGAGCGTACAGGTCGGAGAGGAACGCATTCGCATAGGGGTCCGTGAGCAGGCAGCGCGTCTGCCTGCGGATAACGCCTTCCAGTAATTCGCGGAGCGAAGCATCCTTGGCAGCCAGGCCCAGATACGGCCACACCTGCGCCGATGAGTCCCGGAGCCACATTGCTGGAATGTCGCCCGTAATCACTACCGTATCTGGCTTGCGCTCAAATACGCCGGGCTGCACTGTCGTATCGAGCGTATTGGGGAAGCAGTTCGTGAATAACCGCGCCATCACCGGATCGTTAATCATTCCACTCACTCGTTCGATCAAGGCCTCGACGGAGCGGCTTTGAAATTTGCGGTCAGCGCGCAGTGGTCGCCCAGTCGCCGTTGCGGCCGATTGTGCAGATAAATTCAAATCCTTCATGAGGAATCCAGCCGTCACCCCAGCTGACACCTGCAGCGTCTTGCGCCTGCTCCAGACCTCGGTCGTTCAGGCGATCTCCCATTTGAGTGCAGCGTTGGACGTGCTATTGCCGCTCAGTCGCATAGTCTGCCCTGCTTTCTCGACTATGACTGATCTGCCGTTTACGGTGACATGTTTGATTCGGCTAAACTCGGGCTCTGCAAGTGTGATCTCGATAGTCCAACGTCCAGATGGTGCCGGTGCATACCAACCGGAGTAGCCCTTTGATGTCCTTTTGAATCCAAGCAACGGCGAATTGAACTCGTACTCGGGGAAGGGAATCACAGGTTTGAACCTGACCCCGCCGGGGTGAAACTCGGCACCAAGAAGCTTGGTCGCGGAGTAGAGTGGCCATGCGTGCGAATGCATGTTGAGCACGGGAAAATTGACTCCGGTGCCCCCGGGCCACTTCGATAGAACCGAGTGATAGCAGTCTGGGCCGCTCCATATGCCGAACCACATGTTGGGGTAGGTATGGGCGTGGTGTGCGAGCGTGTTCTTCTTCCACTCGTCCCAGCCCACCAATTTCTTGGCCATGTCCAGCATCCCCG
>JANXZS010000043.1 GCA_025355385.1 Acidobacteriaceae bacterium | reverse complement strand
TCTCAATTCTGGATTTCTCTTTGCACTGCTCACCACCATCAACCCGAACCTCTGAAGCGGTGAGATACTTCGAGAACCCATATTTACTCACCCAAATCACTTGACGGGTCATTCAACAAAGTGGCTATACTCCAAACTTAGCAATTTGGTTTAAGGGCGGTCCAATGCAAATAAGTGAAAAGCGGCCCCTAATGATTGCCAACGGTTGGATTCAGGCCGCGGGCCTCGTCCTGCTCGTGGGCTTCTTCATCATGGGCGTGCTTACCTTCTACACCTACAGTGATGAGCCGCCCATTCCCGAAGTTGTGAAGGATGCGAGAGGCAACGCAATCATTACGCGTGCTGACGTGATGGCCGGGCAGGGAATATTCCTCAGCAACGGTCTCATGGAGTATGGTTCGGTCTTCGGCCACGGCGCCTACCTTGGCCCAGATTTCACAGCTGAATATCTTCATCGCGCCGCCTTGGCCAGTATCGACTTTTACAGCCGGTCTAATCCAGATACTGCGAATAGACGCACCATCGAGGACTTCAAGGCCAACCACTATGACACGAGCAGCGGAGCCGTAGTCTACAGCGATGCCCAGGTGTACGCATTCGAGGAATGCCGCGCCTATTATGGGACTTTTTTCGGCGAGCCGACCACCAAATTCGGCCTTCGCCCCAGCGCTATCACAGACCCCGAGCAGATACGCAAGCTGGTTGCCTTCTTCAGTTGGACAGCGTGGGCGGCCTCGACGGAGCGGCCTGGCCACTCTTATTCCTACACAAACAACTGGCCACCGGAAAGCCTGGTTGCCAATCATGCCACAGCCGACGCTATTGTTTGGAGCGTCCTGTCCCTCATCGCCTTACTCGGCGGCACTGGACTCTTACTTGCCTTGTTCGGTCGTTGGAACCTGATGGGTTGGCACGGGCGCGAAGAGCGACAGATGTTCTTTCGTGCGCCAGATGAAGTTGCTTTGACACCGGCACAAAACGCTTGTGCGTGGTTCTTCTTTGTCATGGCCGCACTTTTCGTTGTTCAAACGACGCTTGGAGGCGCGACCGAGCATTACCGTGCGGATCTTCAGGCCTTTTTCGGCTTCGATCTAGGCAGGATCTTGCCGTTCAATGTCGTTCGAACATGGCATCTCCAACTCTCCATTTTTTGGGTGTCCACCTCCTACCTCGCCGCAGGGATTTTTCTCGCTCCGATAATCGCTGGCCACGAGCCTAAAGGACAAAAGCTGCTGGCGTACGGCCTGCTCGGCGCCCTCGTCATCGTGGTGGTCGGCAGCCTAATTGGGGAGTTAGCGGGAATCGAGAACTGGATTCACAGCATCTGGTTCGGCAACCAGGGATTCGAATACCTCGACCTGGGACGCTTCTGGCAAGTTCTGCTCATCATCGGGCTGTTTTTCTGGGTACTCATCCTATATCGTGGCCTCAGGAGCCGCCTCATATCTGAGCAGGTGGGCAACATGCCCTGGTTGTTTTTCTTCTCGGCTCTCTCCATACCTGCCTTCTACGCGGTTGGCCTGCTGGCCCACCCTGGACAACACTTCACCACGACCGAGTTTTGGCGGTTCTGGGTCGTGCATCTCTGGGTTGAAGACTTCCTCGAATTGTTCACCACCATCCTCGTTGCCTACCTGTTCGTTCTTCTCGGGGTGGTCCACGAGCGCGTGGCCCTGCGCATGATCTACCTCGACGTCATCCTCTACTCCGCGGGGGGGATTGTCGGCACCATGCATCACGTCTATTTTTCGGGGGTCCCTGCGATGCACATGGCGCTCGGTGCGTTTTTCTCCGCTGCAGAGGTGATTCCTCTCACCTTCCTAACACTCGAAGCGTGGAGCTTCCTGCAACTTGGAGCCATTCAGCAGTCCAATCCCGGCTCGCGGTTTCCACATCGCTGGGCTGTCATGTTTCTTGCGGCGGTCGGCTTCTGGAACTTCCTCGGTGCCGGGGTCTTCGGTTTTCTCATCAATCTACCCATCGTTTCTTACTATGAGATCGGGACTGCCCTCACCGCGAACCACGCTCATGCCGCAATGATGGGGGTCTATGGAATGCTCTCGGTCGGGTTGGCGCTCTTCTGTCTTCGCTACATTATCCCTGAAAAGCACTGGACTGATCGTCCCGCTCAGATCAGCTTTTGGTGCCTCAACTTGGGCCTAGCATGGATGGTATTCGCAACCCTTTTCCCGCTCGGCATCATCCAGCTTTATCACTCCATCAACGTGAGCTACTATGACGCCCGTTCGCTAAAATTCATCGGCAGTCGCGGAAACTCAGTTCTTGAGTGGCTGAGATTGCCGGGTGATGTAGTTTTCATCCTTGGTGGCACTCTTCCCATTCTCTATATCTGCTTTTTGGGCATCCGATACATGCGAAGCAGCACCTTGACGGAAGACCTAGGCGAAACTCTGTTCACCGAGCTGGCCACACAACCTAAGGTTGAATAACCATGGCAGGCTTCTCCATAGAACTCATACTGGCCACAGGTTACGCAGCCTTCCTGGCAGTGGCAGCCTTCGCCTTGGAGGTTATGGCTCGTCACACGCACCGGCGATCACTGCGGATCAGCACCATCGGGTTCACTTATCACGCTGATCGTGATATTTGGAGCTGCCCGCAAGACCAGCACTTGTTCCCTATCTTCTCCGATCCAGTTCGCGGCAAGGTCATCTATCGCGCACCCCCATCCGCATGCAACTCATGTCGCAGTAAGGCAGCATGCACTGATTCCAGTACTGGCCGCGAAGTAATACGGATGCCGAATGAGTCCATCGAATCCGGGATGCTGCGCTTTCACCGTTATTTTTCGCTGACCCTGCTCTCGCTCGCTGGCTTTATTGTCATCGTCGAACTGTATCGTGCCCACGGATCGACCGCCCGCCTGTTGCTCGCAGGCATACTTCTGCTTCTCTTTGTAGCGGGAAGGCAAGTCTTCAGCACCGTTCGGGTTGGTACTTCCGAGGCTTGAAAAGTCTTGAACACAATCAATTCGAGGCGACCTTAAACACGTTCAGTTTTGCGCCTCGGTGTTAGGTGTTCCGGACAGAAAATGCTGGTACCAGAGTACTTGCTCTTTCTCAGAAGGGCTAATCCAAACGCCAGTATTGAATAGCCTTTGAATCGGCCTTGACGATCAACTTGAAACAGCCGAAGGAGGGTGTTGGCAATGCTTTTGCGTCGTCACTTGAAACAAAATCGCCGAGTCACTTATCGAAAATAATGACGAAGTGATCGCGTCAAGACACGACCGAACTGCAAAAACGGTATTCGCCTGCTTCAGACTAGGTGCCAGCCCGTCTGAGCTTGGTTAGTGTTGGGGATCACCGCTCGCCTCTCCCTAAAGACGGGCACAAACGAGGGCACGATAAGGAATCCAAACGTTCCTCAACGCCTTTTCATGCCTGTGGACTCCTTGTAACTCCCTGACTCTATTAGTATTATTCAGAATCACACGTGGAAGTCGTAGGTTCGAATCTTGCTATCCCGGAAAGTGTGCTCACGGACGCCTTTTTCGCTAAGGGCCAGTACAAACCGGAAACCCTCTTTGCGAGATCATCGATCTGTTGAGGGAGACACCCCCCGCCCGCGCGCCCGCGCATTGGCAAGCCGGATAAAGCGGCTGTTTGGGTCAAGAATGGTAATGGCCTCATTGCGGTAACGTGCACCGATTGTCTGCGCACGTTTCCCGTACTCGAAGCCATCACCGGGATCAACACGGTCGGATGCGAGTTCTGCTCCTGCGCTATCCGATTTGAGATCATTGGAACATAGCGAAAATGACTGACATTAACTGAATTCGTGGAGGTGACCCATCAACTTCATACAGGGACGACGCACGAGTGTTTGGGCATCGGAGCGTGTGTCCGTAAGGCAAGATATCCAAGGGTGATTCGCAGCTTCTACATTGACTAATTCCCTCAATCGCTGCGACCGATCCCGATATCCGCGCTTAACCTGAAAGATTTAGTTCAGGCGTCTGACTGTTTGCGCTCGTCCAATCGCATCAGAAGGCATGGGAGAGATCCATGGAAAACGAAAAACACCTGATGCGAGGAGTTCTTGCCGGCATAGTGGGGGGCTTGGTCGCCTCCTGGGTGATGAACAAGTTCATCGCGGGGCCAGGAGTGAAACTTCAGCATGCTGTCCAGTCCTGTGAAGAGAACAATCGAGAGGAACCGCAGGCGCGCGAGCAAAAGCAAAGCGGCGAGCCGAAGATTGACGCTACCATGAAGACTGCCGACGCCATCGTCAATACCGCTACTGGTGGTCGCCATCTTTCGCTGGAGGAGAAACAGAAGGCCGGCCCCGTGGTTCATTACGCATTCGGTGCTCTGATGGGTGGACTGTACGGAGGTCTTGCAGAATACTCCACGTTTGCCCGGTCCGGTTTCGGCACAACCTTTGGCGGTATTTTGTTTACTGGCGCCGACCTGGTCGCGGTGCCTGCACTGCATCTCTCGGGTGCACCCACTGACTCGCCTGTCGGTTCATACGCTGCACCGTTTGCTGCGCACCTTTTGTACGGAGCAACGACTGAACTGGTGCGCCGTGCGATAAGGTTCATCTTGTAGCCGAGTAACTTGGGCTGGCCCTCCAATCGTTGGGACACCAGCCCAAGTTCGACTATGCCGTCGCGCCAGAAATCGCGGGGGGTTGATCCAGGCTGGTGGCAGGTTTACTGGCACCGATCTGCTGCATGATTCCGAGTTCATCGGAACTGCCCCAACGTTCCTTAATTCTGGCATCTGAATCGAACTTGGCAATCTGCATTCCTCGAGCCTTGATCTTCTTGCCAGTGGCGGGTATGCCTTGAAATGGTCCTTCCTGCGTACCCGTCACGGTATACGCGATTGCAACGTTGTCCTCATCCGCCACCATGTGCTCGACCGCTATCTTTAGGTCGGGGAAAGCCCTGCGGAACTGGGTGAAGAAGCTGATGAATCCTTCGGGACCTTCGCCCTGATCGGGTGCGGGATCGTGGTCGACGACGTCCGCTGCGAAGATGTGATGGAATTCTTCCAGTCGACCTTCGTTAATTGCTTCGCCCATCTTCTTGGCTGTTGCAACATTTGCATCTTTGCTCATGGACATTACCTCTGCACGCTTGGATGCTGCACAGGCGTTTTGGGGCCGTCAGAAAACGCACGAGAGAGCAAGGTAAGGCTCATGATGATCCGGCTGACGCTTATATTGTCGTCGCATATGCGAAGAGAGGCTGGTGTCTCCTGCCGGGCACCAAGCATGAGTCACGACTTCGTTTCGCGCCATTTTCCACCTATTCTCACGATACTTAGGCAACTCGTTTGGGCCGGGAATGGAGCTTCTACTACTTCGACGGTTTGACGAACAGGCTATCGCTGGAACTTCTGGCTGTAACTCACAAGGAATGCGTGTGGGGTTCAGCCCTGCACGACAAAACTGAACCAGACTACCGAACGAGGACGGGCAGAGAACACCGACGCATCAGGCGAGTGCAAGACACCGGGCGAAGCTCCGTGAGCTCATCGTCCGCGGTCGCGTTGATTGTAGAAAGCAGCAAGCGCATCGAAGCGGGTTCGCTGTCAAAATTGCCTGATTGGAGAATCAATTCTTTTGCAACGCGCATATGAAATTACTTGCTTGGCTAACATCGCCGCTGCCCTTATATTCGGGCCAACTCGGGTATCGACACAACGGCCTCGTTCGTCCTCCCGCTTTCCGGTTGTCGTCCACAACGACAAGCTCCGTAGGGGCGATGCCTGTATCTAACCAGCGATCAAGCGTGCCTAAGGCATCGAAACCGGCATTGAAAGCTCCTCGTCCATGCCCGAAGCCTGGGATGAGATAGAAGCGCACAAACTTATCCGTTGCCTCTTTTCCCATCGTATGCTGAAGCATATTGAAATACATGACCGATGGTTCTGTTGGAATCGTGGCGTCGGCCGTTCCGTGCACAATCAGGAACTTTCCGCCATGCTTTGCAAACGACGCCAAGTCTGAATCGCTTGCATCAGAAGCCTTCGATTGTGGTATCAACTCCTCGGCGTACTTCCCGCCGGTCGTCGTATCAAAAGTCAATGTGTCGAAGCGTTTATCCCCCGTTACGAAGAATCGCAGGACTTGATCTCCGACGACGTAGTAAAACGAATTCAGCAAAATTTTCGAAGGATGTTCTGGGTGATGCAGCAGTCCCATGGAGCCAGTTAAATCTGTCCCGGCGAGCACGTTATAACCAGGCATCGTTTGAACCCCATGCCACAAAGGACGCGCCGTTTTTTGCTCCGTTGCGAACGTCTTCACCGTATTCAACTCCTGCTGAGTCAGACACTTATTACTTGTGGGTCCCGCAGGACAGAGTAACGTCGATGGATCGAAATGACACGCGGTGACATTCGCAATGATGCCATCCGTCACGCCGTCTAACGCGTCGCACTTGTTCATTACGGCTTGCGAGAGAAGCCAGGTCTTTGATTTGGAGAGGAACCCGCCCTTTGAATACATCGCTTGGGATACGCGGATAAACTGCAAGTCTAGTTCTACCTGATCCCACCCCGCAAATGCTCCGAGGACTCCGTCATAGTCATCAGGCCATCGCTGGACCACGAAGTATGCCTCCCTTCCTCCCGTCGAGCCACCGAGAAAGAACATGCGATCGGGACGTTTGCCATATCCCCGCTCCATAATCGCCACAGCAACATCGTGCGTTTTCTTTAATCCGTCCTGGGCGAAGTTACGCCGTTCTTCCGCGTTTCGAGCGAAGGACGCATTTACGACGTTCACCACATCCAGGAGCAATAAGTAATGTTTGTGATGACCGGAATCCCCGCCAAATGTGGCGAAGCCGCGCGCGAGAGGGCCGGGCTCCGTGGCTATGCTTACCGGCAAGCGATTCAGTCCATTCGTAGCTCCCAGCCAGCCATCAAACGAGCCTCCACCAAACTGCACTGCTTTGCGGTTCCAGTGAGCGGGCAGATTCACCTCGAAACGAATCTGTTGCGCTAAAGGATCAACAGGAAAGATGCCACCCAGCACCTTGCAGTACTCACCCCGGTCGTCGTTCATCAGTTTCGCCGACTTTATGCTCGCTCCGTTCGTAGGCAGAGCTATCGAAGATGCCTCGATTTTCATGCCCTGCAATGCTCTACAGTTCAACTGAGTGTCTGTTCTTGCGCTCAATCCCTGAGCGCAACTAGAAAGGATGGAAATGCTGAGGGCCGTAAGCAAAAACTGAATGCTGCGGTTTCTAGTCATGCACTTTCGATGCATTTTCCCCCAGGAAGAGCAGGCTTGTCTCAAATCCCGGCGTACCAGTCGTATCCAAGCTTTGTCCAGTAATCATCAGGACGTTCATCCATGTAAGCAAACAACCCAATCCGCTTCAGTTGTTTGTACCCGTACTTGATCGGCATGTGCAGACGGAGGGACGCCCCATGATGTTGCCCGAGCGGTCGCCCGCCCATCTCTGTGACCAACAGACTTTGTGGATGTAGCACCGCTGCCATATCGTATCCACCGTAGTAGTTGCCGTCAGGCGTTTCGAGATAAACATAACGGGGCTCTCTGCCGTTCGTTTTCGCCGGTGGATAAGCCTCGATCAGATCGCGCAACCGGAATCCTCCCCACTGTACGATCTGACTCCAACCCTCGATGCATTTGAACTCCGTAACGATCTCGACCTTAGGCAGCTGTAGCAAATCGGCCATAGTAAGCAACAGACCCGGCGTCCCATCCAGTAGACCGCTGCCGCTTGGACCAGCTTCGGCATCCCCTCGTACACGCTTATGGTTGATCTTCTGATTCATTGAGTCGAAGCGTTCCGCCAAGGTAGCCGTTTTCTGGGGTGGAGGAAGTTCAGCTGTTTTCGGTTGTGAATCCGAAGCTTTTGAGCCCCCGGGGGAGTCACCTGACTTCTTCGATCCCGTCTTTGAGTTGTCCCCGTTGCCCGGGGCACTCTTTACATCCTGAGACTGTTGACTTTCTCCAAGGTCGCCGTGATAGCGATATTCATACTGAGTGAGGTCCTTCACAAACCTCGGATGATTGGCGGCGTTGGCAACACCCGCCATTTGTAGCCGCCAGGCTGCAATATCAATCTCCTTTTCAAGGCCCACTGTGCCATTCAATCTGAGTTCCGCTGCTCGCGAGACAGGATATTGTGGCGCGAGTCCGTGTTCGGCAAAGATTCCACGAGCCACATCTCGATCAAACTCCAACGCGTGTCGTAGGGGTGCCTGCAAGCGGCCAATCTGATCCGCGCGATCGATCCAACGATAGATCCCATATCCAGCGGCTGCGGCAAGCGCGCCGATACCAAAGCTGCGTCGCGTCCGCTTGCGAGATTCAGTCCGGACTACAGCGTCACTTTGCCCTGAAGCCTCCGGTTCGATCGACTGGGAATCTTCGTTGTGCTCTTCGTCGCTCACTTCGCAGCTCCTTTGCGTTCAGCATCAAGGGAGGGTCGTTCAACCGGAACTATCTCGTAGCCGCTCACCATCGAACGAAAGTTATTCCAGCCAGCCAGAGCGACTTGAATTACATGGATAAGAAAAAAGCCACAGAATCCCATCGTCAGCCAGAAATGCAGCCAACGTGCCACTTCGTAGTTCCTCTTCTACCTGATTACGTTCATCAGTCCCATTGTCACCGCTATGAAGCTGGCGATGATTCTGTTTGAAGGCGTGACGATGTTCGCGCTCGCCGGGCTCCTGCGACAATTCGCGATGGATACACTGGATCAACTTTCCAGTACTTGGGCTCATGATCTGGAGTGGTCTTCTCATCTACTGGGGAGATTCGATTCCTCCGTATCAACACGCTCACGAGGTTTACCGCGTCGGCCTCGGGCATTGGACGTTGTTCCGTCTGTACCCTGATTGGTTCTGGAAGCTGCTGAACAGGCCATATCAATTGACGACCGGCCTCGGTTATCACTTCCTCTTTATGTGGGTGTTCGCCATCAACGGAATAGCCTATGTGATCTACCTTCTGTTGAGCGGAGAATGGCGACTGCTTGTTCCGGAGCCGAATAGCTTTTTCGACGCGATTCAGGTGATTCTCGTGGATCTGCACATCAGCAAGAGACTCCCGGCGCAGAAGAAATATAACGGTGCACAGCGCATTGCTTACTCTCTCGTGATTCTGATGGGGTTTGGCTCACTGGTACGCTTATATCGATTCTCTCGTTTGGAGCCCACCTTCTCGCAGGCTTCATACGCTGCGACGGGCAGCGGCAACAGAGCTGCACGGTCGCGCTCAAAGCGCTCCCCGATGGTCTCGGTGTGTCCTCTCAGTCGCCGTTCGCGGCGCATCCGGCACTGCTGTGCGAGATCTTCGTTCCACTCTTCCCAGCTGCCGAAGCGCGGCACCGGCACCATGAAGTTGCGCCGCGCATACCCGACCAGACCTTCGACCTTGCCCTTATCGTTGCCCTTAGCCGGGCGGCCGAACTTCGATGCGAACAGGTAATGACTGGCCAGCTCGGAGAAGGCACGTGTCCGCTGCCGCTCCTGGCCCCCAGGATGCGAGCCACCGCAATCTTCGTGTTGTCGTACAGAATCCGCGTCGGTACGCCGCCGAAGTACGCGAAGGCCCGCACATGGCCTTCCAGGAACGCTTCGGTCGTCTCCGCCGGAAACGCCGCCACGAAGCAGTCGTCCGAGTGCGGCAGATCCATCGCCAGGTAGTGCGCCTTGCGCTCCACGCCGCCGATCACCGCCAGCGCTTCGCCGAAGTCCGCCTGCGCTTCACCCGGAGCATGGGTCAACGGAACGAACATCTCGCGCCCGCGCAGCTTCTTGCCATGCACGTAGTCCTTCACGATGGTGTAGCCACCCGAGAACCCGTACTCGTCCTTCAGCCGATCGAAGATCCGCTTGGCTGTGTGCCGCTGCTTCGCCGGCATCTTCCTGTCTGCGTCCAGGATCGCATCGATCGTGCCCAGCCACGGCCCCAGCTTGGGACGCTTCACCGCCTGCCGGCGCTGATACCCCGGCGGAACAGCGTACCGCAGCATCTTCTGGATCGTCTTGCGCGAGATCCCGAACTCCCGCGCCACCTCACGCTGGCTCCGACCATCCACCAGCACCGCACGCCGTAC
>JANXZS010000005.1 GCA_025355385.1 Acidobacteriaceae bacterium | reverse complement strand
TGAATTCCATTCTTAAAGGGCCAAGATCATGCAAGTTCTACCACCCATTCCTTGCAAGTCGCTTTTCAAAACAGGAAACTGGGCCGCATATCTAGACAGCGCTGCAGAGGGTTTACCGCTGCAGAGTTCGGGTGGCGCACTTGCGAAGTATTTTTCCGATAAATCCCTAGGATCCTTAGGACGCCCAAGCATGTTTGAGGCGGAGGGCGATACCGCCCGGTTGGCTGCGGGGATGCTCGGCACGTCGGAGCAAAATGTCGCTTTTACTGGTAATGCGACTGACGCTTTGAACTTGCTTGGAAATTCGATCCAATGGCGACGAGGCGATAGGATTCTAATCACCGATCTGGAATTTTCATCAAACGTAGTATGCTGGCTGCGCCTACGTGAACAAGGGGTCAAGGTCGAGGTTATCAAATCCAGTCACGGCATAGTTGAGCTCGAGCAATTCACGTCCCGGCTTAGTTCTTCCACGCGACTGGTATCGGTCAGTCAAGTCAGCTACAAGACCGGAACACAATTTCCTTATCTTCGCGAGTTATCGCGGGAAGTACATCGAGCAGGAGCTTTATTTGTGGTTGACGCGACCCAGGCTCTCGGACGTGTTCCTGTCTCCGTAGACGGAGTAGATTTTCTAGTCGCAAGTTCTTATAAATGGTTACTTGGAGTGCATGGGTTAGGGTTAGTTTATTGCGACCCCGCGTTGCTGGCTGAGCTAAAACCGGGCGCCGCCGGTTGGTATTCGATAACCGATGCATTTGCTCCCGATCGCTTCGAGGAATTTACTCTTAGGCGAGGAGCCGCAAGGTTTATTGGCGGCATGCCAAATTTCCCTTCACTCTATGTCATGAGGGAAAGCCTGGATTTATTGACTCAGATGGGAGTGGAGCGGATCGACACCTATCTGAAACCTTTAGTAAGGAAATTGAGGGAAGGCATTGCTTCCCTAGGGCTTAGGGTCTTAACCCCATCGGAAGAGGCATATGCGTCAGGTATCGTCTCTTTTTCGCACGATGCTTCCGAAGAGCTAGGTCAGGCGTTGCGAGACCAAGGCGTCATCGTGTGGACCGGCGATGGCCGGGTCCGTGCCTCAGTTCATTTGTACAACGATGAGGCCGACGTCGAGACCCTTCTGAGCTGTCTGGAAAATGTTCAAAAATTAGTCGGGAGTTTGAATTGATGTGTCGACGTCCTAGGAGAAAACATGGAGAAAGTTGAGATTGGGCTTGTTGGGTGTGGCCTTTTTGGTGAAAGCCATCTCCAGGCGTTTCGTGCAATAGGGGCGGCATCGGTCACGGCCGTATACGATCCAGACCGTGTGCGGGCAGAACGAATTGCCCAGGAATTCAACATTCCAAATGTTTGCAATTCTCTTGAAGAAATTTGCGACCACCCCCAACTTAACGCAATCGACGTGGTCACTCCTGAGCATATGCATTCGGAATCGGTCTTGCGGGCCATCGGTAAAGGCAAACATGTATTTGTCGAGAAACCTCTTGCCTTAGATCTTCACCAGTGCGAGGAGATGATTGCCGCAGCCCGTTCAGCCAATCGAATCTTGATGGTTGGCCATCTGCTTCGATTCGAAACAAAATATGCAATTGTGAAAGATGAAATTGTGGGTGGGCATCTGGGTAAGATTGTGTCCATGCACGCTCGGCGTAACAGGCCCAAGAGTCTCCTGCCTCGCTATGGCCGCACTCACCCGGCGCTGGAAAATTGTATTCACGATATTGACCTCATGCTCTGGTATACGCAATCTAAGGTCAAGCGAGTTCGTGGCTATGGCCGCTCTGCAACCGGTGGGCTAAACCACGACACCTTCTGGGGAGTAGTTGAGTTCGAGTCTGGTGCTATTGGAGTGCTGGAAACGATTTGGCTCATTCCACCGTCTGCGGGCGTAATGCTGGACGATGCGCTTGAGGTAATAGGTGATAAGGGAGTGGCGAACATTCGCCTTATTCCGGGAAGCTTAGAGTTATGGCGCGAGGCTGGACCTGAGACGCCTGACGTGGGATATGATCCACGTGTAGCGGGCTCTGCTCGTGGTGCCTTGCGGGAAGAACTAGCCTACTTTTGTGACTGTGTGGGTGCCAATCGGCAACCTGAGGCTCTCAAGGCGGAAGATGCAATGGCGGCTGCAGAAATCGCGCTAGCTCTTGTTGCATCCGCAAAATCCGATAAGGAAGTCGAAATCCCTATCCGGACTAGCCGCAATGGGTGACACTTCGTCTATCGGTCTGATTTTAGTGCTGGCGGGCGGCATGGCGCAGGGTGCGTTCATGGCGCCAACTAAATGGATTCGAAAATGGTCATGGGAGAACTACTGGTTAGTATTCTCCGTAACGTCTTACCTTATCGTTCCATGGTTATTGGCGTTTATCACAATTCCCAGACTTCTTGAAATATATGCCGGCTGTCACGCCACGGACCTTGTTTCGGTAGGACTATTTGGTGCTGCCTGGGGGGTTGGTGCGCTCACCTTCGGTCTCGGCGTGGAGGCCCTTGGGGTGGCGCTAGGGTTCGCAATCATTCTAGGGGTTGCCACCACTGTTGGAACCCTAATCCCTCTTTTCTTGACCACACCGTCTAACTTTTCATCAAGGCAACTGCTGTTCACGGTGTTATCACTGGTAATTATGTTGGCCGGTGTAGCGGTTTGTTCTTTTGCTGGCAAGTGGAAAGAGAGTAGTTCTACAAAAACGTCGAACTACAATCGTGGCGTCGCTGTCTGTGTAATTTCAGGCGTTTTGTCTGCTGGGGGTAATTTGGGATTGGTTTTTGCGGGATCGATCACCAAGCGAGCCCTGGCATTGGGTATCTCTCCATCGCTTGCCCCGAATGCAGTTTGGACGCTCCTCACAATACCGTTATTTTTGTGCAATGTTGGGTACGCTTTGTTCTTGCTCAACAAAAACCATACGGGTATTAAGTTTACATCTGGACCATGGCGCAAGAATGTTGCGCTCGCAGTATCGATGGGCGTGTTGTGGATGGTAGGTCTTTCCTGCTACGGATCAGGAGCCAGAAAACTGGGAAGTATGGGTACCTCTCTGGGTTTTGCAATTTTCATGAGCAGCACCGTGCTGATGGCTAGCACGGTAGGCTTTGTGACCGGCGAGTGGCGTGATGCACCTGGCAACGCGAAGAAGCAGATGGCTATTGGCATTGTGCTGCTGATCGTGGCTATTCTTTGTCTCGCAGCACTGAATCGATAGCACGCACCCCGGAAAGCCACGGCAGCTTGTCTCGGGGTCATGCCTGTCTACTCTGTACCACGGCTCGACGTGAATAGTCGACATATCTATATAACTCAATGCAGGGGGAAAGTGATGAAAGGTGTCTTGTTACTAGGAATGTGCTTGGGCGGAGTTGGATATTGCCAAACAGCAACTCCGCTACCTCTAATATCCGTAAACAGCCAGCATTCAATATCGCAGCGTTTTTCTGATCAGGAACTTCGTGCTTTTGCTGCACTTGCGCCAGTTGACACGCACACGCATGCCTATCAAAATGCGCCAGCGTTGTTTGCTATGCTCAAGCGGCTAAACTTGCATATTGTCGATATCACACTCATCGACGATCAAGAAAAAAACCCGGAGTGGATGGATCTGGCCAAAGAGCGTCGGGACACATGGGGCGTAGTCAGCGGAAGCAAAGGATCCGCTTTTTTCTGCACAACATTCGACCCGTTTAGAGTGAATGATCCAAACTTCTCGCGTGACGCAATCTCTGAAATTAATAAAGATTTTGATCGTGGAGCTGTTGCTTTGAAGATTTGGAAAAACATTGGTGAAGAGGTGAAGGGGGTCAATGGGCAATATCTCCTGCCCGACGACCCGATCTTCGCCCCGATTTACAGAGACATCGCGGAGCACGGAAAAACTTTGATCGCACATGTGGCCGATCCCACCACCGTATTTGAAGCTCCGAATCCGGCGGCGCCGGACTATTCGAGCTACATGAAAAATCCAGGCTTATACATGTACAGGAAGCACGATGCTCCGTCGAAGGCTGACATTTTGCGCGCTCGTGACCATGTGATGGAACAAAATCCAACTCTCAGGGTAATCGGAGCCCACCTCGGAAGTATGGAAGCTGATTTCGGCGAACTCGGTGAACATTTTGATAGGTATCCGAATCTTGCTGTGGATCTCGCCGCCAGAATGGATTATCTAGTCATTCAGCCTAAAGACTTTCTCCTCCCGTTTATCACAAAATATCAGGACCGTCTGATCTACGGGACAGATCTGGAGTTTTTCCAAGGAGACGATGAGCACGAACGTGTCGAACGCTGGGAGAGCGCCTACGCGCTTGACTGGCGCTTTTTGGCCACGACGGGATGGCTGGTTTATAGAGGTCATATAGTCCAAGGGCTGGGTCTGCCAACGCCGATCCTCCGGAAGCTGTATCACGATAATGCGGTCAAATGGCTTCCCGGGATCGAGCAGAGGAACTGATCATCTCTCGCTGCAATAGCGAACCCGTCAAATGAAATGTGCGATAGCGAGCCCGAGGAATGAAACAATAGAGCCCAAGGAGAGGTTCATGAAAAATGAGTTGGCCCCAACCGAATATTTAGAGACCGGAAGACTGAAAGTGGAGATTCACTCCAATCGTGAGGCAGCAGGTGTTGCGGCGGCGCAGGCGGTCGCTGCAGAGATGAAAAGCCTGGCGCATCGGTTTGACAATATCTCCATTATCTTCGCGACGGGTGCATCTCAAATCGATATGCTTGCCGCACTTACAAGAATCGAAGACCTCCCATGGGCTCGGGTCTGTGGTTTCCATATGGATGAGTATGTCGGAATAGATCGTAAGAATGTTGCTTCATTTCGCCGATACCTTGAGGAACGGCTGACTCATAAGGTGCGCATGAAGGAATTTTGGGAGGTAGACGGAAATGCATCCGACCCAGAACTCGCATGCCGCGCGTATGCCAACAAGATACGGCTGGCGAATCCCCAACTTTGTTTGCTTGGAATTGGCGAAAACGGACATTTGGCTTTCAATGATCCCGCTTTTGCAGACTTTAACGATCCTTTGGATGTAAAAGTCGTGCATCTGGATCCCGAATGTCGGCAGCAACAAGCCGCCGAGGGATGGTTTGAGAAAATTGTGGACGTTCCGGAATCTGCGATCACATTGACAATTCCAACTCTGTTTCGCGTGCCGAAGCTAATCGTATCAGTACCCGGGGCGCGAAAAGCCGGCATCATGCGCAGGGCGCTGACCGAGCCTATATCAACGGAGTGCCCTGCCACTATTTTGCGAACCCACCCGAATGCGACCGTGTATCTGGATGCAGAATCCGCCGCGGAACTAGATCGTGCCGCATTGTAGTGCGGCCCTAGAACAGATCTCAGTAGTGAGTGGGCGCAATTGAACAGTGACAAACAGAGGGTGCTATGTCTGACGACGCTAAACAAGCAGTAGACCGGCGAACATTTGTGAAGCAGGTAGCGGGGACGGCCTTATTAGTGGGGATGGATGCTCGATCGTACGGCCGCGTGCTTGGCTCCAATAATCGTATTCGGCTCGCACAGCTCGGCTGCGGGGGTCGGAGTCATGGTCACGTCCATATGGTCCAAATGGCGTCTAAGCAGATCGCTGTCGAGTGCGTAGCTGTTTGTGATATCTGGACTCTGGCCAGAGAGCGACGTGCGGCGCAAGTGCAGAAGGCTTTTAACTCACAACCAAAAACCTTCAAATATTCGGAGGACATGCTGGAACTCAAGGATATTGATGGCGTAATGATCGCGACGGGGGACTTCCAGCACGCCAAGCTTTGTACTGAAGTCGTGCGCGCGGGAAAGGATTGTTATGTAGAGAAGCCGTTCGCCAACGTTCTCTCCGAGGCCAAGGAGGCTCGAGACGCCGTGAAGGCCTCGAAGCAGATGGTCCAGATGGGCTCACAGCATCGAAGTGAGCCGTATCAACTAGCAGTTAGGGATATTATTCGCTCGGGTCGTATTGGCAAAATAGTACATATAGAACAAGAGTGGAATGTGAATGAAGAACGGTGGCGGTTCGTCGACATGGATACCGGTGTCTCGCCTGCAATGGAGCAGGATCGCAGCATGGAATGGAAGAAATTACTCGTAAACCGCGAGTCCAAATTGAAAGAAGAAGATACGGACTGGAAGCGATGGCTGTTGGGTAAGTCGGATCGCCCATTCGATCCGCATGTCTACTTAGAATTCCGACTATATAAAGATTTTTCTTCGGGAATTTTTGACCAGTGGATGAGCCACGGCAGCGACTTGGTACATCTCTGGACGGATGAATCCTATCCGGAGAGTGTGGTGGCGAGCGGAGGTGTCTATACGTGGGATGATGGGCGTCAAAATCCGGACACCTGTATAGCTGCTGTGACTTATCCAAAGGGCTTCCTGTACACCTATAAAACCGTCTTTGGAAATAGTTATCGAAGTTTCTCCAGAATTCAGGGGCGTGACGGAACTATTGCCAACTACGGCGGAGAGGGCGCGTCGCTGTTTTCTGTGAGCAGCGAAGGAGGTAGGGACGAATATTCTGGGTCGGTGAAGGTAACTAACTTACGCGCCACCTCTCCAGATATCGACCATGAAGAAATAGTTAGGGTTGTCGGCGCTGAGGCGCCCGACTCGCAAGGGCCGGGGGACGACAGCGTCGTGCATGTAATGAATTGGCTCAGGTCTATGCAGTCACGAAGTCAACCAAACGCTAATGTGGACCACGGCTTCTCGCATTCCATCGTGACGATCATGGCGGCCCAATCGTACTGGAGTGGCAAAAAACTTTATTGGGATCCTCAGAAAGAGGAGATCGTCGACCAGCCTCTGGTCCAACGTGACTAATGTCTCACTGGCAAAACTCTACCGTCTTTAAGGAAAGCGCATAGGCGGCCACATGAGGCTAAGTTGTAGGAATACAGAACCACAGTGAAGAGGCCTGCGAATGAGTTCATTAGATGGATCGTCGCCACAAAATTCATGCGGCATCACAAAAAACCGGGGGATTGGACGTACCCGATGGTGGATCGTCTGGACGCTATTCTTCTCGACTGTCATTAATTACATAAGTAGGCAGACATTTTCGGTGCTGTCGCCGATGATTGCGTTACAGCTGCACTTGAGTCACACGGATCTCGCAAAGATCATGGGACTCTTCCAGATTTCATACGCGCTCACCTGGCTCCTTGGAGGAATATTCCTCGACGCAGTTGGAACCAGAATTGGGTTGGCGTTGGCAGTGATCTGGTGGTCTACGGTTAATATCCTGACCGGGTTTGCTCACTCTCTCACGGCCTTTATGATCTTTCGCTTCATGCTTGGAATCGGGGAAGGGTTCAACTGGCCAGGAGCGAGTAAGGCAGTCGCTGAGTGGTTTCCTGCCGAAGAACGAAGTCTTGCTGTAGCAATTTTTGACAGCGGATCCAGTGTCGGTGGTGCAGCGGCTGCTCTGACCATTCCGTGGATCGCCCTGGCCTTTGGATGGCACTGGGCGTTCGTAAGTTCGGGGATGCTCGGGTTTGTTTGGCTTTTTGCTTGGCTGCGAATCTACCATCCGCTTGATCATCATCCCAGAGTTAGTCAAGATGAAGTGGCTTTGATCCGCAGCGGCCAAGATATGGCCGCAACCTCGGAAACGCGTGGCTTGCAACGATTACTTGATTTAGGACGAAATCGCAATGTGTGGGGAATTGTACTCGGACGCGCACTTACTGATCCGATTTGGTGGTTCTACGTCTTTTGGTTGCCGCAGTACTTGAGCGACGCGCGGGGATTCAGCCTGAAGCGGATCGCACTGTTTGCATGGATACCATTTGTCGCGGCGGACGCAGGGAACTTTACCGGAGGACTAATATCAGGCTACTGCATTCGGCGTGGTGTTCCGGTTATACAGGCTCGTCGATGGGTTTGTGCTGTCAGCTGTCTCCCGATCCTAGCGGGAATTCCGGCGGCTCGTGTTCACAATCCTTACGTTGCCCTTCTTTTGATTTGCATGGCGCTGTGGGGCTATGCAAGCTGGTCAACGATGGGCCTTACCCTACCATCAGATCTTTTCCCTCCGGATGTGGTGGCAACGGTCACAGGACTCAGTGGCTTTGCAGCGGGGCTAGTAGGTGCGGCCTTCACTTTTGTTGTAGGGATTTCGGTCGACCGATTTTCTTATGGGCCTGCGTTTGTGGCCGCGGGCTTGCTTCCTCTGTTCGCAACTGCGTCAGTATTTCTGCTAATCCGGCCTCCGCGCACGAAGGAGTCTACGCTTTTAGCGTAGACCACAGCGAATGGATCCTGGAATGTGCCGTTCTGGCGACATCAACTAATCTGCGGCGAATACACTGTCCAAGAAAAAACAGTGGCTATCGTTTGACAGACAAACTTTTGGTTGCCTGAGAAAATTCCTCGCGCATGTAGAAATCCTGCGGAAAAATTGTGGAGTAATGATCCATTGCGGACTGTGCTTGTGCATAATGATTTAGCTCGATCAATCGAAAAATGAGTGATCGTCTTGGAGTTGGATTGAAGGGATCTTGCAACACAGCTTTATTTAAAATGTTGAGTGAGAGTTCTCTTTGGCCAAGTTTATCCACGGCGTCCGAAAGGTCCGAAAAAACTACGCTTCGAGCGGGACCGATTGTCAAAGAGCGTTTCAGATGACGTACAGCTTCCTGGAGCTTTCCAGCTTTCAAGCAGCGTCGCCCCAGTGCGGCTTGCACCAGTGAGTTGTTCGGTTGCATAAGCTCTAGCGTGTTTAGTACCTTAAGGTATGGAGCGACGTATTCAGGTTTATACGTCGCTAAATCTCCATACGCCTGTAGCAAAGTGAGGAGGGAAGGCGAGTCTTCCTTGTTTCGCGATTCTTGATTTAAGTGAATCAGGTCAGGTAGGAACTCGGTAGTCTGCGAAAAAGCAGAATCAGGAAACGGCTCATCAACCCGGGCGCGAATGAGGTGATTAGTAAGGCTGGAGTGTGCAATGAAACCGACCTCTCGCTTGGGCATATGGCAGCCGATGCAATTGTTGGCGGGGCGGCTTTCCTGACGTACCGCGCGCGATAATCTGCAACTTTGATCTGTATGGCAGGTCATGCATTTGCTATCGAAGTACGTCGATGCTTCTTCGACCGAAGGCTGTACATGGGGATCATGGCAGGTAATGCAGCTGAGTCGTCCCGCGCTTACCCGGAAGCACTTGCTTAAAGTCATTGAATAATATTGCTGCAGGTGATCAGGTTGAGGCGGCGATTTACGCGTCGGGGGAATCATCAAAATCGTGAGTACCTTATCCAGGGATGTTCCAGGTCTGATGTCTTGATAGGTTTTCCCAGGTTTCAGGATTCGTTCATCTCCTACTTCGTGGCATGCCATGCAAATGTTGTTGGCCATCACTGAAGTGAGAGTGGCAGGATTCACGATTGAAAGATTACTGTATTTATCGACCGCGTTCCGGCTAACGGCTTGTAAATGAGCCGCTCCAGGACCATGACAATTCTCACAGCCGATAGCCATTTCAGAAAAAATAGTGCGGCCAAACTCACCGGTGGTGCCGGTAACGGGTTTCGAACGTCCACTGTGACAGAATAGGCACCCTGGCAAGACTGGACGACTGAAACCCAGGTCAGCGAATTCATATCCGGGTGCTAACTCCCAAACTCCTGGCCTCGTATACATTGCCAGCGGTGCTTCGAAGAGGTAATTCTCTCGTTGGGTGATACCCCCAAAAACGGCCGAACCTGAGCCGATGATCCAATGGATCTGGTGTTCGTCTCGGAAAATATCCTTTCCACTTGGATCCTTCCCCGACTCACTTTGATACAGTTGTTGATCTTGGACATAGACGTCATAGTGGCGGTCGGCTCTTCGATCGTAATATGTTGCCGGGACATGCAGCTTGCCCAAAATCGAGGGTGTGACAGCGGACATCGAACGACCCATATCAGTCTGCTTATAAGTGTCATATATGCTTCGGTGACATTTGCCACATGCGCTTGATCCAATATATTCATCGTGCTTTTGGCTCAAGTAAGCCGCAGCACTTTCCGGAAACGCGGACGTGCGTCTGATTTGTCCCCAACCTGTGCTTAAAAAAAGGGATAGTGACAGGGCGCAAACTTCAGGACGGAGATATCGAAAACCGAGTTTGGACGAATGTTTCTGTGCCAATTCAAATTCTCCAGCTTGCTCCACTTCTTTACGCTGCTACATAAATTAACGATACGGAATTGCCTTGCTACTCATTGAATATCGTGAGATTATACGGTAGATTTTCGTAACGGATACACTGTGTATACATTTTCAATTGCTGGCGAGCGTTGACTTTCAAAAAAGTCTACGCGTCGGACCAAACGGGAGCTTGAACTTGCGACTTGACGCTGGGGAGAATGTAGAGGCATTGCCGGAAAAACGAGCTCCATATCGATTAGATGGGAAGATTGCACTAGTTACCGGGGGAGCCAGCGGAATCGGGGCCGCCACATGTCGGGCTCTCTCGGATGCTGGCGCATTCATTGTGGTTGCGGACATTAATGGCACTGCGGCTGTCGAGTTGGCAAAGACTCTACCGCAAGCGGAGCCTCTGGAAATGAACGTAGCGGACGCCGTATCGGTACGCGCTGGAATTGCCACAATCAAAACCCTAGACATTTTAATTAACAACGCCGGAATCGGATTAGTTGGAGACATTCTTTCCACTGCGGAAGAAGATTTTGACAGATTGATGAGCGTCAATGTTCGCTCGCTCTACCTAGTGACGCGTGCGGCGCTTCCTTACCTGCTCGCGAGTCGCGGTTGCATTGTGAACATTGGATCCGTGGCCGGATTCGTCGGGGTAAAGCAACGATTTGCTTACTGTGCAAGCAAAGGTGCGGTGCTCGCCATGACACGCCAGTTAGCGGTGGACTATCCAAAGGAGTTGCGCGTGAATTGTGTCGCTCCGGGTACTGTAGATACGCCTTTCGTGCACGGCTATCTCGAGAGATTTCATTCACACGAGAAGGAAAAAGTCCGGATGGATCTAATTGCACGTCAGCCCATCGGCCGACTGGGAGTGCCCGAGGATGTTGCACAACTTGTCCGTTTTCTATGTTCTACCGAGGCTGCATTCATCAACGGAGCCATTCTGCCGATCGACGGCGGGTGGACTGCTGCCTGAACAAGTCTAAGATCGGGTGCAATCTTCTAGCTGCGCGCTCAGAAGTAATTAGGCTGCTTCAACGATCGGTACCTACCGAAGGCCATGTCAAATCTGTAAGAGATGCACGTTGAAATCCAAATCAAACGGGTCCAGAGTACGCATTCGCATGCATCTTTCCCTGGAACCCCTCCGGCGTGTATTCCACAGGCCCAACACTTCGTTCCAAATAACCATTGACAAGATTGTATACACTCTGTATTTTGTATTTCACCTCATCAATTTCGCGATGTTTTTCGGCCGCGCAAGGATATAGAAGCGATCACTCATTCGGACGTTGCCCTATTGTTTGCCCGGATGCACGCAATTCAATTCACGGAGGCACGATGAAAACTCTAACTAAATTGGCAAAAGATGTGCGACAGAAAATCGTGGGTATCTGTCTGCTAATGTGCGTATTCTTGTTGTCCTCCTTTAGCTTCGCACAGCTCTCCACTGCATCTATAAACGGGTTTGTGCGAGACCCGTCCGGCGCTAATATCCCCGGTGCGACAGTCGTAGTACGCAATGTTGACACGTCGGTCGCAACCACCACTGTGTCCAATAGCACCGGCGCTTATGTACTTCTCAATATTGCTCCGGGGCAATATACCCTGGCCGCGTCAGCACCCAGTTTCAGTTCCACTCGAATCGCTACATTTAATTTGACAGTCGGTCAAATCGCGACCATCGATTTTTCACTCAAGGTCGGTGCCGAAAACGTGGTCGTCACGGTACAGGCAGAGGAAGCCCAGCTCAACTTGACCAGTGCCAACCTCGGCACGGTGATTTCCAGTAAGCAGGTCAACGATCTTCCCTTAAACGGCCGCAACTTCACTCAGCTGCTCTCCCTGACGCCTGGGGTAGCACCTGTTAATGTCGGACAGAGCAGCGGGGGGGGCTTTTCAGCCACCGCCGTGGCAGTCGGTTCATCGTTCATCATACCCGCTATCAATGGCCAAACGAATCGCAGTAACTTCTTTCTAAGTGACGGTATGAGTAACTATGGCACGTATCTAAGCACCTATGCCGTGCCTCCCATTGTGGATGCAATTCAAGAATTTAAGGTCGTTTCTCATACGGATAGCGCAGAGTTTGGCTCGGTTCTTGGGGGCGTAGTCAACGTAGCGACTAAGTCTGGTACTAACGTAATTCATGGGTCCGCTTGGGAGTTCACTCGAAACACAATTTTCGACGCTCGTACCTATTTCTTGCCTAAGACTTCCTCTAAGACCCCATACAATCAGAATCAGTTCGGGGGTTCCGTCGGGGGGCCGCTTTCCATTCCTAAGCTTTATAACGGCAAAGACAAAACCTTTTTCTTTGCTGCTTATCAGGGCTTTCGATATAAGCGCAATAGCGACGCACCCCTCTTGGTACCGACATCGGCACAGCTTGCCGGAGATGAGAGTGCGTGGCCGACCCAGATATTCAACCCCTTCACGACTCGTCCGGACCCTGCTCATCCAGGTCAATATATTCGGGATCCGTTTGTTGGCAATCAGATTCCGTCTAATTTGATCGATCAACGAATGGTTGCGTTTGCAAAGTTCGTCTTTCCTAAGGCCGGCCCGGTATTCGACAGCGCCGGCGACAACGCAATTAATTCAACTCCATTCATTCAACATCAGGATGAATTTGATATTCGAATAGATCGACAGATCGGAAGTAATGATACAGCCTTCTTTCGCTACAGCTTCTTCAATAGCAATCAGACTTCCTCTGGCGGACTCCCTGGGACAATTAGTAGTCTCTCAACGCCCGCACGCAACTGGGGCGCTAGCTATGTGCATGTATTCAGTCCGAGTCTCATTCTTCAAGGCCTATTTTCCCGATCGACTGTTCAAATTCTAAATCCTGTTCGGTTTACAAATTCGATCGACGCTATCTTCAACCAGGTCGGATTTGCTCCTACCTTTGCATCTGGCTTCAGCGCAATCGGCGCAAATAACTTGTTGCCAGGGCCGGGCATTAGCGGGTTTTCCGATAGCGGGGAGAATAGTCTGCTCATCCCTAAAGCAACATCCTCCAACCAATACAGCGGCATCGTGACCAAGGTCATGGGAACCCATTCGCTTAAATTTGGCGGTGGGTATGTCACGATCGGCCAAGCGGTAAAGAACTCCTACGCCAACTTTGGCTTTGCAAGTCAGCAAACAGGCGACACAAACCCAAATGATACTGTCAATGGTGGAAACCCGATCGCATCATTTCTCTTAAATGTTCCGGATAGCGCCACTCGAAGAAATACGGATTCGGCCGAACGACCCGGTGGCGTCATGAGTCTGTATGCGCAGGATACATGGAAGGCACCCAATAATCTGACACTGAATATCGGACTGCGCTACGACCTCACATTCATACCTCCATTTGGAACCGACAAGACGATAGGGCAGCAGGGGGGGATCGAGACCGGCGATTTGGATTTGACTAATGGCGTATACATCCTGCAAAGACTACCTCCTACTTGTGCCGCTCGCGGTTTTGCCCCATGCATTCCGGGAAGTGGGGCCTTACCTGATCACGTTATCGTAGATCCACGGGGAAAGATCCCCCACAATGTTTATACGAACTTTGGACCGCGCTTCGGCTTTGCCTATCGCCTAGGTGAGCAGACTGCCATACATGGCGCTTTCGGCATCGTCTATGACAACTGGGCGGCACAAGTTCAGATGTCTCAAAATATTGGAGGCAGCTGGCCCGACATTGGTTTGCAGAGGGCCAGTAACTTGAACCAGCCTACTACGTCCTCGGCGACTCCAACGGTACGTGCTCAAGATCCTTTCGCCAATGGCGGGAATAGTCTGTTCCCGGCTGCGACACCATTCAATCAAGTCGCATACTATTATGATCCGCACATCAAAAATCCATATTCCAATCAGTGGAATGCCGGTATCGAAAGCCAAATCAAACGGTCGGCAACGCTGACTATCAATTATGTTGGTTCTATCTCGAAACGTCTGGACTTGGGCGGCTATTACAATACTGCATTGACGCCGGGCCCCGGCAATCCACAGGCGCGCGCACTGTTTCCTTACATCAAACCCACAACCTACGATCGCAGTATTGGGTCGGCAAACTACAACGCATTGCAAGTTTCGCTAAACCAAAGATCCTTCAAAGGGCTGACGTACCAAGTTTCCTACACGTGGTCGAAGTCTATGGACGTCGGCGGTGACGGCTGGTTTGGCGTGGAAGGCGGTGTACCGCAGGATCCTTACCATCCTAGTGCTAATGGTGGATATGCCTTGGCGGGGACCGATCTAACCAATGTGCTATCAGTAAGCACTTTATATGCGATTCCGGTAGGCAGGGGAAAGAATTTCTCTACTGGGAATGCGTTTGCGGACTATGTCGTGGGTAATTGGCAGCTAAACAATATTTTTGTTGCCCGTTCCGGATTGCCGTTCACGCCCCTAGTTAGCGGTGATATTGCGAACACTGGAAACGGTAGAACATATGAAACCTTGAATGTTGTGGGGGACCCTAAAAAGATTGCACACAGAACAGCTGCACAATTTTTCAACACGAGCGCCTATGTGATTCCTCCAGGCTTCACCTTCGGGAATGCTACTAGGGATTCGCTGCGATCTGCTGGGTATTGGAATCTAGACACATCTCTCTTCCGTCAATTTCCCCTTGGTGGCGAGAATCGACGATTGGAATTCCGCGCCGAAGCGTTTAATATCCTTAACGACGTTGTCCTAGGTACTCCAGTCAACAATATCAGTACAGGAAAACGATTCGGCACAGTCAACAAGACTGCTAACACCGCACGACAGTTGCAGCTGGGCGTGAAATTTATCTTTTAGATAATACTTCGCTCCAGGTCTTTGGCTTCGCTCGCAATTAGATCGATATCCTAAGACCTGGGGCATTTTGCAAGAGCGGCAACACACTCTTGCCTAGCTGGGCGGTCCCGTTGGATTGCAATCCCATACACGAGACAGACGCTGATGACCTAACAGAACGGAAGATCCAGGTGTCTGAGGATACGCAGGCGGACCGTTAGGTGATTTGTGGGCTTCGTTGCTCGGAAGCCCCTATCTAAGCAGTCCTCTCATTCAGTAGCGTGTTGAATTTTTAGAAACATCCGTATTCCGGCCGCTGACGACAGCATGACACGGAAGAAATAAATTCGCATCGAGCGTGCCTTTACGTTCACCGAGATGACTACATGACACGGTTTTCACGACGATCTTTTCTTGTATCTGGTGCGCTTCCCGCACTGAAAGTTGCTTTCCCGCTTCTTGCTGCCACGTCAGCCCAAACCGCAGGCCCTTACCAACCAAATCCGGCTTTTACACCCGACCCACGAGTTGAAGACATATTTCGCGATCTTGCTTCCCCATTACACACGGTCCTTATGCGGGATTTCGATAGGACATCGATTGCTGGTCGAGAGGCAGATCTTTCCCGCGGCTATTCAATTGAAATGTACCCGCGCGGACTCTACAAGCAGTTGAATACAGCGGTTGCAGACTTCCGACAATTCATGTCCGTATCAATGGGCGTGCGGCCGGGCCTAGGAGGCCACAAGATCCGCGCCGAGATTGGTCAGCCGATGAATTGTCCCCCGGATTCACTTGAAGCATTCCATATAACTGTTGAAGCCGACGGGACAAGGATAATCGCGCGCGAACCAACTGGCTTTCGCCGTGCGCTCATCTTTCTTCAGGATGAGATGCTAATTCGCCGTGCTCCAGTATTACCACTTGGCTCACGCTTTCGCTGGGCTCAAGTCGAAGATAGAATTGTCCGCTCTCCGGTTGCGCCTTACCGCTGGCTTTCCGGTTGGGAATTGGAACAGGACAAGGACTTTTATCCTGACGAATATTTGAATAAGATTACGCACGCTGGCATGAATGGAATTTGGATCGCAGGTCTTTTCAACCGATTGCTCAAATCCCGGGTTCTGCCAGACTTGGGGCCGCCCGTGCATCGTTTAGAGCGGCTGCAGAAGTTGGTGACAAGAGCGGAGCGATATGGTGTCAAAGTTTGGCTCTTCTGTATCGAGCCCCGCAGCCTTCCACAGGATCATCCCGTCTTCACTAAGCATCCAGAGATTCGTGGCGCTGGCGGGGGATGCCTGTGCGTATCCACTCCCCTTGTAAAGGAATACATCCAGGAAATGATGCGTGAATTGTTCACGTCGGTGCCGAATCTTGCTGGCGTCATAAACATCTATAACGGAGAGCGTACGACTACCTGCTGGCTAAATGAAACGTTCGTCGAGTCTTGCCCACGCTGCCGGCTGCGAACGCAAGTTGACGTTCTCTCCGACGATCTCAATTGCTTTATGCGGGGGATTCGCCAAGCCTCTCGCAAGGCGAAGCTCCTTGCATGGGGATATAACGGAAATAAAGCCAGCGACTTCACGCCCTTCATGGAGCGCTTAGATAAAGACATCGCTTGGCTCGGGAATTTCGAACATGAAAATGAGAAAGTAGTCGATGGAATTACAGTAAAGGTTGAAGAGTATTCCTTAACTTCAGTTGGACCTTCCAAATCATTCGAGCACGTCGCGAAGGCATTGATACAATCTGACCGCACCGCCTATGCAAAGCTGCAGATCGGGACAACGTACGAGTTGTCGTCCCTTCCCTACGTCCCCGTCTCTCCTGTTATCTATGACAAGCTTGCCGCGATGCGTGCGCTAGGGATCCGCGGTTCCATGATGAACTGGATCATAGGAGGCTACCCCAGCATGATGCTGAAGGTTGCTGGGGAGGCTTCGTTCAACCCTCCGCTTGATCGCGCAGAATTGTTGGAGCGTGTGGCTGCGACCTATTGGGGATCTAAGAATGCGAAGACCGTTCGCGAAGCCTGGGAGGTCTTTTCGGAAGCTTATAACCGCTATCTATGTGCCATCCAAGTTTTCTATTTCGGACCAGTCACACGCTCTCCCGCCTACCATCTCCACCTCGAAAAGGAACTTGCTGAGGCATTGCCCTATAACTGGGGACTCAATCGTCAGAGACAGCCTCAACCCTTTGACGACGGCCTCGAACGGTGGACTGGCCCTTTCACTCCGGATCAACTTGTGCGGTCATTTCGTGACATGGTTTCTCGATGGCAGAAGGGAATGGAATTGCTGCGGCCGCTGCTGGACAGCAATAGCACAACGGAAATGCAGCGACAGTATAGGATTGCCGCTGCCGTTGCTGTTCAGCTCTCCTCGATAGCTAACGTGTTCGAGTTTTATACTTTACGCGAACGCCTATTGGCAGTCAGTAAGGAAGATGAGCGGCCACTGCTGAAACAAATGATCACGATTGTTGAAAGTGACATCGCAAACGCAAAGGAAATGAGTGATTTTGCTGACAGGGACAGCGCTATCGGTTTCCAGTCCGAGATCTATGACTACAGCTATTCTCCGACGTTGTTAGGCGGGAAGGTGATTCACGATTCCGCTGTATTGGAAAAGCTAAAGTTGTGGGAGCGGGATGGTGTCGATCACGAATTGTTGCTAACTCGCCTACCCACGCAAGCGCCTTTAAACAAGACTCGTAGCACGTGGCAGGAGTGGCTGCGTTGGGGGGACTGAAATGCTCGACAACTATATTCCAGACTGCAAGGACTTCGTGTGGATCGCACACCTCTTTCGCTATCGATGTTCCGCTCCCCAAGACGTTCTAGTGCACCATAACGGTGGCTAATAATTGTCTGGATCCAAAAATCCCTCGAAGTGATGCTAGTGGCCAAATCGAGCACAAAGGACGAAATTGCTCAGAAAACTCCAGCAAAGCTGCCACTTTTTGCATTGCGTATTGATGCCAAAGACACACTGCTCCGATGACGGTAGTCGGCTAGCAATACCACATTTGCACTAGCCATCCGATTAGATCTCCCGAACAATAAAGGAAACAATGAAGATCATTCGGTATGCAGATTCCGCAGGAAAAGTTGGTTATGCGAGTGAACAAGCAGACGGTAGCGCTCTAGTCATTTACGGCGACATTCTTGCAGAATATACGGTCACAGGAGATAAAGCGGACATCAAGAAGCGCCTCGCTCCCCTCGTGCCGTCTATGATCTGGTGCATCGGTCTTAACTATAAGCATCACGCAAGAGAGACCGGTTCGGAAATTCCACAATATCCTGTTCTGTTCGCGAAAAGCCCCAGCGCCCTGCAAAATCCGGAAGATCCGATCTTGATTCCGATTCACTTGAAGAGCGATAAAGTAGATTTTGAGTGTGAATTGGCCGTGGTGATCGGTAAAGCCTGCAAGAACGTGAGACGCGAGCAGGCGCTGGACTATGTCCTTGGGTATACCTGCGCAAACGATATAAGTGCGCGTGACTGGCAGATCGAGAGGGGAGGCACACAGTGGTGCAGAGGGAAGACATTCGACACATTTGCTCCGTTGGGGCCGGCTCTAGTTACAAGTGACGATATCCCGGAGCCACACAGCTTGCGGATCCAAACCATACTCAATGGAAAATCCATGCAGGATTGGAACACAAACGATATGATTTTTGACATCCCGACGCTGATAGAGTTCCTCAGCGGGAGCACGACGCTATTGCCTGGCACTGTGATTTTGACTGGAACCCCTCAAGGAGTTGGTCTTGCCAGGAAGCCGCCCGTTTGGCTAAAAGCCGGCGACAGAATTTCTGTCGTGATAGAAAAGATCGGAACACTTTCGAATCCCGTTAGTGAAGAAGCTTTATAATCTCGAGCCGGGGCCATCGACGCGGCTACTAGGCAGACGAATCGCGTATCCGTACTCAACGTGAGCTCATTTGGTCGGAGCCACTTTCCACTCGCAAAAATCTGAGGTAAAGCGATTACTTACTGTTTCCGATCAAGTTTACTTTGATCAAAATCCGTCGCACCTTCTTAGGGGACATTGAGAGCTTTTCCGCGACCTTTGAGATTTTGCGCCCTTCGCGGAGCCAGACTTTGGGTATTACGATCTCCGCAAATTCTTCCGTAACCTGCTGAAACGTTTTGTGGCTTATGATGCCTTCTGACCATGAGCGCAATGTCTCATCAATGCCCGCGGCTCGCAGAATGCGGGCCTTGATTCGCCTCAATTCACGATCCAGATGATCGCGATCATCTTTTGCGAGCAGACAGCTGGCCAGTGCAGCGAATTCCTTTGCCGTCTCCCAATCCTGAAAGAATTCACTGGCTGCCGCCGTGCTCTGCGCAATAAAAGCGCCGGCGAGCAGACGCTTGTTCTGCGTTAACTTTGCAATTGCTACTGCCTCTTCAGCGTATGTTTTTGCTAGAGCAGCATGCACAGATGCTTCTGGCGATTCTTCAGTCTGCTCTTCTGCGCGCTCATTTTGCAGCGCAGATTGTAACGTACGGGCTCGTGCCATCAGGATGTGATCGTCGCGTTGTTTGCCGAGCGTGAACGCTTTGGCCGCTTCACTTTCGGCGCGATCGATGTCTCCGCTATCAAGGTGTAGATATCCTGCATTCACATAAACTGAGCCCATGCCCGCCTGATGATGATGCGCCTCGTATATCTCGCTGGCACGTCCCAATAAGTCGAGAGCATCCTGGCACACTGCAAGATATTGCGCATGCTGCATTGCTTTTGCGCGTCCCGCGTTCAAGCGATGCTTGAGATCAAGCGCAATCAACCTTTTTACGTAAGCTGCATTGACGAGTGCCCGAGCGGTGTTCGGATGCGCGGGGAAGCGCTCTGAGTAGATTGCTACCGCCTTCGCAAAATGCGCAAGAGCCTTCACGTACTCACCGGATCGGCGTACAAAACGACCACGTGCTGACTCGATATTGCCCAGCGCCAGTACGTGTCCGGTCTGCTGCAACTCGTCCTCGGCTTCGTCCAGCAACCGAAAAGCATCCTTCCGCAGCCCGCGTTGAAAAAGCATCCAGCTCTCATGAATTTTCATCTCTCCAACCATCTTCGGAGCCTTCAACTGTGTCGCTATCTTCTTCGCCACAACAACATGGTGGAGTGCAAGCTCGTACTCGCCTTGCGTGCGGTGCGCTCGTGCCTTCCAAAAGTGCGCCAGGGCAATTCGCGAGCGATCAACCACGCTGGGGTCCATTCGCAGTATGGAATCGAGCGTTGAGATGGCACCCGGCGCGTCCTCCGAAGCGAATGCGCTGAACGCCTCAACCAATGTCAGATTCACATATTCGCTCACCCGCATCTCGGACCGCTGTACGTTCAACACTCGCTTCATGGGTCCATCGAGTAGGGCAACACTACGGTAGCCCATGTCGACCCACTGTGCTAGGCAAAGCAGATACGCAGATGCGTGGGCGTCTGTTGTATCGAGACGCGCGAAATCCTTGTCCATCTGCTCTAACAGCGCAAAGCCTTCCGCGATATTCCTATGTAGTAGCGCATAGTTCAGTCTGCGCAGGGAGACAAGCGAGAGGGACATGTTCCATAGTTTAGTGGATGCGGCCGAATTGGACCACCACCGAAGTGGTCGGACAAAAACCCCGTTTACGCGCTACTAAAAGAGAAACGCTACAACCTGCCAATGTTTGGGTTGCTAGATTGCACTAGCCCAGTGAGGCTGCTAGCCCGAATTGTCCTAGCACCTATTGTCGTGGATTAAGGGACCCCGTATGGTCAAACGTGATTCAGGTTGGCAGACCATACGAGGAGCATGCGTGGAAATGAAAGTCTTGGACGATGCGCACAATCGTGCCTTCGCGGCAAACGGAGATATTCAAGTTCTGCGGCCTCAAGCCGCTAACTTTTATCTCCCAGTCACTTCCCACCCGTTCGGAACGGTCGTCATCCCAATGGACGAAGCAGAGCAGAGGTGTGAGACCGCGCGTGGACAGTGCCGGAAACTATTTGCATGTACGGAGGGGCGTCGAGCAGTTGCAATTACGAGAACTACCGATCGGCGCGACGATAGATACTTGACCGGAGTAAGTATTGAAGGTGGTAATGCCGCCTATTGTGGCGGCATAGACGCAGCGATTGGTCGTGCATTGATATACGCACAGTGGGCCGACGTAATTTGTTACGCCAGTTCTACGTATGCATTTGTTGAAGCGCTTCAGTTCGCTACTTCAATACGTACGGTGTTTCCGGAAAAGTTACTCGGATTTGCATACCGCCCACGCCCGAACCCCGCTGATTGGGGAATACTCGAGGACTGGACCGCAAGCCGTATGTTGCATCGTCTTGGCTACAGCTATTGCTTAAAATCCTTGGCGACGGAGTCGCAAATGATGCCACAGGCGCCATGGATGTTCGTTGATGACGCTGCATAGCCACAAGATTTCGACGTCTGCTCTATCTGCGATAAGGGGAACCTATGGACTGCAAGGAAAGATATATCTATCGCTTCGGCGCGAGCGTGGTGGATGGTGATTTGTCGATGCATACGCTTCTCGGTGGTAAAGGCGCTGGTTTGGCTGAGATGACGCGACTCAAGATTCCAGTGCCGCCTGGCTTCACAATTGGCACGAATGCCTGCCGATACTATCTGCAACATGGCAAGCTGCCGTCTGGATTCGCCCGTGAACTCACACTCGCGCTGCGATGGTTGGAGAACGCCGCGAGGCGCACATTTAATGACGCTGATAACCCGTTATTAGTCAGCGTGCGCTCGGGGGGGGCCGTTTCCATGCCTGGCATGCTAGATACCATCCTAAATATCGGCCTGACCCGCGAGAGCATTGATGGACTTGCCCGGCAAAATAATGGTGTACAGAGCCTCGCTCTAGACTCCTATAGGCGTTTGCTGCAGATGTTCGGTACCGTGGTGCTGCACGTCCCCCAGAAAGAGTTTGACGTGATCCTCACAAAGGTTCACATAGAAGAGAAGACCAACTCGGCTTCTGAGCTTCCGCCGAAAACTCTGCTCAAGATCATCTGCCAATTCGGCCATGCAATCGAAAGCTCTGCTGGGCGAAAATTTCCTGACAACGCAAGTGAGCAGTTGGACCTCGCCATCAATGCAGTCTTTGAATCATGGGGCAATCCCCGTGCAGTTTATTATCGGGGTATGAACGGCATCCCGGATGAGATGGGAACGGCTGTTACCGTGCAAGCCATGGTTTTCGGGAATGCGGGAGTAGACAGTGGTACCGGTGTAGGATTTACGCGTAACCCGTCTACGGGAGAGCCCGAGATCTTCGGCGAGTACCTTGATAACGCGCAAGGAGAGGACATTGTTGCAGGAACCCGCACTCCTGTACCAATTGCCGCTCTTGCCGCTAGCATGCCGTCGATATATAACCAGCTCTCAACCATAGTTCGCCGCCTAGAGGAGCACTATCGGGATGTGCAGGACTTCGAATTCACTGTGGAGAGAGGGAAGCTGTTCTTACTCCAGACGCGCGCAGCCAAGCGGAGTGCTCTCGCTGCAGTTCGAATCGCGGTAGATATGGCGCGAGATGGGCTTATTACGCGGCGTGAAGCAATATCTCGCATTCCCGCGGCAAGTATTATGGATATCATGGCGGCGCAGCTTGATTTCTCAGCTGGAACTCCTCCCTCTATCGCAACAGGAATTTCCGCTTCGCCGGGCGCTGCCGTGGGCCGTATTGCGCTCACGGCGGAGAGGGCAGTTCTTACCGCAGCTGAACCAGGCGCGGACCCAGTAATACTAGTGCGCCAGGAAACCATGGCGGAAGATATTCATGGGATGGACGTGGCTATCGGTTTTCTCACTGCACATGGTGGTGCAACCAGCCATGCGGCGGTCGTCGCACGAGGCATGGGCAAGTGTTGCATCACCGGCGCCCAGACTGTCGTCGTCGATGAAGCCGCGAATCTCGTCCGCATCGGCGAGGTTGTTCTCAACGAGGGCGATTGGATTTCGCTCGATGCCTGTACTGGCCGCGTCTTTTCCGGTCAGCTTCCTATGCGTCCGATCACGGAAAGAGAACCTGCACTCGATCAGTTGCTGCAGTGGGCTATTGAGCAGAACACGTTGACCGTGCGGGCTAATGCCGACACGCCGGATGATGCGCGACGCGCGATTGCAGCCGAGGCGTGTGGCATCGGCCTCTGCCGGACGGAGCATATGTTCTTCACGCCGGAAAGGCTGCCACACGTCCGCTCTATGATTCTGGCGGGGACGGTAGACGAGCGCAAGGCTGCACTCAGTGCGCTGCTGCCAATGCAACAGCATGATTTCGAGTGTCTCTTCCGCGCGATGGCCCCTTGGCCTGTCACGGTGCGTTTGCTCGATCCGCCGTTGCACGAGTTTCTACCCGCATTGGATGACGTCCGAGCCGAACGCTCGCTCGCTGCGCTAGCCGATAGCAGTGAAGAGGTAGCCCGCCTTGACCATCTGATCGAGCGAATCAGGGCACTCGCCGAAGTGAACCCGATGATGGGTCATCGCGGCTGCAGGCTCAGTATTAGCTATCCGGAGATCTTAGAGATGCAGGTAACGGCCATCCTGCAGGCTGCGATTACGGTGCAGGCTGAAGATGGACTCAACGTTGTTCCGGAGATTATGGTGCCTCTCGTAGCCACGGCAGAGGAGATGCGGTGGCTGCGTGGGCGCATCGACACGGTTGCCATGGAAGTGTTCGCCCGCAGTGGCAACAGTATCCCTTACCAGGTGGGAGCGATGATTGAGCTGCCGCGCGCGGTCGTCGCGGCCGGAGCAATTGCGGAGCATGTCAGCTTTGTATCGTTCGGTACGAATGACTTGACACAGATGACTTACGGGTTTTCGCGCGATGATGCATCGAAATTCCTTGAGAGTTATTTGAAGGAGAATATTCTGGCGGTTGATCCATTCACGACACTCGACCAGGAGGGTGTGGGTACCCTAATGGCGCTCGGAATCGCGCATTTGAGGGCTGCGAAACCAAACATCAAGATCGGTGTCTGTGGAGAACATGCCGGTGACCCCACATCGATCCAGTTTTTCGCGTTGCTTGGAGTGGACTACATCTCGTGTTCACCTGCGCGCATCCCTGTTGCGCATCTCGCGGCGGCGCAGGCTTCTGTTACGGCGCACAACATAACAGATTTACCTGCCACAATACGGTCGGGACGCAAGGGGGTTGATTTTCCTCCGAACTCTCGACGAAAATTCGATCCACGTAGAAATGGATATAGCTGTCAACCACCGGCATTGATTCCAGAAGGAATTTGAGTCGGGATCAAGCATTCAGCAACCGAAAGAGCAACAAGGCGATCACTTCGAGCTTTGCGACTACTAGCTGCGAAGTTCCCAAAGAAGTTCCTTGATCCTACGTGGCGGAAAGATTGGGAGGCGCGTGGGTCAAGTCGATATCACTCGGGGTTCTTCGCTGCGCTCAAGGGACCGGTTTGCCTCTACACTTGTCATCGCAGCTTCGATCATCGCCGCCGGCCGCTTGGAGCGGGACGAGAACATTTCAAGATCATCGTCCAGGCTCACGACCGTGATCGCCCATGGCGTGGGGCTCGCCAGGACGATTCTCGAACGGGTTTTGCGATAAGTATGATTAGCTCTTCGCCTCATTTCTTAATCGCACAAAATTGGACCGCAGATCGTCGTAAAACGGCACCAGATTCGTATCGCTGAAATCGCTTTCAAAAAGTTACATCATCATCAAGTGATGCGGATTTGTACCGCCTCCACAATTCGACGAAGCGCGTCAACTCGCCATTATGCGATCGAGTTGACTCCTTCGCCAACCACATGTGGTCAGTGAAGTGAACAAGCATTTTCGCGTAAATAGGCATTAGCTCATTCCACCATTGCTTATGGTCATAATCTCGAAGGGCAATAATGGAACTGGCTGACTCATCCGCCCCTGATGCCTTGCGGGCATCTCTCGCAACGGTGTTCACCTTTATGCTCGCTTCTTTCTTCGCCAAAAGCTCTTCTCGCATACCCAACATTGGCGAATAGAACTGCTGAAGCTGCTCAAGAGCACGAACGTGCTTCCGATCAAGCTTTCGATTGCGCGCAGTCATTAAGGCTCCAATAAAGACTCCGCACAGTCCCGAGCTAGCGGCGATGGCACTTTGTCCAAGTCCCCAAAAGGGCCTACGTCAGTGAACATCGTGACCCCCCAAAAAGCTATCCAAAAGATAGTCCTTACGCATCCTGCCTAGTGTGCTCTAGTGAAGGTACAACTGAATTCGGGGAAGTCCTTGCACGCTTTCACATCGACAGCAGTTTTCCTCACAAGGGCTTTACTGGTGTCGAGTCTTTCGCCGAGTGAGTCAGTCATTCATATACGGTTGTACCAAACCATTGAACTCAGCGATCGATGAACATTTTTTATCGAGCACTTCACAGGTGTCCACCCTATCGTTCGATAAGCCATTCTTGATGTCGACAAGTGTCGTTCGGAGAATGACCCGTATTTGGAGTTCTCAAAGATATCCCACACGATTACATCAAGATAATCCTGACGAACCGCCTTATCTCGCTGTGGCAGAAAGCCGCGTCGAGCCCCATTGGCAGGTGCAACATCCTTACCCCCAATTCGTCCGAACTAGATGGTAGGGTGCTCGACAAGGATTACGTCTATTCGCTCACGCACGAGAGCGGGGCGTTCGGGAAGAGCTATAACCAAGCGATCGAGAGCCGCATCCTCGTCGACGAGTTCCTCGGCTTCGTCAAGAATCACGATCCCGAACTGCTTGGGATCGTCAGGGCGATCCAGACGACTGAGACTTACATCGAGGCGCAACAGGTGCTCGGCTTATCAAAGCGCCCGTTCATGCGGGCGCGGAGACGTCTTGCAGTCCTTTACTCCAGCTTCGACCATGGGACCTCTCCTCCCCGCCAGCGCAAAGTTTATCGTTCCCGGTCCCCGTTTGACAGAGGGGAAAACACGGACAGTCGTCCAGCAAACCCAGACTAATGCGCTTCCTACGACTAGTTGATGACTATTGGCTATATCGTGGGCTTTTCGAGTCGCCCCGGACGTCCTAACGAACGACCATCCAACTACCGATTCTTTTTTAGGCCAGGCATAACGTGCCGCGGCGGTCACAGCGAGGGCTAAGCGTTCGAGTCCTCCCATGGGGTTGCGTCAGCAAGCTGACGAAGAGGATGAATCGACTGATATTTCGAACACCCCCTGTGAGTTGGTGTCACAACTAGTGTTCTTACGCAGTAGGAGTAGTGTTCGGGAGATGGGATAGCACGAGAGCTCTGGTCTGAAACGCATCGCTTCTCGCATGGGCTATCATTGTGGCCACAATAACTGAGGAGAACTGGACGATGCCTATGATGCCGCAGATAGAGCACATTGTGGTTGTGATGCTCGAAAACCGGTCGTTCGACAACATGTGTGGGTGGCTGTATCGTGACGGCCCACCGCCAAGTCAGTTTCTCCCCGTGAGCACAAAGAATAAGTTTTTCAACGGCTTGCATCAGGGACTTTTCAATCCAGTTAGCAACGATTACTTCAAAGGCCAGCCTTCGCCGCCGCCCTATCCGATTTTTCCCAACGCTAACGCGCTGAACATGCCCAATCCGGATCCTAAAGAGGAGTTCGATAACGTAACTAAACAACTCTACGGTCCCTTCGAACCACCGAGTGAGAATCCAACCTATCCGAATTTAGGTTTCGTGGTCAATTACGCGTTGACGACTGGGACAAATATTCCGGTGCAAATCATGGAGCCATTCAGCCCTGCGCAAGTTCCCGTGATTTCTGCGCTCGCTCGGAACTACGCCATCTGTGATGAGTGGTTCTGCTCGGTGCCAAGCGAGACTTGGCCCAATCGTTCATTCGTTCATGCGGGTACTTCGAACGGAAATGTGCTCAACGGTAATCCCCCTCATCCGGATAATTGGGACGTCAAAACTATTTTTAACGTGCTTCAGGATATGGCTATCACTTGGCGCGTTTACAGCGACACCACGCTAACTCCCGCTTTGACCCATCTCATGTTCAAGAAACTCTGGCACTTCGCTTTCGACAAATTCGCCCATTTCGGTGAATTCAAAGAAGATTGCGCAAAGGGAACCTTGCCTAAGTATTCATTCATCGAACCGAGCTTCCTGAAGGACCCCAATGACGAACATCCCCCGCACGACGTTACTGCAGGGGAGCGATTTCTTCATGACATTTGGATAGCTGTCAGCACGTCGCCGTCTTGGAACAAGACTGTGCTTCTCATTACATATGATGAACACGGCGGTACCTACGACCACATTATGCCGCCTTGGAATGCGGCAACACCGGACGGCCAAAGCGATCCTGGGCAGGAAGGCTTCCACTTCAATCGATTTGGGATAAGGGTGCCGATGGTCGTTGTCTCTCCCTGGGTGCAGGCAGGGACCGTATTTCGATCGAACACTTCCACATCTTACGATCACACGTCGATCCTCGCAACTCTCCGTGATTGGTTAGCTATTCCGAAGGAAAAGATGCTGACAAGTAAACGTGTTGGAGCCGCACCCACCCTTGAACAGGTCCTGAATTTGGCAAACGTTCGAAATGACTTACCGTTCATTCCTGCCCCCCAAGTTTCTGTAATACCCACATCGGAGTCAAAACCTTTGAATAGTCTCCAAGCAAGTCTAGTGAGCGCCGCGGCGGCAAGGCTCGGCCAGGATCCAAAGAAGGAACTAAATAAAATGACGACAAGGCAGCACGCCATTGACTATTTCAATAGCCAACAGGGCCGCGAGCTGATGGTCAAGCCGTAGAAAGCAAGGTTCCGCTAGGCTGTGCTGAAGGCACTGAGTGAACGGATTAGATTTAGTTAGTCGAAGCACTGTAAACTATTGAATATAAGCAGTATGCGAGGAATTGCGACCGCCGAGCGAGCGTGTCGAAGTAGGTAGTTTCAGGTTATGCGTCAATTCCCGACGACAGTTTCACCATATGCGGACACCCAGTTCCAAGTTATGCTGTCAGCTCCCGCTCAAGTCATTGATAAGCTGTGAGGCGCAGTTTCACCTTTTGCGTAAACCCACAAATAGACCCTCTGGGAAGTCGCGGTAGCCTTTTGCAAAAACGATGTGCGCAACCAACGGGATTCGTTGAGGGAGTCGGCGGTCGTCCAGCTTTACCTGTTGGCCCAGCATCCTGACACGGCAAAGGCAGCCATCGAGCAAGTTGTAGAGCTGG
>JANXZS010000277.1 GCA_025355385.1 Acidobacteriaceae bacterium | reverse complement strand
CGCACCGCCGTCGCTGCGCAGAAGCAGTTGGATGAGTCCCTCTCCCGTCTGCAGACCGACCACATTGATCTGCTCCAGGTTCATGAAGTGATTCGCATGGAAGATCCCGAGAGAGTCTTCGCCGCCGGTGGCGCCATGGAGACGCTGGAAAAGGCTCGCAAAGCGGGCAAGATTCGCTTTATAGGATTCACTGGTCACAAGAATCCCGCGATGCACCTGCACATGATTGAGACGGCCACCCATCACAACTTCACCTTCGATACGGTGCAGATGCCGATTAACGTGATGGACTCCCAATACAACAGCTTTGCCGGCCAGGTACTTCCGGTGGCCTCCAAACTGAAGATGGGTATTCTGGGCATGAAGGGTCTGGGTGGAGGCGTCTTCCTCGAAAGCAAGACCGTAAAGCCGGTTGAATGCCTGCATTATGCGATGAGCCAAAGAGTTGATTGCCAGATTACCGGTTGTGATTCCATGAAGATCCTCAATCAGGCGCTCGACCTGGCACGGAACTTTCAGCCGATGGATGAGGCAGCGATGAAAGCTCTGCGGACGCGTGCGTCAAACGAAGCGGTGACCGGAGAGTTGGAGAAGTACAAGAACAGCCAGGGCTTTGACGGAACCGGTAAGAATCCGCAATGGCTGGGGTGAGCAGAATTGGCTGAACGGAGGTTATTGGGATATGAGTTTGAGCCTGGGAATAAAGAAGCAAAGGCTGGATGAACGGCTGAAAGAGATTGGCAGCGTGATGGTGGCTTACTCCGGCGGCATCGACTCGGCATATCTCGCCTACGCAGCCCGTCATGTGCTCGGTGACCGCATGGTTGCAGTGCTTGCGGACTCGGCCAGCCTGCCTAGAAGTGAATGCGAGGATGCGCAGCGCTTTGCCTCTGAGCATGACATCCCATTGCGAACCGTCATGACCCACGAATTGGAGAATGAGGAGTACGCCAGCAACGGCGCAGATCGCTGCTTCCACTGCAAGAACGAGTTATTCGAAGTGATGGAGCGCGAAGTAGGCTCGGGTGATTTTGCCGCTATCGCGTATGGCCTGAACGTCGACGACAACCAGGATTTTCGCCCCGGCCAAAGGGCTGCGCGCGAGCACGGAATTGTGGCACCGCTCGCGGAGGCGGGGCTGACCAAAGAAGATGTCCGCACTCTTGCCCGTGAGGCAGGATTGCGGTTGTGGGACAAGCCCGCGTCGGCATGCCTTTCGTCGCGCGTCGAGTACGGACGCCGGGTTACGCCGGAGGTACTTCGCACCATCGAGGATTCCGAAGAGGCGATGCGGCGTATGGGCTTTCGACGCTTCCGCGTACGTCACCACGGCGACGTTGCGCGGATAGAGATCGCAGCCGAGGAGATGGCCTTGGCCTTCGATGTGGAAAAGCTGAAGGCAATTTCTCATGCCGTCAAGGCAGCTGGCTTTCGCTACGTAGCTATCGACTGCGAGGGGTATCGCTCAGGATCCATGAATGAGATTCTGTCCGTGGAAGTCTTAAGCGGCGAACGCCGAAGCGCAGCTACAGCCGGACACAGCTTCGAGGAAAGTAAAACAGGCGCATGAAGACTGGATATATCGAATGCTTCGCCGGCATCAGCGGAGATATGCTGCTGGGCGCACTGGTGGATGCGGGGGTTTCTCCGGCTACCCTTGAGAGAACTGCTGCGAGTCTGGGGATCGGCGCGACGCTTCGTTTTTCGCGCGTCAGTCGCAGCGGCATCCAGGCGACGAAGGTCGATGTGCTGGTGGATGGTGCGCTGGCGGAAGATGCCGGCGACGCTGGGCACAGTCGCGAGGTCCACCAAGGGCACGATCACCCTCATAGCCATGAACACTCGGCCCACGAACCTTCTGAAAAGGGGGCATCTTTCGATCACAGCCATGCCCACACCCATGGTCGCAACCTTCAGGAAATCCTCCTTCTGATCGAGGATGCGGACATTTCTTCAAATGCAAAACGCCTCGCCAGCGACGCATTTCACTTGCTGGCCGCGGCGGAGGCGAAGATTCACGGCGTGCCCGAGGAGCAAATTCACTTCCATGAGGTTGGCGCTGTAGACGCGATCGTCGACATAGTCTGTAACGCAGTGGGATTGAGCGAGATTGGCGTGGAACGATGGATTTGTTCGCCGCTCAACGTAGGCAGCGGTTCGATCGAATGCGCGCATGGACGCTTTCCTGTCCCCGCCCCAGCGACTGCGGAGTTGCTCAAGGGAGCTCCGACCTACTCCTCCGGCATTGCCATGGAACTGGTGACCCCTACAGGAGCGGCTTTGCTGCGAGCCCTCGGCTGCAGTTATGCGGACCAGCCTCGTATGCGGACGGACGCGATCGGGTATGGAGCGGGCAATCGCAATCCTGAAAGATTTCCCAATGTTGTGCGCATCAGCATTGGACAGTCGGAGGTTGATTCGCGCATGCCGCGCGACACCGTTGGGGTACTGGAGTGCGCCATCGACGACCAGAGCCCGCAGGTACTGGCACATTGCATGCACCTCGCCCTGGAACGCGGAGCACTCGATGTAATGTCCACGCCGGTGATGATGAAGAAGGGACGCTTAGGCACGCTGCTCACGCTCCTGGTCCCCCCTGAACGGCGTGAAGAGTTTGGCGAGTTGCTGCTGCGCGAGACCAGCACTCTGGGCTATCGCGTTCGCGAGGAGTCCCGGGTCTGCCTGGAGCGGAGATGGACGGATGTGGAGACAGCGTACGGGCGGGTACGCATCAAGACCGGCGGGTTGGCTGGCGTGGAGTATAACTTCGCACCGGAATATGAAGACTGCCGCTTGCTGGCCGAAGAATATGGGGTGCCGGTAAAGGTGGTGCTGCAGGCGGCAGTGGCAGCGGCTGCCAAGCAGCGGACGCCTTCAATCGATGCAGGTGCTATACGATGACCACCAAGGATTCGCTGCTGGCACTGCTTGAAGAAGTTCGCAATGGCATTGTCGATCCGCGTGACGCGTTGGGTCAGCTATCGAACCTTCCCTTCGAAGATGCGGGTTTTGCAAAAATCGATCACCATCGCAGTCTGCGCATCGGCCTGCCAGAGGTCATCTACGCCGCGGGCAAGACGGCCCAGCAGGTTGCGGAAATCTTCTTTCGTATGGCACGCATGGGGGGAGATGTTCTCGCAACGCGCTCAGACCCCGCTGCGTTCGATGCTGTGCGTATGGTCGTGCCTGCAGCAAAGTACCACGAGGTCGCGCGCATCATTTCCTTGCGTCAGGCATCGGCGCCAAGTCTGCCGGGGTGCATTGCTGTGCTATGTGCCGGCACCAGCGACCTTCCAGTTGCGGAGGAAGCAGCGATAACTGCGGAGGCAATGGGTGCATCCGTTGATCGCGTCTACGATGTGGGGGTAGCGGGATTGCATAGGTTGCTGTCGCAGCATGAGATGTTGGGCCGTGCCAAGGTGGTGATTGTCTGCGCCGGCATGGAGGGTGCGCTGCCCAGTGTAGTGGGTGGCCTGGTTGGCGCGCCGGTCATCGCAGTACCTACCAGCGTCGGTTATGGCACGGCATTTGGAGGGGTCGCGGCGCTTCTAGGGATGCTCAATTCCTGTTCGCCCAACGTCTCCGTGGTTAATATCGATAACGGCTTTGGCGCTGCGTATGTCGCCACCATGATTCTGCGACAGAGCATCCCCACCGAGGATGAATCGATCCGATCCAATGCTCGTCAAGCGGATCCAGAATTAGCCAAATAAGCTTATGTTTGTGCCATGCCTCCAGCGCAATTTGCTGGAAATAAAGAAACCTCCTGCGACTGTGTGGAAAGGTTACGTTTCGTTCGGCCTGATTTCAGTCCCTGTGCGCCTGTTTGCAGCCGCGCGCGAGTCACATGTCAGTTTCAACCAGGTTCATGAGGTGTGCGGGACGCGGATCAAGCAGCAAATCTATTGCCCCCACTGCGAGCGGGTTGTCGAGCGCAAGGAATTGGCAAAGGGTTATGCTGTTGATAAGGACACCTATGTCCTGGTCTCCGATGAAGAACTGCAAACGCTTGCAGCCGAATCGTCCGAGGTCATGGAGATTCTGCAGTTCGTCAAGCTGGACGACGTCGACCCAATCTATTTTCAGACATCCTATTACACCGTGGCGGAGGAGCCTGGTCGCCGTGCCTATGCTCTTTTGATGCAGGGCATGGAGCATCTTCAGGTTGCCGCTGTTGCCAAGCTGACGCTGCATCAGCGCGAGCAGGTAGTGTTGGTGCGCCCCTATCACAAAGGGCTGATCCTGCACACCCTGTACTACTCCGCTGAAGTGCGAGAGATCAGCGAGTATGGCAAGGGTGAAGATCTGAATCTGCAGACGCAGGAAGTACAGCTTGCCGAACAATTCATGAGCCAGCTCACCGGGCACTTTCAGCCGGAACAATTCAAGGATGAGTACGAGTCGCGGGTGGAGAAGCTGGTTGAGAGTAAGGAAGCTGGTCAAGCGGGTGCGCCGGCTCAGTCTCAGCACCGTCGACTTGCTCCGGTGATCAACCTTATGGATGCACTGAAAAAGAGCATCGAAGCCCGACGGGGAGAAGTTCCAAAGAGCGAGGGAGAAAAAAAGCCGCCAAAGAAGGTCGCGGTCGACGAATCGAGCGCAGAGCGTAAGGGGGTTCCGCAGCGGAAACGAAAGGCAGGTTGAGCCAAGCCGCTCGATTTGTAACTGTGGAATGAGAAATGGCCGCGCCTACGTCAGGGTCGCGGCCATTTAAATGCTCGAGGAGGTTGCCTCGTCAGGCAGTGGGTACTGCACATTCGAGCAGGTGACGATCCCATCCGGCGAGTGTGGCCGCCGCGATTTAGGCACTCTCAATAAAGTGCAACACGTCGGCCCCGGGCGTCTGTCCGTGCACTCCACGGACTTTGCGCTTTAGTTGCGCTCTGTTTATCGGATCACGACTGCTTTTCATGGTCATGTAACCCCGGGTTTTGGCTGAGAATCCAATAGAGTGGCGCAAGATGACCGGCAGCTCCGCCGGATTTTGGTGTCGAACGCGTTTCACTTTTCCGGGCGCCATCCAGTGTGACCCTACGTTATTTCAAGGTACGATCCCAGATCGCCGGATACGTCCTCGATTTATTGCGCGGATGCCTTCAGCCTTCGATCGCGGTGCGGCAAGTTTCCAACGCGCATGCGTCTACCAGGCAACCTTCTCTGGAAGGAACTCCGAAAACAGGTCGTCATAATACGGTTTCAACTGCTTCATATCCGGCTTGGCGTGGCCCTTGGAATAGAGGTCATATGGATTGAACTTCTTAACCCACTCCAGCATCGCGCGATCCTTGTCATTGGTGAGGTGGGTGTATGCGCCGTGGCTGTGCCAAGGATAGAAGGAGTGGAAGCGCAGCATGTAGAGCGCTTCGTCACGCAGGTAAGGCTTCATCACTTCGGCAATGTAACCGTCGTGGCCGAAGGCCATATGAAGATTCTCCAGACCACAATTCGCTTCATAAATCCCGTACTTCGTCTGATATAGAGGATTCTTAGCATCGGGATTATTCTGGAAGTATTCCGGAAACACAATCGTATCGGACCATGCGCAGCCCACCGGGAAGGTATCGCCAACCACTCCCCACTGCGGCTCTCCATAGAGGCAGAGGCACTTACCGAGATCGTGGATGAGGCCGGTTAGCACCATCCAGCGCGGCTGCCCGTCGCGCCGCATCGCCTCAGAAGTCTGCAGCAAGTGCTCGATCTGGGTTAGATCTGTATCCGGGTCGCTGTCATCGACGAGCGTGTTCAGAAATTCGGCTGCCTCCCATATCGTCTTTCTGCCGCGAGTCAGGCCAAAGTATTGCTGTTCTTTTCCCAGAACATAATCGACACTTTGATGTTCATGATTGAGGCGGTAAAACTGGGCCACTCCGGGGTTGGCGGTCGCATCGTACTGGCGGAATTGTTCGTCGGTCTTACCCTCTTGGTAGCGACCTTCGAGGAAGTCATCCCATTCGTCCAGACTCTTGAGTGGCCTTGAATCCATTGGAGTGGCTGTGCTCATCTCTTACTCCTTATGGCGCGTCTGCAAATTGTTGCGCATCTTTTACGCTTCTATCAGAGCGACTAGAACTTCGGACTATGCTAAAGCTTTACCACCCATGAAATTTGCCGTGGAACTCATAGTCGGCGATCTCTCGGCGCGAAGGCTCAGTTTACGCGAACGCTCGCCGGGCTGGGTTCAGGTGTCCGATTGTGTTGATTTCCATAGACCCCAGATATACGCGGAAAGTGTCAGGACCAGAGCACTCATCAGTATGATAATCCATCGAAAGTTCATTGCGAGTGGGGGAATGGTTGCATTCCATCCTAGCCACAGAAAGACGCCGGCCGCGGCTGCAACTATTAGGTAATCCCACCAGTCGCGCCTCTCAGTCCGATTCCCGGAGCCACCGTATGCGTGGAGTACCCGATGATAGTCAAGATCATATCGCTGGCATTCTCGAAGGACAGCTTGGTTGGTGGAACTGTGCTCCCGCTCTGTCGCAACCGCGGTGCTGATTGCGAGAGCCCCGAGAATCATCACACCGGAGCCGAGAAATACTAGCAACTTGTGATGCCAATCCGCGCCCGCAAGCTCGCCAAAGACCAGTGCTCCCCACGCCAGTCCCCAGAGCTGATTTGTATTGGAGAGAGGAATGGCTCGGCCAATACCCAAATATTTCGTTGCGTATTGTTGGAAAAGGTCTCCGATGACCCAGACAAACCCTCCCAGGAAAAGCCAGAAGAGCATCTGCCTGGTCTGTGCGAGATGAAAGACGGGAGAGTGGATGCCACCATCGAAAGCCAGGACGAGCGCCAAGACCGTGCCCAGTTCCCCAACCGTAAAGACGGTAACAAACGAAAGCGGATTCATCCCGCTTACGTAGGCCTTGCGATAGGGAACATACATAGTTCCCCAGAGTAGACTGGCCCCCATAGCGGCGAGTACACCGCCCGTGGCGCGTGGTGAGGGAGAGGCTCCGCCATGGATGGTGCTGAAGCCGAGCATGATTGCAGCGGCAACGATGGCCAAGGCCCCAATGACCACTTTGGCGACGTTCTTCGCCTCGGCATGCTTCAGTTCGCCGAACAGAAGCCGTCCCCACAGAATGCCGATAAGCGAGTTCGTATTCCATAAAGGGAACGCGATGGTCAGTCCGACATCCCGAATGGCGAACACAGTGAGAGTGTTTGCCACGGCCCAGAGAGCGCCGGCTAGGACTGCCCAGATAATGAGGTGCCTGTTCTCTGCCAGATCGGCAAAGACAGAACGCGTTCCCTTCAACAGAGTTGGAAAGGTCCACCTGGCTATAAACACACCAGCGACCATGCACAATGAAATCGCGAACGGAGAGAATCCCGAATTGACCAACTTTGTTGGAGCTTCAGCGGCCCCTAGCCATACGCCTGCCGCCAAGCCGCAAAAGACGCCGATGGTGTGGTGGGAGGCAAAACTCCGCAGGGCCGAATTATTTTCCGTTGCCGCCACCTCGCCATTGGCCTCATGACTACGACTTGTTGTTTGCGCGTGCATAGCTGATTCAACTTGGCAGACAAGAGACCGATTCCGTGATGACTACAATGCGAAAGTAGCGACTAGTGCCATCCGCTTCAGGCTATACGAAGCAACCAGGCCCCTCGCCGCGTTTCCGTCAAGACAATGCGCCTTCGGCAATCTCACCGGGACAAGTGGAAGCGGAATCCCCTTAGTGCAGTGCGATCAACAATCCAAGCCCAATGAAAAGAACTGCCAGCGGGATAAGGAAGTGACTGTCCGTAAGAACTGCTTTGGCGGTTTGCACTAGTGTCACTGAATCTCCCATTACTATGACGTCAGGCTCGAGCACCTTCATTACAGTCAAATGCCGAAGCACGGGTCGATGCGCGTCTATCAATCAAAGGCGAACTTTGCCACCCTTTCTATACAGGACACAGTAGAAGTGTAAATGAGTGAGCCGCTCTAGACTTCGCGTTAAAGTAACGAGTAAGCGATAGAGATGTCAATCGTTTTCTCGCTCCGGCTGCGGGCGCCAACCAAGCAAATTTGTCTTACGCCAGCATTCTCCTTTCGCTAAATGAACTCCTCAGGGATTCTGGGCATTTGTGGTTTGGCCCATGAATTGAGTGCCGGAGCTGACCGGCCAGATCAGTTCAGAAGATGAGTTCGACTCCATCAAAATATTGGTAGGCCGAATCGCGAAGCGCGCTCACGTGTCGCCAACTTGGCGGGTGCCACGCGGGTCGACGCGCGGCTGACAGCTATTTCTACCTTGGCTGACGAAGGTTTGATCGCATTGCTCCCGCCTGCCGTTTCTGAATTTCGAGCTAGGTCACAAGGATCTGATATCGGCTGTTCCTATCCCGGCCCGTCTCACCAATATTGGCGTTTGCATCCTGCTACTAATTAATATACGGAGGACGCAACCCCCGGCTGCCCGATTAACTCTCAGTATTTGCCAAGTACTGGCGCCCCACTTAAAAACCATGTGTCAATTTTCCTCAGGAGAGCGTATGAAGCGAGCGAGCGCACTGTCCTCCTTTGTCATGGCCTCACTCATGCTGGTTTCGTCCAGCATGTTTGCATCCAGCCATCGCGAAGCCCCTATCACAGCATTGGATCACACTGCCGATATCACCGACTGGTATGCATTCGTTAGCTACGACCATCCCGACCGGGTGACAATGATCCTCAATGTTGACCCGTTTCTTGAACCTTCTAACGGTCCCAACTACTTTCCCTTCGATCCCAATGTGCTTTACGAAATGAAGGTGGACAACAATCGAGACGGTATGGAGGAAATTAGTTTTCAATTTCGTTTCAAAACTGAGATCCGGGCGCCTGGTTTGTTTACAGGTTTCGTCGGCGGAATAGCTGGGATACCCCCGATCACAAAACTGGATGGTCCCGGTTCGCAGGGACTAAGTCTTCGTCAGACGTACACGGTCACCATGGTCAAGAATGGTGTGAGTACGGATTTGACCAATGGTCAGACTCTCTTCGCTGTTCCCTCAAACGTTGGGCCTCGCACCATGCCCAACTATGAGGATTTGTTCGATCAGGGGACCTACTCCTTGGGGAGCGGGGTGAACGTTTTTGCAGGCACTGTCGACGATCCATTTTTCATCGACCTGGGGGCGACATTTGATTCACTGAACTTTAGGATGGGCGTCGGGGGTGTGTTAAGCCCTCAAGTGGACTCCAAAGAATTTCAGAATTTCGCGCCAGATGCTGTCGCGGGATTTAACGTAAATTCGATCGTTTTGGAAGTACCTATTACCATGCTAACGGTCGATGGTCGCGTTCATCCGGCAACAGATAAGGACGCTGTGATCGGGACGTACGGAACCACTTCCCGTCCGCGCGTGACGGTTCGTCGTACCGCCAGCGCCACTGATTCAACCAATTTAGGAGTCTCAACCCAAGGCCCGTGGCGCCAGGTACAACGAGAGGGCAACCCGCTCATCAATGAGTTGATCATTGGAACAGGATCAAAGGACCGCTTCAGTGTGGACGATCCCGCAAATGACAAGCAGTTCGCCAACTTCTTTTTAGACCCGCTCCTGGCCCACGTTTTCGCGTCATTTGGCATTCCCGTACCGAAGGCGCCCCGCCTCGACTTGCTTCCACTAGTTCAGTACGCCGCTCCGATTTGCCCGGGATGCGGGCCGAAGGACGGTGGACCGATCGCTGACCTACTCCGTTTGAATACAGGAATTCCTCCAACACCGGTGTGGAATCAGAGAAGGCTCGGCTTCCTTGTGGGAGACAAGGCAGGTTTTCCCAATGGACGACGGCCGAAAGATGACGTTGTCGATATTGCTTCCCGTGCGGTCGCCGGCATTCTGAAAGATCCAGTCAAGTACGGCACACGGATCGGCGATGGAGTCAATTACAACGAGTCAGGATACGCACCTACTTTCCCCTACGTGCAGCCTGCTCACAGTGGGCGAGACAGCCACCACATCGGCCCAGGTCAGGCCGGGTGCAACGGCCAACCGAACAACATCTGCCCGGTGAAGTAATTGCAACTCGCGCTCGTGGCGGCCAAAAAGGCGGCCACGAGCGTCTTCTATATTGTGAGGAGCACTATGAGAAAGATGGCTGCCTTTGTCGCCACGATATTCATCTCGACCACCGGCTTTGCGCAAGGAATCGTAGACCAGCC
>JANXZS010000262.1 GCA_025355385.1 Acidobacteriaceae bacterium | reverse complement strand
GCGACTACGGCACAGGGCCAGACGCAGCAATTCACTGCCAATGTGCCAGCGATTTGGACGACGTCCTGCGGGAGCATCGATGCAAATGGCCTTTTTACTGCCTCCGTTCCCCAAGGCAGCATCTGCACGATCGGGGCTACGGCCGCCAGCGGCCCGGCCTATACCGCCGCCGGGGCAGTCGATACTGTAGGCCCCGCGCCCGCATTGACCATTGCGCCGCTCACTCCAACTTTGAGTGAAGGCGCCACGCAACAATTCACCTCGAATGTTGCGGCAACCTGGGCTGCTTCCTGCGGCAGCATTGATTCAAATTCCGGCCTGTACAACGCACCCTTGGCGCCGGGTTCCTGCAACGTTACGGCGACGGCGACGGATGGCAGCGGCCACACCGCGACAACTGCGGCGACCATTACGTCTCCGCTCATCATCACCCCGGCGAGTGCGACTACGGGCCAGGGATTGACTCAGCAATTCACCGCCAATATGCCGGCGATCTGGACCGCCTCGTGTGGGAGCATCACGGCCAGCGGCCTGTTTACTGCGTCCGCCGCGCAAGGCAGCGTCTGCAAAATTGGTGCTGCCGCCGCGAGTGGCACAGCGTACACTGCCAGCGCACTCGATACCGTTGGCCCCTCGCCCGCATTGACTATTGCGCCGCTCACTCCAACTTTGAGTGAAGGCGCCACGCAACAATTCACCTCGAATGTTGCGGCGACCTGGGCTGCTTCCTGCGGCAGCATTGATTCAAATTCCGGCCTGTACACCGCGCCCTTGGCGCCGGGTTCCTGCAACGTTACTGCGACGGCGACGGACGGCAGCGGCCATACCGCAGCCACCACCGCGACGATTACTTCTCCGCTGATCATCACACCGGCAAATGCAACTACCGGATCGGGGTTGACTCAGCAATTCACCGCAAATCTGCCAGCGCTCTGGACGGCCTCCTGTGGGAGCATCGCGGCCAGCGGCCTGTTTACTGCGTCCGCCGCTCAAGGCAGCGTCTGCAAAATTACTGCTACCGCCGCGAGTGGCACCGCCTACACCGCCAGCGCGCTCGATACCGTTGGCCCCGCGCCCGCATTGACGATCTCGCCGACCCAGGTGACATTGAATGAGGGTGCGACGCAACAGTTCAAGTCAAATCTCGCGGCGACCTGGACGTCGGACTGCCGAACGATCTCCTCGACCGGCCTATTCACTGCGCCACTTTACGCCCAGATGTGCCACATCACGGCTACCGCGACGAGTGGCAGCGGAAGCGTGTCGGCCAGTGCGAGTGTAGTCCCGCCGATCACGATTTCGCCCGTATCGGCTTCGACAGTACGAGGCTTGACCCAGCAGTTCACCGCAAGCGTTCTCGTTAAGTGGACGGCTACCTGCGGCTCGATCACCTCGATCGGGCTATTTACGGCTAGCGCGGCGGTGGGTACAGTTTGCGCGATTGAAGCTACCGCCGCCAGCGGCACACCCTATACGGTCTTCGCACACGACACGGTGCTCGCGTCCACTACCTTTTCCCTCACGCCCGTGAGCGTCAGCTTGAAAGAGCACGCAACGCAGCAGTTTGTCGCCAGCAGCCCTGCGACGTGGACGGCGAGTTGTGGAGCGATCTCGACCGCCGGTCTGTACACCGCGCCCCTGGCTCCAGGCTCCTGCACAGTCAAAGCCACAGCAACGGACGGCAGCGCCCATACCGCTTCGGCCATTGTGACCGTTACGTCACCCATGACCATTACGCCCGCTGTTGCGCAACTCCACGCTATTGCGAAGCAGCAGTTCGCCGCCAGTGTGCCAGTGGCCTGGTCTGCTTCGTGCGGGACCATCGATGCCAGCTCGGGATTATTTAAAGCTCCAACTCGGGCTGGTTCCTGCATCGTGACCGCGACTGCAACCGGGAGCACCGCCTATACGGCCCGTTCCACGGTGAATGTGGACGTCGTGAACTATCTATCCTGGAAAGGCGGTCCCAGCGACATAGGCCTGCAATCGCATGAGACTTTGCTGAGTCCTTCCAATGTGAACCCCTCGCGGTTTGCTGTGAAGTGGTCGATGACACTGGACGGTTCGATCTATGCACAGCCGCTCTACATGAACGGACTTACCATCAACGGCGTGCCCCATAACGTAGTCTTTGTAGCGACATCGAACGACAGCATCTACGCCTTCGACGGAGACACGGGAGCGCTGCTCTGGCATAGAAGCTTTCTTTCTGCTGGCGTCACCGCGGTCACTGGAACGAGTGTCAACAGCCCCATAGGGCAGATCGGTGTTTTAGGGACACCGGTCATCGATCCATTCACTGGCACGCTCTACGCCGTCGCGGAGACGGCCGAGCTAGGCGCGACCTATTTCCCTCACCGCCTCCATGCCATCGACGTCACCACTGGTCACGAAAAGTTCAATGGCCCTGTGCTGATTTCGGACGTCAAGCTCCCACCCATCCACAAATTGCAGCGCCCCGGGCTCGCACTTGCAAACGGGATGGTGTACGTCTGCTTCGGCTCTATCAGTGACCGCGCCCCCTATCACGGTTTTGTCTTCGCTTTTGACCATCTGACGCTAGCCAAGAAGTACGTGTGGAATTCCACAGTTACTGGGAGTGAAGGAGGCATCTGGATGTCCGGCGGCGCGCCTGCGGTGGACGCATCAGGCTATCTTTACGTGACTACCGGTAATGGTTCGTTCGATGGCTCCGCCAACTTCGGGGAAGCCGCGGTAAAGCTCAGTCCCAGCTTGCATGTAGTCGACTACTTCGCGCCCTACAACTACGCGACACTCAATGCCAGCGACAGCGACCTCGGCTCCGGCACCGTTGCCCTACTTCCAGACCAAAACGGCAGCATCATTCATGAAGTTGTCGTTTGTGGCAAGCCCCCGTCCATCTACGTCCTCAATCGGGATAATATGGGGAAAGTCGGCAGCAGTGCAGACAACATCGTCAAACGGCTGGATTTTCGTGTGGGCACCGCCGAAACCTGCTTCGCTACACCCACGTTCTGGAACAGCCGCCTCTATATCGCGGCTGCCTACAACTCCCTAGAGATGTTCACATTCAGCTCGACCACCGGTTTGCCTTCCGCAGCCGCGGCGGGCCAGGGCCCGTTCCTCTACGGTCTGCTGGGCGCGCAACCAGTGGTCTCCGCCAACGGAACCATCAACGGTATAGTTTGGACACTGGACCCTATCACCGGACAACTAATTGCCAACAATGCTTTAAACGTTGCGACGCAACTCTATGCCGCCCCGGTCCGGGGGGGCGTCAACCACTTCGCCGTGCCCACAGTTGTCAACGGTCACGTGTATGTGGGGGGCCGTTACGAGCTGGTAGCTTACTCGGTGTAATAGCCGTCGGAGACATTCCCCATGGGGCGTCTGTTGATGGCCGACACGAACGTCCAGACTTTTGTCATTGCGCATTTGGCATTCTTCATCCCACCTTGCAGTTCGTCACCTGTCGGATCGAAGTAGCAGTTGTATCAGGATGGCTCCGGCTAGGGATGAGAGCAGAGCTATGGGCATCGCCAGTATCCCAACTTTGAGAAAGCGCCAGAAACTCACATCCAGCCCCTCTTTGCGTAAGGCAAGCAGCCACAGAATCGTCGCCAGTGATCCGGTAACGGACAGGTTCGGCCCAAGATCGATGCCGATCAAAACGGAGCGGACGATTAGACCCTGAGCATGCGCAGCCTGCAAAGTGCCGCCTGCAAGGAGCCCTAGCGGGAGATTGTTGACAAGGTTATTCCCGACTCCGGCGGCGAAGCCGGTCAACAAGGCTGCCGTCGCGGTGGGAAGCCTTTGTGCGGCGGCCAACCATGTCTGCGTGAGATGGAGCGCACCCATGCTCTCTACCGCGTCCACCATAATGAAGAGCCCGGCTACCAGGACTAGGGTTCCCCAACTAATCTCGCGAGCGAGGCGAATCGGATTGTTCCGGGACTTGATTGAAACGGCGGCTGTAATGGTCAAAGCGGCGAGGCAGAGCCGCGAACAAGATCCGTTTGCGCTCCGCACGGCGACCGACGAGAGCCAGTTGAAAACTCCATATTCCCTGGCGAGCTCTGACAACAACATCATGCCAATCAAAAATAGATATACGTCCAACCCCTCGCCCACGGCCCGCCCCGCAAGATTCAGCGGCACCAGGCGCATAGCGACGAGAAGAAGAACGCCGCCACTGATTCAGTAGACCTTCGAAATACCCTGTGGCCGGATCAGCATCAGCAGGATGCTGACGGCAACAAGAAGTGGAAGAAGAAGATGGACTATCGCGGGCGAGAATATCTGCCATGTATCTCCCGTTTCTTGTCAAGATGCAACGTTGACAACTCAGATTGATGGACTGAAAGAAGATGCGTCGCGTCTGTCGGCAGATCGAACCTCCACGGGTAAAACCTCAACTCTCATAGGCGGCATCCAACAGGTGGAATTAACGGGGATTACAGAATTGGACGAATTCGCAGGTACCCCAGCCGTGACGCCCACTGGCCACCATGGGTTGGGTTGTGTCTTGAAGGCTGTTGTTCTTACTTTTGCATTGACGTGCTGCGCCCCTTCGCAGTCGCAGGCACCGACGGATCAAGCAAAACCTGCTTTGGAAACTACAAGTCAATCCGCCCCGATCCTGGCTTCCTACGAAGGCCAGAACGTTTCCTCGATCGAAATTGCCGGGCAACCCGATGTAAAAACGGATCAATTATCTGCGCTACTCGTGCAGCGGGCAGGGGAACCCTATTCCCAGCAAAAGATAGCTAGCACCATAGCAGCACTGAAGGCGAGCGGGACATTCACTGAGGTGTTGCCACGGGTTGAGCCCGCGGCAAATGGACTTCGTGTCATGCTGGTCCTGCAGCCAGCATATTATTTCGGCTTGTTTGAATTTCCAGGTGCATCGCAATTCCCCTACTCTCGCTTAGTACAAATCACTAACTATCCCTCGAACTCTCCCTATAACGCGAGCGACGTTGAGCAGGCCCGTGATAACTTACTTAGCTTTTTCCACCAGGTGGGCTTCTTTCAGGCGGAGGTCACGCCTGAAGTGAAGCCCAATGCTTCTCACGGGATCGTCAACGTTTCCTTTCATACCAAGTTGAATCATCGCGGCAAGTTTGGCGAGATTCATATAGTGGGTACCAATCCTGAGGAAACGCAGAAGTTCAAGCACGAACTCGTCAGCGTCATGGCCCGCCTTAAAGGCTCAGCCATTCGCCCAGGCAAAACCTACAGCTTGAAAACCTTGACGAACGCGACTCAGTACCTACAGAACAGACTTTTAAAGCAGAACAAACTCGCTGCGCAAGTAAAGCTTGCAGGTGCCGAATACAACGCCAGCACCAATCGAGCTGATATCAACTTCGACATACAGGCCGGACCTGTAATTCATGTAAGGCTAGAGGGAGCACACCTGTGGAGCTGGACGCGCAAGTCTCTGCTTCCGGTCTACCAAGGTATCGGTGTCGATCCCGAAATAGTGCAGGAAGGCCAGCAAAGCCTCCTCTCTTACTATCAAGGCAAGGGTTATTTTGACGCCAAGGTGGATGCCTCATTCAATAAGCAGTCGACGCAAGACACCATCACTTATCGCATATCCAAAGCGCATAAACACAAAGTTAAAGAGATCTCTGTTTCTGGCAATAAGCATCTTTCTGGTGACCAGTTACTCTCGCATGTCACGGTCGAGAAAGCCTCGCTGCTATTCGGGCCCGCTAAATACAGTGAGCGACTGGTCCGCGCCAGCGCAAACAACCTGACGGCGGTCTACGAGGCCGAGGGATACAGTACCGTCAAGGTAATACCAGCTGTCACCAGGGAGGGAGGAGACATCCGGGTAGCGTTTCATATCGATGAGGGAACTCAGGACACGGTGCAGGCACTGCAGGTCGAAGGCGCCGAAACAGTAGGCAAAGATCAGCTCGCTCCCGACGGCCTTAAGCTTCAGTCCGGCCATCCGTATTCGCAGAAGCTTGTACAGGCGGATCGTACCGCTATCCTGGCACACTACCTGAATGCCGGGTATCTTACAGCGACTTTTCGAGAGACCGCCAAGGCAGTTTCGAAGAGCGACCTGCACCACGTGGATGTCGTTTATCACATCTACGAAGGCCCACAGGTGCATACTGATGAAGTTGTGACACTGGGAAGGGAGAGAACAAAACAGCGCCTTATCAACGAAGACTTAAGCTCGATCGTGCCGGGCAAGCCACTTACGGAAACTCAACTGCTCACTTCCGAAAGCCTGCTCTACGATCACCCAGGAGTTTTCGACTGGGCCGAGGTTGATTTGAGACGACCGATCACCACCCAAAACCGCGAAGATGTTCTCGTAAAGGTACATGAGACAAAAAAGAACCAGATTACCTACGGGATAGGCGTTGAGGTAATAAATCGAGGTGGTAGCGTACCCAGCGGTACTGTCGCCTTGCCAAACCTTCCGCCGGTAGGCTTACCTTCTACCTTCAAAACCAGCCAGAAAACTTTTTATGGTCCGCGTGGCACCTTTGAATATACGCGTAGCAATGTTCGTGGCAAAGGCGAATCGATTTCCTTGACAGCTTTTGCAGGCAGGTTGGATCAACGAGGTTCTGCTTACTATATTGATCCCAGACTTCGTTGGACGAATTGGAGTTCCACGTTGACGGTGACAGGAGAACACAACAGCCAGAACCCAATCTTTTCGAGTGACCAGGTCTTGGGTAGCTACCAGATACAGCGCTTCCTCGACGCGATAAAAGCCCGTACGCTCTTTTTACGCTATAGCTACAGCGACACCCGCCTATCGGCCGTCATCATTCCCGCGCTGGTGCTTCCACAGGACCGCAACGTAAGGCTCTCCACTCTTTCTGGAACCTTCACACGCGATACACGCGATAACACGCTGGATGCTCATAAGGGCATGAACCAGAGCATTCAGCTGGATTTCAATTCCTCGAAGCTGGGATCCAGCGTAGATTTTGCGAAACTCCAGCTGCAGGAAGCTCATTACAGGCAAATCCCTGGAAAGATCATCTGGGCCAACAGCGTCCGGATAGGACTCGCCCAGCCTTTCAATAGGAGTCGCGTGCCGCTCAGTGAAGAGTTTTTTACTGGAGGCGGAAGTACATTGCGTGGCTTTCCCCTGGAGGGTGCCGGCCCCCAGCGGAAGGTTCCGGTCTGCAATTCAGGGCAGACAGATTGCAGCTTCATACAGGTCCCGAGTGGCGGTCATGAGTTGCTGCTGATCAATTCT
>JANXZS010000248.1 GCA_025355385.1 Acidobacteriaceae bacterium | reverse complement strand
GCACCACCTAAGCCAGGCGCCAGACAATCTACAACGTGAGCGTATCTGTTCAATATGCTGGACGGCTTCTGTTTAAGGCCCGCAACGCTCATCGACGGCCAATCAAAACTGGGCTAACGTTTCTCATACCAAAACGCCTCGCGGCACTACTTGGGAGAGACACGATGAGATTTATTCCTAGACAAACCTTGACAGATCAATGTGCGGAAACGGCAGGGATGCGATCTCGGGCCGGGATTGTGGCGGAACGGGTGTGTCTTCGCTCGATGCTGTTGGTGCTCGCGGCATCGTCAGTTTGGATCGCGACGCCAGGGTGGAGCCAGGCCACGACCGGCAGCATCGTGGGTACGGTGACGGACCCTACGCACGCAGTGCTTCCCCAGGCGGAGATCACCGTCATCAATAGCAGTACCGGCGTGCCGAGCACTACGACATCCGATGCATCCGGCCACTATGAGTTTCTATCGCTGCCGGCCGGCACCTACACGGAAACCGTCGTCCATTCCGGCTTCGGCAAGACAACTCTCTCGGGCGTTTCATTAAGCCTGTACCAACAACTGACGCAGAATTTCGAGCTGAAGGTGGGCGCCGAAACTCAGAGTGTGTCGGTAGAAGCCACTCCGACCCTGGTTGATACCACGAACGCCAGTCTGGGCACGGTTGTAGGTCAGGCGCAAATCCTGAGCATGCCCCTGAACCTTAGAGAGGTGGGCTCCCTGGCGTTGCTCGTCCCGGGAACCGTGAATACGACCGGCCGGTCGTTGGCCACAGGCGCGGCAAACGGGTCGGGTTTTAACGATATCGGGTATAGCGGTTCCGGAGGAGGATCTGGAGGGAACGTGCTGTTGATCGACGGCATGATTTCAAGGGCGCTGAACAACAGCAGCTTCGCCCTTGATCCGCCACCTGAGATGGTTCAAGAGTTCAAGATCCAGAATAACGTCTATGACGCCTCCTTCGGTCTTGCGTCAGGCACGGTAATGAATCTGATTACGAACTCGGGCACGAACGGGGTTCACGGGTCGGCATGGGAGTATGCGCGTAACGGCGTGATGGACGCGACCGGGTATTTTGCGCTCACGCGCCCCAACCTGTCGCGCAACCAGTTTGGCGGGTCCATAGGTGGTCCGTTCGTCAAGAATAAGATTTTCTACTTCGGCAGTTATGAGGGACTGCGGCTCACCCAGGGAATTGTGTCCGCCAGTGTGGTCCCTACCGCGAGTGAAAAAACTGGAGACTTCAGCTCCTTTCTGACCGGCACTACCGCGAACCTCTGTACGGCCAGCGGGGCAGCAGCACCTGCCAATCTGAAGTTCGATACTGGCCAACTTTTCGACCCTGCTTCCGAGGCAAACTTTACCTGCCCCGCGGATCCACAGAATCCGAGTGCCGGCACAACTTCCATCGTTGTCGGCAACCCCATACCGGGAAACCGCCTCACCGCGCTGGATCCTGTGGCGCAAAAGGTTTTGGCGCTTTTCCCGAACCCGAATAGGCAAGGGGTAGTGAATTACACAAACGAGACACCTCAAAAGCAGCAGAACGACCAGTTCGATGTACGTGTAGATGCTTCCCTCTCGAAGGTCAACACGCTGTTTGTTCGCTACCTGGTTGGCAACTCCAATATTCTTTTCCCGGGTGCGCTTCCAGCGTTCAATGGGTATCAGCACTTCCTGGGGCAGAACCTCGTCGGTGGCTGGACGCGCGTGCTTGGTCCCTCCGCAATTAACGATGTGCGCATTGGATATCAGCGAGACAATCTCACATATGCGTGCTCCGGATGCCCGCGGCCACCGGGAACGTTAGCGGGCTTCGAGATCGCAGGGCTTCTCAACCCGCTACCGCAGTTCAATGAGTATCCCAATATTCTGCTCAACAATTTTCCGCTTTGGGGTGATGGGTTTCCTGGATACTTCCCAGTGACGGCACCGGATGCCATCGAACAGTTTGAAGATACCTTCACGAAGGTAGCCGGCCGTCACACGCTTACTTTAGGGGCGAATGTCGACTTCTGGCAGACCAAGGGCGTCACGGATCCCCTGCAGGCGAACGGCCGTTTCGTTTTCAATGGCCAGTACTCGTCCCTGGCTGGTGAAATTTCTGGAGTAAATCCGATATCGGATCTGGCTGATTTGGAACTTGGCTATCCCTCCGCGGGGCAGTTCACGAAGAATGCGATTGTCACCAATCTGACCGGCGGAAACTGGATAAGCCTTTTTTCCCAGGACAACTTCCGCGCCACACCAAGACTCAATGTGCAGGCTGGCCTTAGATGGGAGTATCGCCGCCAGCCGACGGACACGCAGAACAAGCTGGCCGCGTTCTATCCGCTCTCGAAGACCTTCCAACCGGGAGATGCACTGCTGATTACGGCTTTGCCGGATGCGGCTAACGATGACCTGTGTTCGAATCCCTACTTCCGTTCCGCTTCAGGTCAGTGTCTGATCATGACCTCCGGCATGAGAAAGGCCAAGGGTCTGACGGGGAATAAGGTCAGGCAGGTGAGTTTCGGGCCCGGTGCCGGCTACTTCGCGCCGCGTTTTGGTGTTTCGTGGCAACCCATGGGCTCCGACAGGTTGGTCGTGCATGCGGGCGCCGGTATCTTTATGGATCTTCCCGACACAAACCGCATGGGTTCCTTTGCGAATAACAACCCAGTCTTCACACAGACGCCCAACTTTGTGACTGCGTTCGGGGCACCCCCGCCGCTAACAAACGGGGTTCCGACGAAGACACAACAGACGTTCGTCAATGCGCCCTTGGTCTCGCTCTCCGGCATCACCTCGCAGCTCATGCCCAGTCCCTTCTACAAGACACCTGAGACCTACGAATGGAGCCTCAGTCTCCAGTCGCAGATTGCAAAGCAGTGGGGCGCGGAGGTGGCGTACGTTGGCAATCGCGGTCTGCACCTCGATTACATGCATAATCTTGGCAACCAGCCGCAGCCAGGTGTTGGCGACCTTCAGCCACGCAGGCCATACCCTGATTTCAACACACTTCTATACGACGACTATCAGGCATCCTCAAAGTACCAATCCATTTACGCAAAGCTTGAGAAGAAGGCGACTAACGGACTCGCGGCTCTAATCTCTTACACCTTCTCGAAGAGTCTCGATAACGAGGGCGGCAACATCGACAATCAGTCGGCTACGCAAAACGACAACAATCCGAACGCGGAGTATAGTGTCTCCGATTTCAACGCGAAACACACCCTCGTCATAAGTGCCGTTTACGAGCTGCCATTTGGTTCGGGGAAGCAGTTCCTCTCTAGTGGGCATTATGAAAATCTCCTTGCTGGAGGTTGGCAGGTCAGCGCGATTGTGAGCGCTCACAGTGGCCAGCCGTTTACTGTGACCTCCGCCCAGGATTACTCGAACACCGGCTCTTCTTCGCCACGCCCCGATCGTGTCTGCAACGGGTCCGGGCCTAACAAGATATCGAAATGGTTCAACAACAGTTGTTTCACCACGACTGCCCTGGGACAAGCGCTGGCCAATGGAACACCACGGTTTGGCACTGCGGGACGCAACATCCTGCTGCTTCCGGGAGTGCAGAATTGGGATCTGGCCTTTATCAAAAAGACCACTCTCCGAGGTCCGTTTGCGGCCGAATTCAAGGCCGAGCTTTTCAATGCGTTCAACCACACGAACCTGGGGGCACCCGGGTCGGTGATTGGAACGGATACGGCCGGGGTGATCTCATCCAGCGGCCCTTCTAGGGATGTTCAATTGGCCATAAAGCTGGATTTCTGATCATGGGCTCAGACGCAGGTTCAGTCGCAACGACAAAAGTTGAGCCGCGCGAACCCACTCAACAGGGGGGAGCGGGCCAGATCGGCATACAAGGCCTGCTCCCGCCATGTGCATAACGGAAGGACGCCCTCTTTCGCCTACGGCCACCGCAGCCATCTGCGGAGCAAGTAGGCGTAGCATTACCGCAACTGGTGCATGCAACCACACTCCTCATCCCTCGTGAGCGTAAGTCCTCCTGTAGAGCGCGCGCGGAGTTCTGGCACGGCGACGGTTGAGAGACCAGAACTGCTGAACGCTGCGAGCCAGCCAGCAACGTAAGGAGCTCGCGAATTGCTGTGGGGCAATTTTCCTCCAGCTTTTTGGAGCATTGGAGAGGGCATGCAGAGCCGATCACAATCCAAGAAGCTTCTCGATCACAATAAGAAATACATTCCCGGCGGGGTTGTTTCGGTCAACCGTGCGACTCAGCCGGAGATTGCCTTCGCGCGAGGTGAAGGGGCGCACATCTGGGATGTCGACGGCAATCAGTATCTCGATTACCACGCAGCCTTCGGTCCTCATTTTCTCGGTCACAACGATCCCTATGTCACTGAGACGGTCATTACCACCTTGCGGGAAAATGCCAGCCTCTTTGGAGCCGGCACAACTGCGTTGGAAGGTGAGCTTGCGGAGCTAATCTGCAAGCACGTTCCCTCCGCACATTCAGTGCAGTTGCTGAACACAGGGAGCGAGGCTACCTATCAGGCCATTCGTCTCGGCCGTGCGGTTACCGGACGAGATCACATCATAAAAATGCAGGGCGGCTACAACGGATGGCACAACGACGTAGCTTGCAATCTGATGACGCCATTGAACGACCTGGGCCCCAGAGTCTCGCCCGGCGAATACCCCTTCAAGGCTATCAGCGCCGGCATACCGCTCGAGCATCAGGCTCTGGTCCACAGCGTCAATTTCAATGATCTGGAATCCGTCCGCTACGTCTGCGAGAAGTATCCAATCGCCGCGCTTATTACTGAGCCTATTCTCCAGAACATCGGGATCGTAAAGCCGGAACCGGGATTTCTAAGCGGCCTAAGGGAACTGGCTGACGAATTCGGCTTCGTCCTCATCTTCGATGAGGTAAAGACAGGATTTCGCCATGCGGTAGGCGGGTACTCAAGCCTCGCCGGCGTCGCTCCCGATCTGGTGGTCTTTGGTAAGGCCCTCGCCAATGGTTATCCGATCGCCGTTCTTGCCGGCCGCGCGGACATGATGAACCGCTTCGTTGACCCATCCGCTTCCCGCCGTGTTCTGCTTGCCGGGACTTACAACGCGCACCCGGTCCCTACAGTCGCCGCTATCGCCACTATCAAGCGCTTGCTCATGAACGATGGAGAGGTATACCGCCATGTGGAAGCGCTGGGAGTTGCGATGCAGAAAGGAATTGAGGAGATATTTTCCAAACTTGACATCACTGGTGTTGTGGCCCGACAAGGCTCGGCATTCTGCCCGTACTTCATGGACCACTGTCCGACGGATTGGCACGATCTTGCCAGACATCACGACTTCACGACCGATGTCATCTTCCGAAGAATTCTGATCGAGCATGGTGTCTATGCATTCCCGCTCGCCACGAAGCAATGGTCTCTTTCTAGCGCGCACACCATGGCCGATGTCGAAGTGACCCTTGAGCAGATCGAGAATGCGCTCGCAGTTGCCTTCGCATCACTGCAGGATCAAGTCTCGTAGTCGGGGGGGGAGGAGACAGAAGCAATGGCGCAATCTGAAGGACAGGTTCCGCAATCCGGAGAGACAAGGTCGTCAGCTCGGAAACCGACGAGCAGAACCACCCGTAAGGTGGCCAGGCCGATCCCCGGCTCTGAAGCGGGGGTAGTCGGCATGGGTCTGATGGGCACCAGCATCGCAGCGTGTCTCCTCGGGGCCGGCCATCGGGTCACTTGCGTCGAGTCTGACCCCGGAAAGTTGCGAAGTGCGCCCCGGAGGCTTCTCGCTATTCTTCAGGACGCGTCGAGCAAGAAGCTGTTCTCCGCGTCGCCCTTGAGTCTCATGAAGCGGGCTTCGATCTCCGGCGACCTCGCCTCTCTTGTCAGGGCTGAAATCGTCGTCGAGTCTACCGTAGAAGATCTTGCTGTTAAGCGCGAAGTGATCCGTGGTGTCGAGGAAGTTGTCTCAAGCAAGGCACTGATCGGAAGCAACACCTCCGCTATTCCGGTAACGGATCTGCAGCAGGGGGCAAAGCATCCCGAGCGCATCCTGGGGCTGCATTGGGCCGAACCAGCGAACATCACCAGATTCATGGAGATTATTTGCGGTGGGGCTACGTCTATGGCAAATGCAAAACGTGCGGTTCGCTTCGCCTGCTCCTGGGGCAAGGAGCCCTCGCTCCTCCGGAAGGATATTCGTGGCTTCATCACCAATCGGATTATGTACGCGATGCTCCGAGAGGCTTTCTACCTAGTGGAGAATGGCTACGCTACGGTCGCCGACGTAGACCGCTCTTTGCGGAACGACCTTGGGTACTGGATTACGTTTGCCGGTCCGTTCCGCTTCATGGACCTGACCGGAATTCCTGCATACGCTGCCGTGATGAAAGATCTCCTGTCGGATCTCAACTGTTCCAGCGAAGTCCCGGCATTGATGCAGGAAGTCATCAAGTCTGGCGCACGCGGCGTATCCAACGCAAAGGGGTTTTATCGTTACACGCCCGCCCAGGCAAAGCGGTGGGAAAAGCTCTTCATCGACTTCAGTCACGAAATCCGCAGACTGGCGGAGAAGTATCCCGAAGACGCCGGCGATGCCAAGATAGCGAAAACGCAGCGGTGACGGGTAGCGACGACTTGCGAATTTCTGAGATTCGGGCCACACTCTGCTAACGCAAGGACCATGCGCCAATACACTGGATCAGAGGTGGGGTGAATGTCATGCCAAATGCATACGCAGTTCCTTCCGTCAGCCGTGCGATGCGAATCCTCGAGCTTCTCGCACAGTCTCAAAGAGGACTCACGCTTTCGGACATCAGCAGAAAGCTCGGGATCCCAAAGAGCTCGACTCATGTACTGATCAAGACTCTTGAACTCACCGGCTATCTCAAGAACAGCAAGCTCCATGGCAGATACTTTTTCGGCCTGAGGCTCATTAGCCTCAGCAATATGGCGCTTGAGAACCTGGACCTCCGCGAGCAGGCGAGGCCCTTTCTGCAGGAATTGATGCTGCGTACCGGACTCACCGTCCATCTGGCAATCCTCGAGGGTGTTGAGGCCGTGATCATCGACAAGATGGAGGCACCGGGAACGCTGCGTCTCGCCACGTGGATAGGAAGGCGGCTGGATGCAAACAGCTCCGGCGTAGGCAAGGCGCTCCTGGCGTTTGGAGCAGATGAGACCAGCGCCCGCCGCATTGCCGCGCGTCCGCTTGCCAGGCATAATCGAAATACCATCACCTCACCAGGGCGGCTCGTTCGGGAGCTGATGAGAGCTCGTGAACTGGGATATGCCTTTGAAGACGAGGAAGGTGAGATCGGCTTCCGTTGTATCGGGGTTCCACTCTACGACACTGCTGATCGCGTCATTGCGGCTATCAGCGTTGCCGGCACAGTCTGTCAGATCTCCGACGAACGCATAAAGAAGCTGGCTGCCGAGCTGAAGGCCGCAGCCGCCCAGATCTCTGCTCGGCTGGGGTGTAGCCCCGAACTCGATATATGTGAGCCCCCTAAGGGCAAGCACGCGCCGGAAGCTGGCACCGCACTTCCCGCGTAACTTTACGCCTTAAGGATAATTTTTCGCTTCATCATCCAATACACGATGAGCCACTCGACGCCGAGGGCCTAAAGCAGAAGCTTGGCCAAATGCAATCGTAAAAGCGCAGCCCGACCCACGGCATACGGTCGAGCTGCTTTACAAGCGCATCCAGAATGACGTTGTGACCCAAAGCCGCCAGGCCGGTCATCAACATTGTGCTGCCAACGATCCCTAACATGGTGAAGCCACGAAAGACGTCCGCAGCAGGTAGCGAGCATAGTCCACCTGCTCGACGGCGCACAAAGCCGCGCCTCAGATCGGGAACGCAGTGCTCGCTGCATAATCGTCGACTCCAGTCTCGCCGTCTTTCCTGCCGGTCACAATATTTGCACGAGAGCCGCTTTGGGAGCGCATGCTCGCGATGAACTTAGCGTCACCGATGGCCTGAGCGCGAAGCCCCGTTCACGCGGCACTGACCTCCGCAGCCAGCTTCGCGATTGGAGCTGCGGTGCCCCTCGTGGGGTCTTGGCTATCCCCGGAACAATCACTTCTGTACGCAGTTGCTGCGGTTTCCTTGGTTTGCCTCGCAATCCTTGGGGGTGTTGCGGCGTGAGTGGGCGGTGCTCCTGTGGTCCCGGGGGCTCGAAAAGTGATGTGCTGGGGCGCGCTTGCCATGGCTGTCACGTCCGGGGTAGGAGCTCTGTTTGGAACGCAGATGTAGAGTCAGGTCATGCTGTCATGCTTCTGCTGGAACGCAGAATCGTCAGTCTTCCGCGTGGCCTTACGATGATCGCTCAGCTTCTTCTTGGCTTAGGTGGCGGACTTCTGGTGGATCTCGCGGCACCACTGACTGCCGGAGCGCTGGGCAAATTCGGGGGCTCGCTCCCTGCCGATATAACATCTGCCCTTTGACTCCCTTGTAGCGTCTAATCAAAAGGTCGAAGTTTGAGTGCGTTGGCCGGTCGCTGGCAGAGGTGAAACAAACCTACCCCTCCTGCCCTTTCGATGCTGCGACGCCACCTAAATATGGAGCGCTTCGTCTTCCAAGGAGAATATCTTGACCCAGAATAAGCCCCTCAACAAGGACGCGAACGTCAACACCCAAACATTCGTCATGGAGGGGAAGTGTCCCTTTGGCGGCGACCGAATTGGTGGTGCGCTCGGGACACCGCCCGCGCTGTCAGACTGGTACCCCAATCGCCTCAAGGTTGAGCTGCTTCACCAGAATGGCCCGCAGGCCGACCCGCTTGGCCCTGACTTTGATTACAAGGCCGAGTTTGAGAAGCTCGACTTTGCCGCGCTCAAGCAGGACATCAAGGCCTTTCTGACGACGTCGGTCGCGTGGTGGCCATCCGATTACGGCAACTACGGCCCCCAGATGATTCGCATGGCCTGGCATTCAGCGGGTACGTATCGCATCGCCGACGGACGTGGTGGCGCGGGCGAAGGCATGCAGCGGTTTGCGCCGATCAACAGCTGGTGGGATAACGGCAACACGGACAAGTCACGCCGCCTGCTGTGGCCGATCAAGCAGAAGTACGGCAATGCGCTGTCCTGGTCTGACCTGATGGTGCTCACTGGCAACTGCGCGCTCGAGATCATGGGCTTCCCCACCTACGGGTTTGGCGGCGGTCGTCGCGATGCCTGGGAAGCCGACAACCTGACCTACTGGGGCCCGGAAGTCTGGGATGCGAAGAACGTGAATTCACCTGACAGCATGGTGACGCGCGACAAGCGTTGGCGCGGCAAGAATGGCGATGCGGATTACGACCTCGAAAACCCGCTCGCAGCCTCGCACCAGGCCCTGATCTACGTCAATCCCGAAGGCCCTTACTCCAACGGCGATCCGATGGGTTCAGCGCGCGACATCCGCATCACCTTCACGCGCATGGCGATGAACAACGAAGAGACCGTTGCGCTGATCGCGGGTGGGCACGCCTTCGGCAAGAGCCACGGCATGACCAATCCTAAAGAGATTGGTCCTCAGCCTGAAATTGCGCCAATCGAAGCGATGGGGCTTGGCTGGCACAATCCGCGCGGCAAAGGCAATGCCGAGGACACGATGACCAACGGCATCGAGGGGAGCTGGACGCCGAATCCCACGCAGTGGGATAACAGCTACCTTGAGAACCTCTTCAAGTTCGAATGGGTGCAGACCAAGAGCCCCGCGGGCGCTCTGCAGTGGACTCCGGCTACGCCCGATGCCCCCAGGACGCCGGACGCACACATCAAGGGCGAAACGCATGCGCTGATGATGATGACCAGCGACATCGCCCTGAAGACCGATCCTGAATACCGCAAGGTCTGCGAGAAGTTCCTCAACGACTTCGACGCGTTCACGCTCGCCTTCTCCAAAGCCTGGTACAAGCTGACGCACCGCGACATGGGTCCGAAGGAGCGATATCTGGGTCCGGAAAAGACGATCGAAAATGATCTGTTGTGGCAGGATCCCATCCCGGCGCGCAACTATGACCTGATCGACGAAGCCGACATCGCTTCGCTTAAGAAGGTGGTCATGGCGACGGGGCAGTCGGTCTCCAATCTCGCCTTTACGGCCTTTTCGGCTGCGGCGACGTATCGCGGCAGTGACAAGCGTGGAGGTGCCAACGGTGGTCGTCTCGCGCTTGCGCCACAGAAGGACTGGACGGTTAATCAGCGCACGGTGCCGGTGGTTGCGGCACTCCAGCAGGTTGCGGCGGACTTCAACGGCAAGGGTGGCGGCAAGCAGGTTTCGCTCGCTGACCTGATCGTGCTCGCTGGCTGCGCGGCCGTCGAGAAGGCCCTGGCGGACGCGGGACACAACGTCACCGTGCCCTTCACGCCGGGCCGCGTCGACACAACGCAGGAATTGACCGATCTGGAAATGTCCAATTGGCTCAAGCCTGTCGTCGATGGCTTCCGCAACTTCGTCGTTGAGGATTTTCAGGAGATCTCACTCGGCGTTTCGCCGGAGGAGCTGTTCCTCGATAAGGCCCATCTGCTTTCGCTTACCGCACCCGAATGGGTGGCACTGGTCGGTGGTCTGCGCGTTCTTGGGTTGAACCATGATGGGTCCAAGCACGGCGTCTTTACCGATCGGGTCGGAGTCCTTTCAAACGATTACTTCAAGCACATCACAAGCATGGAGTATGAGTGGCGTAAGGCAGATGAAAAGGGCATGACCTTTACCGTCAATTCTCGCGACACGGGCGAGATCAAATTCACCGCGACTCGCTGTGACCTTATCTTTGGATCGAATCAGCAACTCCGTTCGGTCTCCGAGGCCTATGCAAGTAGCGACGGCGAGCAACGCCTTGCAAAGGACTTCGCGAGGGTGTGGGACAAGGTGATGATGCTGGATCGCTACGACCTAAACAAATAAGTAGAGGTCATTTCGCTGACAGGTGCTGACCAGTAAGTTTGGTCAGCACCTTTTCTGTTGGAGTCGATTGCCAGCCAGTAGCGGCTCTGTTGCATTAACTTTGCTGAGCGCAGCTTAACCGTATCACTGTGGTGGCTTAGGCGGAGACCGTGAAGATGTCGAACGGTTTATTTACGAAATGGACCTCGTGGTTGACACACGGCTTAAGCGATATCGTCAGCACAATACATCCCTACCCCACGTACTCCACAGGCGTGCAATTGCTTGCCACGGAGATGTCAGTCGAACACGCACTTGCCGGTCTTTCGGGAAAGGTGCTTCGGGACGCCTCACAATTCACGCGGTAGCCACTTTCGTGACTCTGGAAGCTGTGCACCGTAGGTCCACTTCACAGCAAACAACAGGGCAACTGGCTTCGTCCAGCAGCCGGTTCCAAGGAGATATGAAATGAGCAACACTGCAAAGCTGACACTACCCGTCCAGACAATTGAAAGCACCCACGGCTCCGCAAAGACAATGCTCGAAGCGGCCAAAGCCCAGATGGGATCCGTACCCAACATGTATGGCAACATGGTCAATTCGCCAGGCATGCTGGAGACTTACCTGCTCGGATATAGGCGGTTCCGTGAAGAAAGCGGGTTTACGCCGGTTGAACAGGAGGTCGTGCTGCTGACGATCAGCCGCTTTAACGTCTGCACCTACTGCATGGCAGCCCACAGTATGATCGCAGACAAGATGTCCAAAGTACCTGCCGAGATATTGGAGGCGCTGCGAACGGGAGATCCGATTCCCGATGCGAAGCTCACCGCTTTGTCGGCCTTCACTCATATTCTCCTGGAGCAGCGCAGAAACCCGACGACCATCCAATTGAATGACTTCAAGGCTGCTGGTTATACCGACCGACACGTGCTCGAGATTATTCTGGCAATTTCCGTCAAGACACTAAGTAACTACAGCAATCACCTCTTCCACACCGAAGTGGATACGCCATTTCAGAAATACGCGTGGCAGGCCGAACTCTAACCTTTTGACATGTCGCACGATATATACGGAAAGCTCTTTGGACTGGTAAAGATTTCGCAACCTCGCTTTCCTCGATCGAGGAGGAGCGCAGCTGACCAAAAAAATGGTGGCAAAACCGTTTGACAGCATTAGGAAAATACAGATCGATGTCCGTTTTGCAAGGCTTTGGAAAGTCGATACGCGTCATAGGTTGAGCATCAGTTCCCTAGGATTGACCGGAGAAATCGCCCAAATGTTAGAAATTCTCGTGCTGGTATTTGTGATCGGCTTCTGCGTGTCTTTTGCCAATGGCGCGAACGATGTCTCGAAGAGCATGGCGACGCTCGTGGATGTGGTATCGCCGACTACAGACGCGCTATAGCGCGGGGTACACTTTGGACCGCAGTCGGCGCGGTGATCGCCGCGTTTGTCACACATGCCATGCTCCAGACATTTGGCAACTTCTCTCGATAGAGCAGCATCCTGCCTCTCTCAACTGCGGTCGCCGCGATCATCGGTACGGTTCTTTGGATCGCCGTGGCGACCTACGCGAGTTTACCCGTGTCTACCACCCATGCAATCGTGGGGTCACTCACAGGTGTTGCGCTATTCAATGGCGGATTGCTCCAGGTCAACTGGGTTGTCTTGACTCGAAAGATCGCCATCCCCATGCTGCTGGGCCCGATACTCGCTTTCGGCCTGACAGTCGGTCTTCTCAAACTCTGGCGAGCATTCGCTGCCGATATGGCAGCAGACTGCATTTGCATCGAGGACCAGGACGATTGCGGCGCGCTCCACTCGGAAGCGGCAATGGCACAGCCTGTTGCTGCGTCTCTTCGACTTAGGATCTGCGATGCAGCGAATCGATTCTCGCCGGCCTCATAATTGGACATCTTCACTAGCTTTCACGCTGTGCGCTGCTGGCCTACTAAGCGTGGACGTTATTTTGCTGCTAGGAAGATAACCCCTTTGTCCGCTGATAGGGCTGGAGGAGAAAAGTCCGAACGTGACCGCCGCGCTTTTGAAGAGGGTCGAGCTTATTGCTGGAGACAGTGTCGTTATCGTTCATCGTGAACCAAAGTGCGCTCGTCAACTAAAGACTGAATAATTGGGCAAATTCCGCGCTTATGCTTGAGTTCACATTGCCGGACCATATGCTTCAAGGCGTCCCGGATTAGTCCGAGAGCAGCCATCTTGTCTTCCACAAGATGGAGTTTGTTCAGGGCAAGATCATGGCAGGTCACAGGTCTGGGGGCCATCCAGCTTCAGCAGGCCTACAGTGTCATCCAAATTGAATCCCAGCGTTTGCGCCCGCTTGATGAAGCGAATCCGCTGTACATCTGCCTGACTGTACTCTCGGTAGCCTGAAGGAGGCCGCTTTGGCTCAGTCAGCAACTTGGAACGCTGATAAAACCGCACCGTCTCTACGCCCACTCCGGCTGCTTCCGCTAATCTCCCGATCGTCAGTCTAACTCTCATACTTGACTCCGTACCTCGTCCGCTTCCTCTCTTTGACCCTGACCTGGTCGACCAGCTCGTCAAACGCACTCGTGAATTAGGAGGCGACATCCAACTGGAATCCGAAGCAGTTGGGATTGAAAAAGGTTAAGCCGTCTGGAGGTTCCGACGATGGACAGGATGGCGGCCACGCGTGGTCCGGCTTTTACATGTCCCACGTGCGTCCAGTTGCGGCGGCCAAGCGCGATGGGGCGCATGGAGTTTTCAGCGAGGTTGTTCGATAGTTCCAGCTCGGATTGTTTCGGGACTGGCAGAGAACACCAAGAACACAAACTCAATCTTCTGCGATAGCTCTTCGGAGCTTGAGGCAGCAAATGGATGTCTGATTCTGCGAAAGCAGGAACCATCAGCCGAGAGGCTTATTTGCGTAGTTGGAATTCTAAAATATTAGGAACGCGCGCTCTCCGCAGCGCGCCCAGGACATCTGTGCTCTTCTATTGACAAAGACTTACATGGAGGTCGGCGAATCGTCAGTAACTCTCTGTTAAATATGCCCCAGGCGGGCAGGAACCTCTGTACCAGAGCGGTAGATCAGCAGTGTACCGGCACGGACCCAGGTGGCGGAGTAATGTTCCAATGGGTGGCAGCATTCCGTTGTACCCAGCAGCCATCGGCCTTCCCCCGGCTTTGAGCGTTGCCGAGAAGCTAATTGACACTGCTGCGAATGCTCGCTTTCTGCGTGACCACTTTGCGGGCATTCTCCTCGAGCGCCTGCGCTTGTGGCAGGAAGCCGATCGCCTTGTTGACCATGGGATCCCAGTCGGCGCGGACCCTCAAACCCTCTAGCTGACCGAATTGCGAGGTGAAGATCTCAGCCTTGATGTTGGCTTTTACCCAGTCCGTCACAGCAGTCAAATCCTGAGCGCTGTAGGTGATTTGCTGGCCGGTGAGGAACTGCTTGAACTCTGTCAACACGGTATCGTCCACCACGAAGTTTTTCTCCACCGTGCGGTTGGCGAGATAATGCTTGGCAAAGTTGAAGAAGCTGTAATGCTCCAGCAGAACGTCCTGCAGGTGCGTGGACTTCGGAGTGTCAATCTTGACATCGGGAGTGATTCCGCCGCCGCCATAGACGGTCCTGCCTGAGTCGGTCAACTTCACTTCCCGATTGGAGTTATCTTGCTGCTGCGGTGTGCCGTCGTGGTTGTAGTAATAGTCGTAGAGTGAGACGCCATTGTAGTTGCGCTGAATCAGCCTGCCACTGGGCGTGTAGTAGTGGTACGTCGTCAGAGCAAGACCGGTATTCTCGGACAGTTGATAAACGGTCTGCACCAGGCCCTTGCCAAACGTCGTTTCGCCGACGATCAGCGCGCGGTCATGATCCTGCAGAGCACCGGAGACGATCTCTGCTGCGGAGGCCGTTCCGCGATTTACCAGTACCACCACGGGGTATTCCCGACCACTGTTGCCATGCGAGGCGCGATAGACCTGCTCCGGGAAGGCGCGGCCACGCTGCGAGACGATCACTTGCCCCTTGTGCAGGAACTTGTCGCTGACTGAAACCGCTTCTGACAGTAGACCGCCGGGATTGCCGCGCAGATCCAGTATCAGCCCCTTCAGGTCGCCGAAGTTGTCCAGGGAATCATTCAATTCCCTTCCGGTGGTCTCCTGAAAATTCGTGATGTGGATGTACCCGATTCCCGGCCGAACCTCATACTTCAAATCAATGCTGTTGTGCGGAATTTCGTCGCGGATCAGATCGAAGACGAGTGGCTTGGCGGCGCCCTCGCGAACCATGGTCACCTGGACGTGCGTTCCTTTGGGCCCTTTGAGCAGGTTCGCCACGTCCTCGGAACTCATGTTGTCAGTGATTTTGCCGTCGATGGACGCAATAACGTCGCCGGGACGAATGCCAGCTTTGAAGGATGGCGTACCCTCAAACGGCGTAACCACCACTATTTTGCTGTTCTGCGGTTGGATCAGCATGCCGACACCGTAGTACCTGCCGTGCTGGTCCTCGCGCATCTTCGCGTAGGCCTTGGGGTCGTAGAAATTAGAGTGGGGATCAAGCACGCGCAACATGCCGGGAATCGCGCCGTCATACACGACTTTGCCCGGCTTATCGCCCTCGATCGGCTCAGCGTAGTTCTGCTCCACTACTTCATACACGCTGGTGAACGAGCGCAGGCTATCGCGAAGGTTGGATTCGTCCGCCTCCGACTGAGCGTCGACCTTCTTATTGATGACCGAGCCTAGTAGGCCGCAAGCGACAAAGAAGACTGCCAACGAGAATAGCGTACGGCGGGTGCGGGAAGGCATAAGGGGGAAGTCCTCTAGAGGGTGACGATCCACGAGGAGGCAGGTAATACCCTCGACTCATCGCGAGCGCTCACATCGAATTGTAGCATTGGGCGCCCCTCCCCAGCTTGCTCCAGACCTCTGTTGGCTTTCGCCCTGTGGATGCGTCAGATAGCGAAAATACGAACTCACGCGGTGGCAGGCAAGTCGAGTATCAAGCTCCGGAATTACCGCAAACAGCAACGCGCCTGACGAGGAAATTAGTCCACTAAAACTAGTAAATGGAACAGGACCGCTAGATGTTGGGGTGGTGCAATTGGCTATCCCTGATGCGGAGGCCACGCCTCCGACCGCATTCCCATTATGGGCCTGCGACCACAATGTCTTCGCAATTTATTCGCTTTCTCTTTTTATTCGCCCTAATCTGATTTCGCGGTGAACAAGACATCGAATCCATCCTGAAAAAGCGTTACCGGAAATTCCACGTCTTCACACCACCTGCGCACTGCCTGCTCTACTTTGTACGATTCTTTACTGCCTGGGACAACGTCATGATGCTGGCTCGTTGCATTTCGCAAGTGGTAACCGATCGCCGGTCCTTTTCCGGCCAGACTCTAAGCGCCGCCGCCTTTGTTCGCCGCATGCGAGGGGGTGCTCAAAGCTCTCTCCTGCGCGCCTCCGACGGAAAGCTGTACGCGGTGAAGCTACAGGGTAATCCGCAGGGACCGAACGTGCTTGGCAATGAAGCGCTGGGATCCTGGCTGACGGCACGGCTCGGCCTGAAAACTCCTGAGTGGAGCCGGGTTGCCATCGACGATGCCTTCCTGGATCAGAATCAGCAGATGTGGTTTGAGACACAATCCGGCCGGGTGCGGCCCAAGGCTGGGCTCCACTTCGCATCCCGGTTGCAGGAAGCGGCGGGCACTGGGTCGGTATACGAGATTCTGCCGCGAACCTGGTTTGCCCATATCAAGAATCGCGAAGACTTTCTCGGCATGCTTTTGCTGGATTTGTGGTGTGGGCACGCAGATAACCGACAAGCGTGCTTCATTCAGGAAGCGGACGAGCGGGCCCTGAGTGCAGTATTTCTTGACCATGGACACATGTTTGGAGGTCCCGGGCATGGCGGGAGCTGGGATCTTCATCCCGCCGTCTCATTTTTCCTCGATCGCACCATGTATGACGGCCTGTGGTTAGACGGTCAGGTAGGCGAATGGATGAGAAAAATCTGGTCCATTCCCGCGGAGGCGGCTTACACTTTCGTATCGTCGATTCCGCCTGAGTGGAGTTCGACTCCCTTGGAGTTGGTGGTGGCAACCATCCTCGAACGACGTCACACTCTGCAACAGCTTCTCATTGGATTGCGAGCCCAATTCAAAGCTCCTTTGCCGATGCGGAAGCCAATACAAAGGGCTTATGACTGCTCAGAATCCTTGCGAATACCTGGTGATCCACTACGTGCCTTTCCCGGATCAAGAAACAGGCTTTGCATGGCTGGTTCTCGCTAGGAGCATCGATAACGCGGCCACGCCGCTCAAGGCGGTAGCGTCCGACGGATGGCAGGAGAAGGTGCGTCCCGAGGATCGTGAATATCTTCGCGCGTTGATGGAAGAATGGATGAAACTGCGCGGTCAGCCAGCGAAAAGTCTTTTCCAACATGTCGACTCCCTATCGACCGGCCCAGTCCGGGGCGAGCGTCGTGGACACTCCACTTTCTCGGCTCTTGATCGCGAAGCCACGTCCTTGTTGGTCGGGTAGGACACTCCCACTTCGGGGTATCCGATAGAAGCAGGCGGAACAAGGGCTGTAGCCTTTTCAGCTTGATTTGCGCTGTAGCCTGCACACTTGAAAAAGTTGCCTTGCTCCGGTGGGGGTGATGTGCTCGCGCACAAAGCTTTCAAGTAAGTTAAAGTCACTTGCAAAATCGTTCTGTATTGTTTCGGCACTGGCACGCTGCACGGGCAATCCGCTGCACGAGCGCGGACCCTCCAGAGCAAACGTCTCCACGATCAATGTGCCGGAAGGGACGATGGTACGGGCAGCGACCTTCGCATACAGTGCTCGATCAGCCAAATCCGTGAGGAAATGATAAGTTGCACGGTCATGCCAGATGTCGACGTCCCGGGGTCCATTCCACTCGAGCACATCACTCTCAATCCACGTGATTTCCCGCGCTCGCTGCCCCAGCCGCGCCTGCGCCATCTGAATGGCCCGAGAGGAAACATCCAGTACACGAACATTTGAGAAACCGGCTTCGAGTAGAAGATCCACCAGGTGGGAGTTTCCACCTCCTACATCCATAATGGAACCTGTCAGGCCGTTCGAGTTCAGCCGAACCAGATCAAAGGAAACATTGGGCGCGAGTTCGAACCAGCTCACATCCTGCTCGGCGTGACTCCCATACACGCTGTCCCAGTGGATCTTCCGCTTTGCGCAGTGCGGCATGATGGATTGCATACGACCCCCGACCTACGGCAATGGTACAGGTGATTTCGTATTGCTATGCATGACAGAGTGCTCTTACGCACAGTTATCCCTCTTTAACGGATGATGGGCGCAAACCTGGTTGTTCCCACGGTACCCCTATAGGAAATCCGCTCCAATCGGCGTTTCAACTCCAGGCGAGCCCGCAGCCGGCGACTCTTGGCTGCGGCAACGCTGATTCCTAGTGCGGAAGCTGTGTCTTCAATAGTTCGCGACTCAATGTCATGGAGAAAAATAACCGAACTCCAGGTCTTGGGCAATCCGCGAATCGCATTCCACAACAGGACTGCCAGTTCATCCCGCTCCGCGGTGCACTCTGGATCCAACCCGATTGCGGTTGCCTCTACCTCCGGCAGTATCTCGCCGTCTTCATCGCGCAAGGGATGAAGACACCTCGATTCGCGGCGCTCGCGCCTCAGAAACATCAGGCTTTCATTAATCACGATGCGGGTAACCCAGGTGGAAAATTGGGAGTCTCCGCGAAAGTTTATGAACTTCTGAAATGCCTTCATGAGTGACTGCTGCACAACATCTTCGGCGTCGGAAACACTTCCCGTAATTCGCAAAGCGATGCTGCGCAGCTTCCCTTCGTGGCGCACCACGAGTTCGTCGAAAGCTGCGTTATCCCCGCGCTGTACCCGAGAGACGATCTCACGATCAATATTCCCCTGGCGAGCAAAGGCTGCCTGCAATGTACCCATTTCGTTCCTCTTCTTGACTATTTCTCGCGGGCTGTCTGGTGGATTCGCGTCGCGATTGTTCGCTGCATGTACGAGCAGGGATCAATACCATCGTCCATACTGTACCGTACGGTACGGTACAATGCAATGAGTATGAATGAATTGAGAGAAAGTTCCAGCACCGATGGTCCAATGATTCGTTAAACTCGTTGCGTATTCCGAGAAATACCAGATGCCTAAACCCAAATCTCTAATATCCTCGCCTCTTGAGAGCGAACTGAAAGACGAACCCGATGTGAGACTTGGCTTTCTGCTGGACACTGCCGCGGAAGTCTTTGTAGCGGAGGGGTACGAGGCCGCGAGTGTCGGCGAAATTGCCCGCAGGGCAAAGGCCTCCAAGCAAACCATCTATCTGCATTACCCCAGCAAGGCAGAGTTGTTCCAAGCCGTGATTGCCTGGCGTGCGGATGTGAACTATCGCCGCCTCTCAAGCCTGCTTGTCTCTGGCGATCCACCGAGAAAAGCACTCACGGCTTTCGGGACGGGCCTTCTTGAGATGGTGCTCGATGCCAGCGCAGTAGGCGTTCTCCGACTGGTGTACATGGAGTCTGGGCGCTTTCCGCAGCTGGGCAAATTGCTGTATGACCAGGGTGCCGGGCGAGGTTTAGTTCTGATGGAGCAGTACATCCGGCAGCAGCGAGGGATGGGCCGGCTGCGGGTGGCGGACACGGCGATCGCGGCTGAGCAATTTCTGGATATGATTAGCGGCAGGCTGTTGATGCGCGCTGCTCTGGGCCTGGCGCCCAAGCCTCCCGCGAAAGACAAAAGGAGCAGGGTTAAGGCGGCTGTCGATGTGTTTTTAGCTGCGTATGGGTGCGAGAACGAGTGACTTCTGCTGCTGCCTCCAATCAAACAGGCGGTAGTCGAGGGGAGCGATTTGCGGCGTTCGCAGCCGTCGAATTGGATTTAGGGCTACGGGCGTTTAGAATGGCTTAAGCGGAGCCTGTCAGCAATCGCAAGTCATTACGGTCAGACCGGGAGCGCGTTCCTTGAGGGATGCATACCCGGTAAACCGCCGCCAGGTTGTCCTCATCGAGACGTTAAGACACATGATTCTTCGATTCCCGTACTCACCGGCCATGCTGCTTCTGAGCACCGCCCTTGTGGCCACCTCGGCACTCAGCCAATCCACCCTTCCGATGCCTGCCCCCGCGCAGGCGCAGCAGCCCCAGCCTCAGGCCCCCACCCAGGGCGTCGTGGTTGAGAATATCCTTGCTCGCGTCAACGACCAGATCATCAGCCGATCGGATTATGAACGCGCCGATCAGCAGTTGCAGTCCGAGGTGCGTCGCAGCAACGGAGACATGGAAGCGCGGCGCAAGGATCTGCTGCGCGACCTGATTGACCAACAGCTCCTGCTCTCGAAAGGCAAGGAACTGGGCATTACGGGCGAAACCGAGCTCATCAAGCAACTCGACGAGATCCGTAAACAGAACCACCTGGATTCGATGGAAGACCTCGAAAAGGCTGCACAGTCGCAAGGGGTTTCCTTCGAGGACTTCAAGCAGAGCCAGCGCAACGCCATCATCACCCAGTCGGTGGTACGGGAAGAGGTTGGGCGGCACATTCAACTATCGCAGAGCGACACGCAGCGTTACTACCAAGCTCACAAGGCAGAATTCGATCAACCGGAATCGGTCCGCCTGAGCGAGATCCTGATACCGACGACAGAGACCGACGACGCGGCTAAGGTTGCAGCAGCAGAGACCAAAGCGAATGAAATAGTCGCCAAGATCAAGGCGGGAGCCGAATTTGGCACACTGGCAAAGAGCTCTTCGAGTGGGCCCACGGCGCAGCAAGGTGGCGATCTGGGAAGTTTTCGCCGGGGCTCTCTGGCAAAGGCGCTTGAGGACAAGACGTTCGCGCTGGACGCGGGTCAGACCACGGATGCCATTCGCACCAAGCAGGGCTTTGTAATCCTGAAGGTAGTTGAGCATCCGCGTGGAGGTGCCGCCCCCATGCAGGCGGTTGCACAACAGGTGGAGGAAGCGGCGTACATGGAACGCATGCAGCCTGCCCTGCGGCAATACATGACGAAGATGCGGGTAGATGCCTTCATCGATATCACGCCGGGTTACGTAGACACTGGCGCCAGTCCTCACCAGACAAAGCCGATATACAGTGCTTACACACCTCCGGCTGCGAAGAAGAAAAAGAAGACCACCGTGGTTCGCTACCGGCAGACGGCGCGTGGTCGCGCGGTGCAGGCTGCGGCGGCTGCCGCGCCGTCAGACTCTGCCACACCTGCGGCTGTTACCGGTGAAGCAGCAGTTGCCCCGACTAAGAAGCAGGCTGCCGTTAGCAAGCCGCTGGCCATGAAGGTAGGGAAAAGAGAAAAGATTCGCTACGGCCAATCTCCCCGGGAGACCTTGCCGGTTGTCGCGGGGGAGACGGAGCATCAGGACGCGGGGGCCGCTCCCGCCGCGCCAGTCGAGCAGGCCGCTGTAGAAGAACCAACCAACCCGCTGGAGAGCGCGGCGCCAGTACCGGCTAAAAAGCGCTTCAGCGATCGAGCTAAACTACCGAAGGTGAAGCAGCCGAAGGGTCCGAAGGCGGATCCATTTGCGCCAGCGCCTCCGAGCGACGACGAGACAGCTACGCAGAATACGCAGGCAGCCCCGCTCGGGCTGGACGGCGACACTTCAAAAAAGACAAAAAAACCAAAGCGTACAGGCGACAAGGTTCGCTATTCCGAGACGGTGAAACCGCCGCAACCGGCTGAGGCGCCGCCCAATGTTCCGGCCGCTTCCACGCCGCCTGCTGCCACACCTCCTCCACCACCCGAGGCGCAACCCACTCCGGCACCACCACAGTAAGACTGCTCAGGCAAGAGATGAAAGACCTATATATAGCGGACTTTGCTGCACACGAAGATAAAGCGATCACCTCTTTTTTTGTGGCGACTCAAAAGCAGGTCCGCACCAAGAAAGATGCCACCCCGTATCTGGCGCTCATCCTGACCGATAAGACCGGGCAGGTGGAGGGGCGAATGTGGGACAACGTTACTGAGTGCATTCCGCTTTTCGAGCAAGGCGAGGTGGTCAAGGTTCGCGCCACTGTCTGCCGCTTCGACGGTCGGCTGCAGCTTAAAGTGGATCGCATCAAACGCGCGCCTCTGGGCGAGTTTGATCTCGGAGACTTTCTACCCAAGACCACGAAGGACATCGATGCCCTGTGGCTGGAGTTGACGAAGTATGTCTCCAGCTTCCACGATCCGCATCTGAAAGCGCTGCTCACAGGTTTTCTTGACGACAAGCAGATCTCCTCGGCTTTGCGCGATGCTCCAGCGGCCAAGGGAATGCATCACGCGTGGATTGGCGGCTTGCTGGAGCACATTGTCTCTCTCCTGGGCATTGCCCACCTGGCTGCGGGCCATTATCCGGATATCAACCGGGATCTGTTGCTGACCGGCGTGGTACTGCACGACATCGGAAAGCTACGCGAGCTGGCCTGGACGACCGGCTTCAGCTACACAATGGAGGGCCAGTTGCTCGGCCATATCACCATAGGCATCGGCATGGTGGAGAAAAAACTGGAGTCCTTGCCGGATTTCCCCCCGAATTTGCGGCTGCTGGTCGAGCACATGATCTTGAGTCACCATGGCCAGTACGCATTTGGCTCGCCGAAACTTCCCATGATTCCAGAGGCGGTGCTGCTGCACTACCTGGATGATATGGACGCCAAAATGCAGACCATCCGAAGCGAGCTAGAACGGAGCTTGGCTCAGGGGCGACCTGCAGATCAGTTTACTGACTGGATTCGGGCGATGGAGCGCTCGCTATTGAATACGACCGGCTTTCTCGCCGATGCGGCAAGCGGATCCAGAAGCGGATCCGGGGAGGTCTAGCAATGCCCTACCTGCTGAAAACGGAGCCCGACTCGTACTCGTTCGCGGACCTGGAGCGCGACAAAAAAACCATCTGGGATGGCGTTTCAAATCCGCAGGCGCTTATCTTCCTAGCTGCAATGAGGCCCGGAGACCGGCTCATTCTCTACCACACCGGTGGTGTGCGGGTGGCGATTGGGACCGCGAAGGTGCTGTCGGTGGATACTACCGATGCAAAGGCTCCGCTGGTGCGCATCCAAGCCGGCAAGCCGCTAAAAAATCCAAAGGCCCTGGCGGATATTAAGAACGAAAAGCTCTTTGCGGCATCTCCCCTCCTGAAGCAGGGACGGCTCTCCGTGGTCCCATTGACGGATGAGCAGTATGGTTGGCTGATCGCATAGCGGTCCTTCCCCCAAGTCAAGGATCGCCCTGAGCTGCGTTACAATCGATGCTGGTTTCTCACGCCCATGATCCGTTTTTCTACTGCAGGTGAATCGCACGGCGAGAGCTTGATTGCTCTTGTATCAGGACTTCCGGCCGGTCTCGAAGTGAGTCTCGACTTCGTGAACCGCGAACTTTGGCGCCGCCAGCAAGGCTACGGCCGTGGCGGACGCATGCGGATCGAGAGGGACCAGGCACACGTGCTTTCCGGGGTGCGGCACGGTAAGACAATCGGCTCCCCAATAGCGATAGAGATTGCCAACCACGACTGGAAAAACTGGGAAGAGATTCTGCCGGTTGAGGCGGGCGACCCTGAAAAGCACAAAGCAGTCGCTTCGCCGCGACCCGGTCACGCGGATCTGGCGGGTGCTCTGAAGTATGGCTTCACGGATGCGCGCTATGTGCTGGAGCGGGCGTCTGCTCGTGAATCGACGGCGCGCGTAGCAGGCGGAGCCTTTGCCAAGATTCTCCTGCGTGCCTTGAACATTGAGGTGACTAGTCATGTGGTTCGCGTTGGAAGGGTGGAACTGGAACGCAACCCGGGGTGGGACGAGATCGCAGCGCTTTCGAATCGCGAAGAAGTATTGCTGAATTGCGCTGACCATGAGACCGAACAGCGCATGAAGGCAGAGGTTGACCACGCAGTAAAAACCGGGGACACCATCGGCGGGGTCTTTGAGGTAGTCGTACATGGGGCACCGGCTGGCATCGGCACGTATGCGAACTGGGACGAGCGCCTGGACGGCATCCTTGCCTGGACCGTTATGTCGCTGCAGGCCGTCAAAGCAGTGGAGATTGGCCGTGGCGTGACAGCCTCGCAGTCGTTTGGCTCCGAGGTACATGATGCTATCGCCTACAGCGACGAGGAGCAGGTGGGGCACACGCGGTTTACGCGCGATCACAACAACGCGGGAGGCATTGAGGGCGGCATCTCAAACGGCGAAGATATCGTGGTGCGAGGGTATCTGAAACCTATCTCGACACTGCGCCGACCACTAACGTCGGTTGCATTTGAAACCCGAGAAGTTACCAAGGCCGCCTATGAGCGGAGTGATATCTGCGTGGTCCCAGCCGCTGGTGTGGCCGCTGAGGCAATGGTGGCATTCGCGATGGCCAAGCTGGTGTTGGAAAAATTCGGTGGCGATTCCGCCCAAGAGCTCCTGCGCAATTACAAGGGGTATCTTGAGCAGATATGTCGCTACTAAGATTGAAGGCGCGAGAGAGTTCACCCATGGTTCTTCCTATAGTTAAGTATCCCGACCCGATCCTGCAGCGACTCGCGCAGCCAGTAACGGATTTCAATGAAGAACTGCATGCGCTGGCGAACGATATGTTTGAGTCGATGTACGCGGCGGAAGGCATTGGGCTGGCAGCACCGCAAGTCGGCGTGTCGAAACGCCTGACGGTTGTCGATCTGAGTTTCAAGAAGAACCGCGAGGACAGGCTCGTCCTCGTCAATCCCGAAATCATTTTGCAGGAGGGAAAGCAGCATGAGGACGAAGGCTGCCTAAGTCTGCCCGAAATTCGCGCAAAGGTTTCTCGTGCCGCCAGAGTGGTGGTACGCGCGCAGGACCTGGAGGGCAAGTGGTTCGAAAAGGATGTGGAGACGCTTCTGTCGCGATGTATCCAGCATGAGATCGATCATCTGGACGGGATACTGTTTATCTTTCGCATCAGCATGCTGAAGCGCGATCTGGCACTGCGCCAGATTCGCAAGCTGCAAAGGGCGGGCGAGTGGTAGCGTGCTGGCCGATGCCTGCCGCGCCACTATTTCCAGTGCGGAGGGAGATGTGAAGCTGGTCTTTTGCGGAACGCCGCAATTTGCCGTGCCCACTTTGGAAGCAGTGCTGAAGGCCGGTCATCGCGTCGAATTAGTGGTGACGCAACCGGACCGGCCCAGTGGCCGCGGCATGCAATTGACAGCGCCCCCCCTAAAGCAGATATCACTTGCCCGCGGATTGCCGGTGGTGCAACCGGAGAAGCTCAAGAGCAACCTGGAGTTCCGCGCGCAACTGGAGGCAATCCATCCTGACGCGATTCTTGTTGTCGCGTATGGCCGTATTGTTCCGAGGTGGATGCTCGATCTGCCGCCGCACGGAAACCTGAATCTGCACGCTTCCCTGCTGCCGAAGTATCGCGGCGCTGCTCCTATACAGTGGGCCGTGGCGATGGGCGAGACGGAGACGGGAGCGACCACCATGCGTATCGACGAGGGCTTGGACACGGGCGAGATGCTGCTTCAGGCCAGATTGTCTATTCTGCCCAACCAGACCTCTGTCGATCTGTTTCCATTGTTGGCGCAAAGGGGTGCCCTACTGATGGTGGAGACGCTGGCAGGACTTGAAGCGGGGACTATCGCTCCCACGATGCAGGACGAAAGCCTGGCAACCCTCGCACCCATTCTGAAGCGAGAGGAGGGCGTGATCGATTTCCATCGCAGCGCACATGAAATATTCAATCGTTGGAGAGGCTTTCAGCCATGGCCCGGAGTTTACACGACACTCCAGGGAAAAAAGACTGTTCTCTCCCGCATTCAGGTCGCTGAGCGCCCAGAGCGCACGACGGAACCGGGCGAGGTTGTTGTGGAACAGGGACACTGGTTCGCCGCTTGTGGCGAAGGCACCTGGCTGGAAGTATTGGAAGTCCAACTCGAAGGTAAAAAGCGGATGCTGGCCGCAGACTTCCTCCGCGGGCACGCCCTGACAAGTGGCGAGAAGCTAAGGTAACCATGGCTGTTACGATTACGCCCACACGTGTGGCCGCATTTGACATTCTGCTGAAGATAGAAAGAAATCAGGGGCACTGCGATGAACTACTGCGCACGCGGCAGGTAGAAGTGTTGGCATCTGTCGATCGAAATCTCTGCACCAATCTGGTGATGGGAACACTGCGCTGGCAGATCGCCTTGGACGCACAGGTAGACGCGTCTCTCAAACGGCCTGATAACCGACTGAGTGACGAGGTACGCATTGCCCTGCGATTGGGAGCTTTTCAGCTACTGCATCTGGATCGGATTCCGGCGCACGCTGCCATCTCTGAGAGCGTGGAACTGGCTAAACGGGCGGAGAATAAATTCGCCGCGGGCATGGTCAATGCCGTCCTGCGGAAGGTAGCTACCGGCGGAGCACGCTCGACCCACGAGTCCTCTACGCCTGCCGGAGTCGCCAGCGCCACGGCCCATCCTGCGTGGCTGGTAGAGCGATGGGCGGAAAACTATGGGCTGGAAGCTGCAGCATCGATCTGCGCTTTCGATCAGGAACAGCCTCCTCTGCACGTGCGGATTGTTTCAACCGATGCCGAAGAAGCGCTGCAGCAGGAAGGCATTGAGATTGCTGCAGCCAGTTATCTCACACGCGCGCGCAAGGTCATCAAGGGAGATGTAACAGCCACGGTTGCATATCGCAAAGGTTTGGTGCGCATTCAGGACGAGGGCTCCCAACTTGTGGCTGAACTGGCCGGAGAGGGAACTCTGATTCTGGATTGTTGCGCTGCACCCGGAGGCAAAACGACAATCCTCGCGGAGAATAATCCCGCGTCGTCCATCGTCGCCTGCGATGTCAGCATGCGACGACTGGAGCAGATGAAGGGCCTGCTGCGGGCACTTCCGGAGAAGACTCAGGTACGTTTCCAAGTTGCGGATGCGGCCAAGTTGCTTTTCAAAGATGAATTCGATCTAGTGCTGTGCGACGTTCCCTGCAGTGGGACAGGAACGATTGCGCGCAATCCCGAGATCCGCCATCGCCTGAAGGTCGAGGATATTGTGCGCCACAAGGCGCGGCAGTTGATTATCCTCAAGTCCGCCATGGCGACGCTGAAGCCGCATGGGCACTTGCTGTATTCAACTTGCTCACTCGAGCCCGAGGAAAATGAGCAGGTGATTGCGGAGTGCTTGCAATCCTCCCCCGGCTATCGACTAGTGAGCGTGAAGGACCGACTGGCCAGGCTGGTCGAGAGTGGAGCATGCAACGTGGAAGGCGCTGCCGCTCTCGCGCTAACTGGCGTCCGCAATGGCTATCTGCGCACGCTTCCCGGCGTTCATGCCTGCGACGGCTTCTTCGCTGCGATGTTGGTTCGTGACTAGAGCAGAAGCAGGGATAGAGTGATGTATCTATCTACAGCGATGTAGGCATTTTCTTGATGAAAATGCCTGCAGAGATCTGTGGCTCACCTTACAGTAACCCTGCTTCTGCTCTAGCACGTGTCCTTATCGCGCGATGGTGAGTTCCACTCCCATTGTCGGATCCACGCGGTGGCCCGGAGAGGGACTCTGCGCAACCACTGTCCCCGGCGCGACCAGCGGTGCCATGGGTTGGCTGAGAGTCAGCGACGGCGGTTCGATTGGCAGCGAAAGATCTTTCCACGCAGCCAGTTTCAGCCCGGCGCGGGTTACGGCATAGCTGGCAGCGGCGGCAGTCTGGCCCGTCAGATCGGGCATTACGAATCCCACCGGTGGCGCGGTGGGTACCGCCGCAATCAGTAGGCTGACGGTTGGGCGTTCCACTCCGGCAGCATCTGGCGGAGGAGTTTGCGCGATCACAGTTCCCGGTGCAGCGCTGTCCACGGGCAGGTGTGCCAGGGTGCCAATGTCAAGGCCGAGGCGGCGAATCTGGATTGTTGCCAGCCGCTCCTCTTGTCCCACGACGTTCGGTATGGAAACCCGTTGCGGCCCAAGGCTTTGCGCGATCCGTACGTGCCATTCGCGGCGAACTACGGTACCCGGCCCTGGCGACTGGCTCAGGACGCGGTCTGCTGGAACCTCTGCTGAGTAGAAGCGGTTGTCCACGCTCAGGTTAACGCCAAGGATGATCGCCCTGTGAGTGGCTTCGGGCACGGTCATTCCGCGAAAATCGGGGATGTTCACTTCGGCGCCATGGATGGCGAAGTGCATCGTCGTGATGGCAGCAAGAAGAGCGACCAGGGCCAATAGAAGGACGGCTGAAGCGAATTGAAAGAAACGAATCATTATGCCTGCTGTGCGCTGTCTTCCGCGACGTTGGGCTGGTCTTCATACTCGATGGCGAAGTCAATTTCCGCTGCTTTCTCGAGCATTTTGGAGACCGAGCAATACTTGTTCTTCGACAGTGAGACGGCGTCTTCCATCGCCTTGCGCGATACCTTCACACTGACGCGATAGACGAGGTGGATGTGCTTGAAGACGCGGGGCGGCGCGCCAGACTGTTCGGCAGTAGCGGAGACGGTCAGGCCCGTGAGGGGCTCAGGCTTCTTTTCAAGGATAGACACCACATTGACAGACGTGCACCCGCAGAGGGCCATCAGAGCGGCTTCCATGGGGCTGGGGCCAGCAGTATCTCCGGGGCTGGCTTCGAAGAGCACAGAATGCCCATTCTCTGAAAAAGTCTCGTACTTGCTCTCCTTCTTCCACACGGCGCTTGCGATCATGGCTGCCTCCTGCGCATGCACGCGCATCAGTGCGTGTTGTCGGTAACGGGTTCCGGGTGGACGAGCACGCGATAGACCTCGGGACTCTTTACCCGGAAATGGGCCTCTAGCGATGTGATGACTTCATGCACGCGTTGCATGGTGAGGTCGTCGGGAAGAGTGCAGTGGCAGGATACCTGGATTCTTTCTCCGGTGCGTCCAACTACGACGTCATGAATGTCGACGATCTCCGAAAAGTGCGACCCAGCTTCTCGCAAGTTCATTTCGAGGATCTGATCGTCGCGGTCCATGCTTACGGGTTCTTCGATCGTCGCCGGCTCGCTTTCAATGTGCGTCAGCACGGACTGCAACTCGGGAACTTCGCTGCGAATCTCCGACTCCAGACGGCAAACAAAGTCGTGGGCATCGCGTAGAGACAAGCGCTCTGCTACCTCAACGTGTTGCTCCACGCGCAGCTCTCCATGAAAGGACTGCACGCTTACATCGTGGATCGATACATTGTTGCGCGAGGCGACGGCGCGTACCCGATCGAAGATGCTCTCGGCAAATCCGGCGCGCGGCACGGTATGGATGACCACGTCTGCATTGGGCAGGATACGATTCACTGCCAGGGTCGCTTCGCTGACAAGCTGCTCCGTGCGTTGAAAGGTGAGATTGCGGGGGAGGGCTAGTGTAAGATCCGCGAAATAGGAGTTGCCCGAACGGCGCACCCGGGCCTGTTCCACCGACAGTACGCCATCCGTGCGCTGCACTTCTGCCAGCATGCGGTAACGGGTTTCCGCAGGAACCGCATCCATGAGCACGGCGATTGTCTTGCTGGCCAGTTTCCAGCTGAAGTTCAGAATCAGCAGGGAGACTGTAACCGCGGCAATCGGGTCGGCAAACCGCAGCCACGGCAGGTGATAACGGATGCCGATCGTGGAGGCAGCAAGCCCGAGGAATACCGCAACGCTCGCCCAGATGTCCGATGCAAAATGCAGTCCGTCTGCTTCCAGCGCCTGGCTGCCCGTCCGTCGCGCAACCGCCATAAGCTGATGCGACCGCCAGTAATCCACCCCAATCGAAACCAGAAGTACCGCGAAGGGCCACAGCGAAGGCTTGATATCGACCGGGTGCAGAAAGATACGCGAGATCGCCTCGCTGACAATCCAGATGCACGAGACGGCCATGAGAAATGTCTCGGTGAATGCCGAAATGTTTTCAATCTTGCCGCGTCCGTATGTGTAGGCCTCATCCGCCGGCCGGTCCGAGACGCGCACCGAGAAAAAGGTGAGGCCCGCTCCGAGCAAGTCCAGCCCGGAGTGCGCCGCGTCTGACAGCATGCCCAGCGATCCGGTCAACAGGCCAGTGATTAATTTGAGGATCGTCATGCCGGAGGCGGCAGCAACCGACATCAGCGCGACAGTGCGCTTCTCTTTGCTGTGCCGCTGAGCGGTTGTTTCAATTACGGTCGCCGACATTACGATAAGCCTACAGCCCTGACACTCTAAGGGCTAGAGCAGCGTCGCAATCGGAGTTACCCGCGAGTGGGGGGGCTAGCGTTACGGTCTCAAAATCTGGGTTGATGCATGGGGCTAATGCGGTGCTGCCCCTAGCTTTTCACTCCGCGATATAGCCCGGCAATCCCCAGACTATACGGGGTCCATGAAACATCATGGAAGCCTGCGCGCCGCATGATTTCGAGCATTTCAGGGGCTGGCGGGAAGCGATGTACCGAGGTGGGGAGATAGGTATAAGGACCGGAAACCCCTGAAATTACTGCTCCAATGGCGGGCAGAACGTGGCGGAAGTAGAGCGCGTAGAGCTTTCCCATCACCCCGCTGGGTTCGTTGAAGTCGAGGATTCCCACTTCCCCGCCGGACTTGAGCGCGCGCTGAAACTCCCCAAGCCCCGCTTGATAGTTCGCGAGGTTACGGAATCCGAAGGCCGACACGATCAGGTCGAGGGACGAAGAAGCCAGGGGAAGATGCAGCGCATCCGCTTCAACGGCTTCGGCGCCCCGAGCTATAAACTTGGCCGCCCCGCGAACCAGCATCTGGTGGGCAAAGTCCGCTGCGAGGATGGGCCTCGATTTCTTCGGGCGGCGACGAAGCAGGGCGAGAGTCATATCCCCGGTCCCGCAACATATGTCCAGAATGATAGCATCCGGGTGACCGAGAATCGTGCGAAAGCGCCGCGCCGTCCGCCACCACCAAAACCGGTCTATATTGAGCGACAGAACGTGATTGAGCAGGTCGTACCGGGGCGCGATGGTGTCGAACATTTCGCGGACCGCGGTAGCCGCGCCCTGCTCATCCCTGGTCCCCTCAGGCTGAGCTCCGGGGGCAGCCATCACCGTGTCTTCCTCTTACGAAGCATGGCTTGCGCAGCGAGGATCAACTCGCTGATAGTGACATCCTCCACCACCACTGCGTCGCCGATGCCCACGGGAAGCACAAAGCGGCGAATTCCAGCGGAATTCTTTTTATCATGATCGGAGGCGGTAATGAGCTTTTCCGGGCTGATCGAAGCGTGCGGAAACGGCCCGTAGAGGTCGATCAGGCATGAGATGCGTGCAGCCTCCGCAGCGGTCAGGGTTTTGCGCGCCAAGCCAAGCTCAACTGCGGCGATCATGCCCAGGCCCACAGCCTCTCCGTGCAGAAACTTGCGGTAGGAAGTGGCTGCCTCTAGTGCATGCCCAAGGGTGTGCCCCAGATTCAAAAGCATGCGAACGCCCGATTCGCGTTCATCCTCACTGACTACTGCAGCCTTGATGCGGATCGATGCCGCGATTACATACTCCAGCGCCTCTGGATCGCGACACAGCAACGCTGTTGAGTTGCGCTCCAGGTATGCAAACAGGCGCGCGTCGCGGATTATGCCCGCCTTGATGCTCTCGAACAGCCCGGCACGCAGTTCGCGCTCCGGCAGCGTCTGCAGTGGTCGAACATCAGCGAAGACGGCACGGGGCTGGTGGAAGCAACCAACCAGATTCTTGCCTTCCGGCAGATTCGCACCGGTCTTGCCGCCAATGGACGAATCCACCTGGGCCAGGAGCGTGGTGGGTACCTGTATGTAGTCGATGCCGCGCATGTATATAGCGGCCAGAAAACCGCCCAGATCGCCAATGATTCCGCCACCGAAAGCGATCAGCAGCGAAGATCGGTCAGCCCCAGCGCTCGCCATTGCGCGGGCGAGAGCTTCGACGCTGCGCATGTGCTTGTGCGTTTCCCCGGCGGTCAGAAACAGGATGGTCGGCGCATCCTGCTTGAACGAAACCAGAAAGCTCTCCGACCACAACGCCCAGATCCCGGGCGAGGTGAGCACGAATATCCGCTGCGGTTTGCGGCCGAGCATGCGCGTGATGCGCGGGAGTAGCGATTGCAGCAGTCCATCGCCCGTCAGGACGTTGTAGCTTGCCGAGATTGTCTTGACCGGGATGTTCGCCACGTTGCTGTTATCGTATCGCACACCGACGGCTCTGCCCCGGCAAGGTGGAATATCTCTTGGACGTTGCACTGGCAACCCCGTCTCCCGCCCTGACCCACGTCGAGAGATTGCTCTCCAGGGCTCACTCCTACTGCTGCGCCGGCGTGGCCGCCCCGCCCAGTTGCGAGGATGTGACCAGAAAAACAGCCAGCACCACCGCAATCATACCGATGTACTCTGTCCGCTCCATCCGTTCTCCCAGAAAAAGCGCCCCGAGGATAACCGCAACCACCGGGTTGACGTAGGCATACGTGGCCACCTTTGCTACCGGGACGCGTTCAAGCAACCAGATGTAGGCAGTGAATCCTACAAGGGACCCAAACGTGACCAGGTACGCGATGGAGCCGACCGCAGGCCGCGTCCAATGTACCGCGCCCCAGTCGCCGAAGAGGGTTGCGAGGGTAGTGTTGAAGATTCCAGCGAACAGCATCTCCCAGCCTGCGGCTACAAAGGCGTTTACCGGCAGACGAATGTGGCGCGACAGGATCGAGGCAATCGTCCAGCAGAGTGCTCCGCCGAGCACTGCTGCAGCAGCGAGCACGCGCTGCATTTCGCCGGTAAGGCCCTTGTGGATGCTGGGCCACAAAAGCGCAGCAAGGCCGAGAGAGCCTATGAGCAAGCCGAGCCATCCGCGCCAGGGAAGAGGCTCACCGCTGGGCAGGAAGAACTCGATGAGGGCGACGTAGAGAGGAACCACCGCGATAAGCAGAGAGGCGAGGCCGCTGGGGAGGAACCTCTCACTCCACACCAGTCCTACATTGCCTCCGCCAAGCATCAGGATTCCGAAGAGCGCAAGCCACGCCATTTGCCTTCGTCCCCAGAACACTCGGAGCCCGCGCGCCCGGCAATAGCCCAGCGTGAGCGTACCCGCGATAAGAAAGCGAACCCCCGCCAGCACCAGCGCCGGAAGATGTTCCGAGCCGATCTTGATCGCGACATAGGTGGAACCCCAGAAGAAGTACACGCAAGCGAAGGCGGAAGGGATGGCCAGTGAACTGGTCTTCAATGCAGGGGAAACGGCGGTCATGGGCTGTCACTATCGTACAACGCCGTAGGGGCGATAGCAGTTGCCAGCGCCGGATAGCTGGCTACGCAGCCACCATGCGACGCCGCTTCCGCCAGAGGCAGATATCGGTTTCGCAACGCGGGGACAGGGGGCAGTAAGTCGCGACTTTAGCCTAGGGGAGGCGGGCCGAGCAATTCCGAGTTGTACTTCCTGTAGACCTTTGCCAGCTCGGCGAGGAATCCGGGGCTGCCATTCGTGAAACGGTGAATAAGCATCTTTTGCAGAGCACAGCTGGCGTGCTATGCTCTGGGAACTGAAGGATCTGAGCGCATGCATCGTCCTGTGCAGCCTGACTCGATTGCGGCATCAATCAGCGATCATCGCTGGTCGCGATCCCTGGCGCGCATGCTATCTCCTCGTAAGCACCTTCGCGTGCTGCCAATGCGCACCCGGCCAAGCCTTTTCGCTGGCGACTAACTCCTCCGGGCCGGCCTCCTATTTGCGCGACCCCCGTCCCGATACAATCTGGATGCGGCGAGCGGTTCACCTCCGCAGCAACACTCACGGCCCCGCGAGGAGAAACCCATGCAGAACAACACTTATTCTAATTTCAAGGCAGAAGCAGTAACGCCCGAATTGCGGGCGCAATATGGCCCCCGTCTACTGGGAGCCTTGCCTGGTCCCAAGGCACGCGCCATTGTCGAGGCCGACGACCGCCTCATCTCTCCCAGCTATACGCGCTCCTATCCAATGGTGGCGAAGCGCGGCCGCGGGATACGCGTCGAGGATGTAGACGGCAACGTATTTCTCGACTTTGCGGCCGGAATCGCCGTCACATCGACCGGGCATTGTCACCCTGAGGTCGTAGCAGCCATTCAGGAGCAGGCCGCAGAACTCATTCACATGTCGGGGACTGACTTCTACTACGAGAACATGGTCACTCTGGCGGAGCGTCTTTCTGCTGTTGCGCCCATGCCCGGACCGCACCGCTTCTTCTATGGCAACTCCGGTGCGGAGGCAGTAGAGTGCGCACTGAAGCTTGCCCGCTATCACACGCAACGCCAGAATGTGATCGCGTTCTTCGGTGCATTCCACGGTCGCACCATGGGCGCTCTGTCGCTCACTGCCTCAAAGCCCCAGCAAAAACGCCGCTTTTCACCAATGCTTCCCGGAGTCACCCATGTGCGGTATCCGTATGCGTATCGCGGCTGCTCTGGTGGCCCCCAGGCGGAGGAGGCGTTCGCTCTGGGATGCGCTCGTTATATCGAGGAGAAGCTCTTCCACACCACGCTCGCTCCGGAGGAGGTCGCCGCGATCTTCGTCGAGCCAATCCAGGGCGAGGGCGGCTACGTGGTTGCGCCAACAGTGTTCATGCAGGAACTACGCCGCATCTGCGACAAGTACGGCATTCTACTGGTCGTGGATGAAGTGCAATCCGGCGCCGGCCGCACCGGCAAGTGGTGGGCAGTGGAACATACCGGTGTGCAGCCGGACATTGTCTGCATCGCCAAAGGCATTGCATCGGGAATGCCTCTTGGCATTTGCATGACGCGGGCGGAAATCATGGACTGGAAGCCAGGTTCGCACGCGTCCACGTTCGGCGGCAATCCCGTCTCGATTGCAGCGGCGCTGGCGACGATGGATGTGCTGGAGCGTGAAGGCATTGCCAATGCCGCGAGCATCGGCGAAAAGCTGATGGTAAGAATGAAGGACTGGCCACAGCGCTTCTCCATCGTCGGAGAAGTGCGCGGGCGCGGCTTGATGATCGGAGTCGAGATTGTCAAGGATCAGGCCACGCGAGAAGTAGCCGGCCCCTGGCGCGACTCCATTGTGGAACATGCATTCGAACGCGGGCTACTCATTCTGGGATGCGGTGAGACATCGTTCCGGCTGGCTCCGCCGCTCATCGTGAATGAACACGAGGCAAACATCGCACTCGACATACTGGAGGACTGCATCGCCGCTGTCGAGCAGGAACAAGGCCGCACTGCCGCGCTTGCGAGTGCTACTAAGTAAGCGCCGTTTGCTGCGCGAAGAACAGATTCCACTCCCGACGCCCATCACGGCGTTGGGAGTGGAACATCTCTACTCCGGCAACTTCCCATTGCGTCTTGTCTGTAATGCGGCTGCGAAAAAAAGTAACGCGACCACAAGCGAGATCGTCGCGTGACCACTCCGCCCCGCGTACCACGCGATCACGGTATTCACCAGCCACACCAATGATCCCACCAGCCAGATCCAGTAGATGGTTGACGGCTTCATTCAAACCCTTCCTTCGTGCCGGTCACGCAATAGTGGAGCCTATATCGTCAGCAGCGACCGCAGACTTCCCCGCGCATCGCACGTTTCCCTTCGATCACGAGAATTGGAACTGCCCCTAATGCGGCAACCGCATCGACCCACGGCAGGTGGAACATCGCATTGGCTGCAAGCCCAACGAGCGTGATAAGAGCAAGATACGCGCAAGTGGCGGACTGAATAGAGTCCGCGGCCAACGCGACGTTGCCCGTCTTCTCCGCCATGTGATGCTTGAGAGCGCTCAGGACAGGCATCACAATCAGCGCTACGACCGTAATGCCGATACCCATCCAACTGCGATCTGGCTCGACGTGCAAGGCAAGAGACCCAATCGACGTGACAACAACGAGGCCAGCAAGGACGAAAAGAAGCCCGCCGGCGATACGCGAGGCCTTGTTCGCGTCAATACGGAAGGTCGGCGTGAACTGCAGAACGACAATAGAGGCAGAGAGCAGTTCCACCAGGCTGTCTGATCCAAACGCCAGCAATGCAGGACTATGCGCGCGCGCCGCCGCAATGAGCGAGACTGCGCACTCTACTAGCATCCAGACGATGGTAACGCCCTGCAGCCAGCCAATCGCACTGGCATGTTCACCGCCACATGCAGCCAACGGGCACGTACCTGCGGCAGGGGTGGAATCTATGGCGATCGTCTTCGTTCGCAAAAAAAGCTTCTCTTTCTGGCTTTAGCGGTATTTGCTTGGCCTACCGTAGCGCTGAGGCAGACAATACTCTCAATGTCCCTGGTAACTCAATCCCATCTTCGTTTCTTTGAAGGCGTACTGCATGCCGCCGACTGGCTTACCACGCGGCTGAAGCCTTCTAACGTCGCTCCCCACCTTAAAACTGGCGAGCGTGGCGAAGAGGATGCATTCTTTCATCTCCGCCGCCAGGGCTACGTCGTGGTGGCACGCCGCTTTCGTTCCGCATTGTGCCGAGGCGACATCGACCTTATCGCCTGGGATCGCGACACGCTCTGCTTTCTCGAGGTTAAGACACGTTCCAGCCGCAAAGTCGCCAGCGCCGAATCTTCTGTCGATGGTGATAAGCGCCGCACGCTGCGCAGGCTCGCCAGAGTCTACCTACGCCAAATTGACCCCGCTCCTGCCACCCGCTTTGACATTCTTTCCCTGTACTACTCCCGGCAAAATGCCCCAGAATTTGAACTCTTTCGCGGTGCCTTCGACTGGTACTAAACTCCGATCAATACAAACGGGATCATAGCCCTACTGCGCGTCGAGGTATTCTTCGTGCCAGGCTATCTGGATAGCCTCAAGCCGGGACTCGTTGGACTTTGCGGGATCGTCAGAAAAGCCTTCCAACTCGACGACGTATTGGCGCAGGTCAGTGAAGCGTACCGTCAAGGGGTCAACTGCTGGAAATTTTTCCTGCAATTGGATTCCGATCTCTTCCACATTCGTCCAGGTCAAATCTTTGGCCATGATCCCCTCCTGCTTAGCTCTGACTCAGCGTCAGCGGCTTCCCTTCCGACACATAGTTGCGATTCCAGCTTGGAATTTCTACCACATAGGTACCGGGTCCAGTGATCACTGCCTGGCAACCGAGGCGCGAAGTCAACTGCTGATCGGCAGCCATATCGAGGCGGTCCAGTTCTTCGTCGTCGGCTTCGCTAATGCCATCTCCGCCTGCCTTCACCCAAATGTGACAGGTGGTGCAGGCACAGGCTCCACCGCATGCGTGATCAAGAAAGATGCCGTAGTTTTCCGCTACATCCAGGAATGACATTGGCCTGCCATGATGGTCGTAAGGCAAGCTCCCGTACGCAAACTCAACGGTCTTGCCCTCAGGCAGAAATGTAACGCGAACCATTTCTTCCGCGGGCGGAATGCTTAGATCTACCATCATGGTCTTCTCGTCTGACATCGTTCTTCTCTCGCTGTGGTCTGGCTTATGGAATGCGTGGAACGATTACTTGAACTCCGCCGGTGCAATCTCATGCGGAGCGGTAGGCCCTTGGCCGAGCTTCGTACTCGCAGACTCCATCGTCTCACCCTGGATGGCACTCGACACGGCCTGATCCATCATTAGCTCTGCGAAGCGGCGGGTCGCTTTGTCGAGCGCCTCGGTCGCTTGTCGAATCGCAGGCAAATTGTCTCCCTGCTTTATCCCAAGCAGTTCGCGGTCCAGCCGCGCAATCTCCGTGCGCTCTTCCGCACTCAACTGTTGCCACGCTGGATGCTGAGGCGCCTTCTCAACAGCAGCAAGGATGGTATCCGCTTCATTGCGCGCCTCGATCACCTGGCGCACATGAAAGTCTTCCTCGGCATAGTCGAACGATTCCAAAATCATGGTCTCCACTTGTTCATCCGTGAGCCCATACGTGGGCTTCACTTCTACTTCAGCCTGCTTGCCACTGCGCTGTTCACGGGCGGAAACGTGCAGGATGCCGTTGGCATCGATCAAAAATCTTACTTCGATCCGGGGCAGTCCCGCACTCATCGGAGGAATGCCTTTCAAATCGAAGCGAGCGAGCGAACGGCAGTCCTTTGCCAGTTCCCTCTCGCCCTGAAGCACGTGAATTGCAACGTTCGTCTGCCCATCCACTCCAGTAGTAAAGTGCTCAGTGGAAGATGCCGGAATGGTCGAGTTGCGATCGATAATCTTTGCCACAACGCCGCCGAGTGCCTCGATACCGAGCGAGAGCGGCGTAACATCGAGCAGAAGCATGTCTTCGGTGGCCTTCGATCCGCCAGCAAGAATATTCGCCTGCACTGCCGCCCCGAGCGCTACAACTTCGTCAGGATTCAGCTCAGTGTGCGGCTTCTTTCCCCGAGCGGCAAGCTGGAACAGGTTGTCCACAACATGTCTCACGGCGGGGATGCGTGTTGATCCACCTACCAGTACCACCTCGCCGATCTGCTCCGAGGTCAAGCCCGAATCTCTTAGAGCCTGGCGCACCGGACCAATGGTGCGCTCAAGCACCGGCTTGATTAAGGCCTCGAGCTGAACGCGTGTTATCTCACGACAATAGTGGTGCCCTTCGGGAAGCTCCACCTCCAAGCGCGAACTATCTGCAGACGATAGCTCGATCTTGGCTTCAATCACGGCCTTGCGTATTGCCTGGATTGCCTCAGCACTCGAGCGAACATCTACACCGAGGTCGCCGCGTATGTCGTCGATCGCAAGCGCGATGAGGAGGTTGTCGATATCGTCGCCTCCAAGGTGGGTATCGCCGTTGGTCGCTATCACTTCGAAGATGCCGTCCTGCAATTTCAGAATGGAAATATCGAAGGTACCGCCGCCCAGATCATAGACGGCGATAATGCCTTCTTTTTCGCGGTCGAGTCCATAGGCAAGTGCTGCCGCGGTAGGCTCATTCACCAGGCGGAGCACGTCCAGACCCGCCATACGTCCAGCATCTTTGGTTGCCTGACGCTGCGCGTCGTTGAAATATGCGGGCACCGTGATGACTGCCTTCGTGACCGTGCCGCCAAAGTAGCGCTCAGCGTTGCGCTTTAACTGCCGAAGAATATAGGCAGAAATTTCGGGAGGCGTGAACTCCATCTCACCAAGTCGAATACGCAACACTTCGCCAGACTGGATGTTGTCTGCGAGACGAAAGGGAAAGAGCTTCAGTTCGTCCTGCACATCCTCCGCGCCCCGACCCATCAAACGCTTTACGGAATATACGGCGCGATCGGGAAACAACATCAGGGACTTGTGTGCTCCATTGCCTACGACCACAGTTGGCCGCGCGGTCGGATCGGTCTGCACATCAAGCGCAACGACGGAGGGAACAAGGTTAAGACCATCCTCGCCGGGAATAACTATGGGACGCTCGTTGTACATAAAGGCGACGAGAGAATTCGTCGTGCCCAGATCGATTCCTATAACTCGTTCTTCTGCCATGATCTCTCTAATATGGAAATTTGCTGCTGCATTCCAGGTTGGGGACGGTTACGTATCGAGTGTCTCATTCACATCGCGAACCAGATTGCGGATGTAGCGACGCCTGTCCAACGCGGCGACCATGCGTTGCTTTATCTGGTCTCCAAAATCGAAATTGCTCGCAAGTGCTTCGTCCCGCTCCTGCCAAAGTTGCTGAATGAAGTTGTCCGTCTCAGCGAGCTGCGCTTCGAATTGTTGCTTCGCTGTTAGCAGGTCTTGCCGCAAGTCCGGGTCGTCGTCACCGGTCTTACGCGTCATGCGCATCTCTTCAAGCTGCATGTTCAACTCAAATACTTCTTCCAGCAGATCATCAGGGACACGAGAAGGGTTCTTGCGATCGCTTGCCTGCTTGCCCTCCTCCTGAATCTCAACACCCTCCAGCCGCAGGAAATATTCCGTGCGGGCTATGGGCTCCTTTAGCGTGCGATACGCGTCGTTGAGCAGGGATGCATTGCGCAGGCTCCAATTCTGCTCCTGCTCGCTTGCTCGCGTATAGACATCCGGATGCAGTCTGCGGCTCAGACGATAGAACTCCCGTTCGAGCGATGTAGTGTCGATCGCCAATTTGCGGGACAGGCCGAATACTTCGAAGTAGTCCGCGCCGCTGTGCGCAGGTTGCACCTTACCGCAGCTGGCACAAAACAGCTGGGCGTGAACCACCGGCGCGGCGCAGGACCAGCATGCCACGTCGACGAATTTCTCTTCTGCTGTGGGCATCTTGGAAAGCTCTTCAGGCCGAGAACGAGGAGCCGCAACCGCACGACTTGGTCGAATTAGGATTGATGAAATTGAATCCCTGACGCATCAGTGTCTCCTCATAATCCAAGATCATTCCGTGGAGATAAATAAATGACTTGGGATCGATAAAGATGCGAATGTCCTGAAACTTGTATACGCGGTCGCGCTCTCTCGGCTGCGTATCGAACCGAATGTTGTATGACAGCCCTGAACAGCCACCACCCTGGATTCCGAGGCGAAGACCGCCCTCTTCCGGCGATATATTTTCCTTCGCCATGGCGACGCGAATATGGCTTAACGCCCGATCCGTTAACTGCAGTCCCTGCTGTTTGGGAGTCGCGCTCCCACCATTTACAACAGCCTCTACCGAAATCATGTTGTAACTTCTCCCTGGAATGACCGCGAGAGCCACCATGGCTCTCGCCTGTCCTTCGCCAATTAGTTCGTCGCTACAGTACTAACGTAGTCTGCAGTCTCAGCTACGCCGTTTTTCTTCTTCCAGTCTCCGATGGCAGCGCGAATCGCATCTTCCGCGAGTACCGAGCAATGGATCTTCACCGGCGGTAGAGCCAGTTCCTTCACAATGTCAGTGTTCTTGATGGTGAGTGCTTCTTCAACCGTCTTACCCTTGACCCACTCGGTAGCAAGTGAGGAGGAGGCGATAGCGGATCCGCAACCGAAGGTTTTAAACTTCGCTTCTTCAATCACCTGCGTCTCGGGATTAACCTTGATCTGCAGGCGCATGACGTCGCCACACTCCGGCGCGCCGACAAGACCAGTGCCTACTTCACTGCTGCTCTTGTCCATCTGGCCGACGTTGCGCGGATTGTTGTAATGGTCGATTACCTTATCGCTATATGACATTTCGAATTTCCTCCGGACTTGATGAACCCTTTCGTTCTTGCATCAGCGGCAGATGTTTAACACAATTTCACGTCGACGGTGTGCTGTCAGAAGTGGAACTGCTTTAGTGCGCCTGCCACTCGATTTTGGAAATATCGATGCCCTCTTTGACCATCTCGTAGAGCGGGGAAAGCTCGCGGAGTTTTTGTACGACATCGATTACCTTGTTCGCGACGTAATCTACCTCGGCTTCCTGATTGAACCTTCCGAGGCCAAACCGAATAGAACTGTGCGCCACGTCATCGCCCAGACCAAGTGCCTTTAATACATAGGAGGGCTCAAGCGTCGCCGAGGTGCAGGCAGATCCGCTGGAAACCGCTATATCGTTGATACCCATCAACAGCGATTCGCCTTCGACATAGACGAAACTCATGTTGAGGTTGCCGGGCAACCTGTGTTCCATGGAACCGTTGACGTGGACATAGTCCAGAGCGCCTTCAAGCTTGGTCTTAAGCTTCTCGCGCAGTCGAGTGAGTCGCTCGGCCTCTGTCTCCATCTCCTGCCCTGCTATCTCGCAAGCCTTGCCCATCCCGACAATACCGGGAACATTCAACGTCCCCGAACGCATGCCACGCTCATGACCGCCGCCGTCTATCTGTGCCGCAATCTGCACCCGCGGATTACGACGACGCACGTAGAGCACACCAACGCCTTTGGGCCCGTAGAGCTTATGCGCGGTCACCGATAACACATCTATATTCATCTTCTGCACGTCCATAGGGATCTTGCCAACCGCCTGCACCGCATCCGTGTGGAAGAGAATCCCTCTCTCGTGACAGAGCTTGCCAATTTCCGCAATCGGCTGGATTACGCCGATTTCGTTATTGGCGCTCATGATGGTGACAAGAATCGTCTTGTCGTCCATGGCACGTTTCAGATCGTCTAAATCGATGAGTCCATCCGCCTTCACTGGCAGATAGGTCACTCGGTAACCATATTTTTCCAGGCGCTTGCACGTATCGAGCACCGCTTTGTGCTCCGTCACCTGGGTGATGATGTGATTACCGCGCTCCTTGTACATCTCGGCAATTCCCTTGATGGCGAGGTTGTTGCTCTCGGTCGCACCCGAGGTGAAAATGATCTCCTTGGAACTGGCGCCGATCAGCTTCGCAATCTGCCCGCGTGCCACCTCGACCGCCTGCTCCGCCTCCCAGCCAAACGAGTGGTTGCGACTGGCAGAATTCCCGAACTTAACCGTGAAGTACGGCATCATGGCGTCGAGGACGCGCGGATCCATTGGGGACGTAGAGTGGTAGTCCATGTAGATCGGGAGATGAACGTCTGCAGGCGCTGCAACTGCATTTTCTACTGTGCTCATTCTTCTTCTCCTACTTAAGAAAGCGGTTAATCTAAAAAATTGTCTAATGCGTGAGCGTGACCAATTGAGATTCGAGCGCGCTGTGCCGGGCCGCCGATTCTACCCCGGCGTCAACCAGATCCGAGATGCGAACATTTTTAAGAACTTCGGCGATGCTTTCGTTCAGCTTGGCGAGTGGCTCTTTGATCGTGCAACTGTTGTGAAGGTCGCAAGATTCCGCCGCCTTAACGCAGGAGGTGAGAAAAAACGAACCGTCTATGGCGCGAATCACTTCGAAAGCGGATATGTCGCGCGCGTCCTTTGACAACGCATATCCGCCATTCATGCCGGCATGCGAACGCAAAAGACCAGCCTTCGTGAGTCGCTGCAGAATTTTGGCGAGCAGGGGCGGCGGAATGCCGTATGCCTCCGCAATATCTTTAGCGCTCAAGGACGCGGTATCGACGTGTTCCGCTAGAAACTTGAGGGCCATCAGGCCGTAATCCGCTTTTTTCGTAAGCCTTAACAATGGTGGTCCCGTCCGCGAGGGCCTGGTCCTCTTTAAGAGCGACCGATATGGTCCTATATAACAAAAGTATACGACCAATTACGTCCGAATTACAAACTGAGTAGGTAAAATCTTGCGCTACAGATGCTGAGACATTGATAAAACAGATCTGACCCGCGTACCTTTGGGTGTCAGTAGTCGCTTTTAACGAGGGGACACTGAAATTCACGCCCCGGACACCTCGCATCATAACAGTGCATGGTGGGCGTATCAGAAGCCCATAAAGAAAACTGTGTATTCATTTGACAAGGCCTCGTCGGCGGATAGAATCGGGGCGATATTGTCAAAATTCCTCGACCAAACACCCGACATGGATGCAGGCTGCAAGCATCCCAGAGTGCGAATCGTGGCACGCGAGGACGACGTCGAATATCTCGAGTGCCTAGAGTGCAGCGAGGTTTTTGACTCCGAAGAGCTTCGCGACATCCCTACGAAAACAACTCCTGCTTCAAGCGATCTGGAGGAGGGGGAATAGGCTATACTCTATTGATTAACTGAGTGCGTGGAGAGCCGGTGGCCCACTCTCCACGCATAGTGAAAGCCCGAAACTACGGTCAGAAGGACGGTTGCGTCGAGCGCGAATGTGCTAAAAGCGACGATCCATGCCGGCGAGAAAAACAGGCCGAGCAGCACGCTGATGAGGGCCAGGATCTGGGCAAGCGTATTGGCTTTGCCATAAATGCTGGGAGTGAAATCGCGCATCCCCAATCCCACATAGAGAATGGCAGATACCACCAGGATGCCGAGATCGCGGCCAAATACCAGCACGGTAACTCTCCACGAGATCAGCCCCACGTGCGTCAGCACCAGGAAAAGCGTACTGAGGAGCAATTTGTCCGCCACCGGATCGAGGTACTGGCCTAGCATGGTTTGTTGCCGCAGCATGCGCGCCGCCAAGCCGTCGAGGCCATCCGTTATGCCGGCGACCACAAACAATGCGAAGGCAGTTTTATAGTGTGCGTCGAGGATTGCAAGCACGACAAACGGCACTATACAGAGCCGTAGTAACGTGAGCTGGTTAGGTGCTGTTCGAAGATCTTTCAGCACGATATCAGGCCGGAGATGAGATTGGTGTGCATTGACCAGTCCCGATGGTATCGCATCGTGGACTCCACCAACTCAGGTGCAGCCTTTGTGCCACCTGTATCACGGCAACTCGATTATGGAGGCGCATTCGGCCTCGCGCACGATCGTCCGAAAATTGATATCCTTACTCGTGGTAGGAAAAGTTTGCCTACAGGCGCGTAGCTCAGTTGGTTAGAGCGCTACCTTGACACGGTAGAGGTCAGGAGTTCGAGTCTCCTCGTGCCTACCATTTAATCAATAACTTACGGGACCGGCCCAGAAAAACTGGGGCCCTTTAGGGTCCAATAAGAGATTCCCTTCCGCCTCCCTTCAAAAATATCTTCACCACACGCGTCTGGGCCTCTCGCTTTTCGGGGCTCATAGCCTGTGCGTAAATGTCCAGTGTGATGCGACTGTTGGCGTGCCGCAGCAGCTCCTGCATCACCTTCACATCCGCACCACCGGCCTTGAGCAGAGTAGAGAAAGTATGCCTGAAGGTATGCCAGCCGATGTGTTTGGTGATACCCGCTTGAAGTGCCGCAGGGCGGATGCCGCGCTGCAGAATCATGTCGGGTTGATACGGTCGCTTCCCTTTTGTCCTCGGACTGGCGAAGATCCAGTCGTCCGGCTGATACTAAGGAGCCTCCAGACTACCTGGGGCATTTGTCGGAATGGAAAGACACCGAAGGACGTCGTATGGGAAGCTCCACAGCGGGGAAACCTCGAGGCATCTCAACTATGCACCGAAACTTTGCCGGTAACAAACTGGTTCCCTACGTTGAAGTTACTGGAATGCCCGCTTTCGTGTCACTATGACTGCGACTTCGGATCGTTTGTGAAAGATCGTCCCGAATGCCGACCATTTAACCTGAACGCAAAGTCGCTCAACCATGGAACCTCGACGAGTGCATTGGCCTGTTATCACCAACTGACACTCGCTCCCGATCGATCTTGGCGAACAGGCGCAATCATGTTCCTCTTAGGTCACTGCGTCACTAGAGCCCGAATCCGGCGTTTTGATCGTCCGGCGGGAAGGCCTCGAAACTCCGTAACAGCAGTTCAACTTCGGCTTTTTGGATGGAAAGAGGAGCACCTCGTTCCGCCAACGTCTTCACCCGCGCGATCCGGACCAAATAAACATCCCGTGGGACCTGCTAGTCTCGCGGCACTTAGCGAGGGGCTGAGCATCTTTGAACTTTTCAGCGCTGTGGTGGTCCTAGAAACCACAGGCGGATAGATGACGCAAGGCCTTCCCGCAGCTTCAACTGGTTCGACGTGAGTCCTGGCTCCAGAGCGTAGCTCTGGAGCCAGGTGACTGATGGGACAGCAGCGCAGATTGCATCCCACTGCATCGGGCAGGGCTAACAAACTCAATCCTTCGATCTCTTGGATGGACTTGCCGGCGATTCCCTGCAAATCACCGTACATTCCAACGGTCGATTCCATTACGCGCTCAATCTGCTCCTGTCGCTTTGCCCATTGCTTTATGATGGCTTTGCGTTCCTTATCCAAGTCGTCCTGCATACAAGAGAATGCCTCGACGATTGCTTCAACCCGATGGCGAAAACGGGGGCCGGTCAAATACTGATAGACCATCTCCGCCTTCGTTTGCTGTCCTTCGCTGATAAGCCGAGCCGCGCTTACCTGAAGCAGGCTGTGACGCAGAATTGTCGCAACCGACAAAAGGCAGCGAGGATGAGTAATCCATACTCCATCAACCACGTCAAACGTTGTAATTCCCTCGGGTAGCGTTTGCGAGACTAGAACCGATATTTCAGCTTTCGCTGATCTTTGATCTTCGCGTAGCTTGACGAGCCAAGCAGCATTCCAGTTTTTCGTACGCTTGGCTTCCCATAGGATGGTTCCACACATTACGCCACCTGGGCTGACCACACGATGTAAGGCATCACCACCGAACTCTCCCTTCGGTACTGGCTCAATCGTGTCAAAAGGAAACTTAGCCCGAAGGAGGTTCTCGACT
>JANXZS010000194.1 GCA_025355385.1 Acidobacteriaceae bacterium | reverse complement strand
GTTAGCGCCGCTGATCGACAGTGAGATGGCTCGTTACGAACCCCGGGAGCAGCCGAAAGATCCCACGCCCGAAGATATCGCTGCCTACATCGTTCCCGCGAAGGAGTCGGTGGCTCGAGTCTTTCGAGTCGTGAAGGACCCCAAGCCGGTTGACGTGGATGAGGTTCGAGCGGAACTCAAAGCTCAACAGCCATGCATGTCACTCGAAGAACTCGAATCAGAGGTTGATGAGACGGTTGGCCCCGCCTACTCGACAAGGAGCGCGAAGAAGGGCCGTCTCGGAATGGTCGAGGTTGTCGCCTGGGACGAAGACTATGAAAATTGCAAAATCGAGTGTTACAACTGTGGCACCAATTTCGTGTTTGATCGCACTGAGGCGGCAAGCGTTGCAGCCCACGTCAATCGGTACAAAGGTGTCGGCTACGCGACCGCAAAGGGATTGGAGGTGCACGGCGGCAAGAAACTCTACGTATCTAAGCGATTGCAAGGGGGCTAATCAACCGATTCCGTGGCTCTCTGTTTAGGTAAACGCCCTGTTAATACACTGACAAGCTTGATCTGACCAGCGAAACAGCTAAGTGAAACTGGTCCGGTCATCTAACGTTAATCCGTGAGGCAGCTGAGTTTCTTTCCGGGCGCGGGCAAGGACGTGCTCTTCTCAAAGCGAGTGCTCTCTCAGTTCTTAGAAGACAGTGTTCACGATCCGATATCGGATTTAGTTCCTCGTACGGCGGCGCTGAAGAATTGGGTCGACAATCTCCGCGCCCATGAGCCCTCCACTTCTTCCGAAACTCAACTGGAGATCGCTTTTGTGAATATCGTCTTTGGCTCAGTCCTGGGTTACACAATTTACCCGGAAACAAACTTCTCCGCATGGCCGAAGCCGCCGAGTCGTGCCACCGGAATTTCAAAAACTCCCGATGCTGTTTTGGGCGATTTCCGGTTTGATGCGCCACCAACGTTTCTGGTTGCCGTCGAATTGAAATCGCCTGGTACGGATCTTGACAAGCCACAGTCGAGAGATGATCACGCAACTCCTGTTGAGCAAGCCTTTGATTATGGGCGTTCAATTCTTGGAGTTCGTTGGGTCGTCGTTACCGATATGCGATTGATGCGTCTCTATAGCGTCGATGATCCGGGGGAATACCAGGAATTCAACCTGGCGGAAGCGTGTAACAAGCCGGAGGAGTTTCGAAAACTCTGGTTCTTACTCGCCTATGAGAACCTGGTAGTCGGTGGAGTCCAATCGGTCACGGCATCGTTATATGGAAGATCTTCTGAAAGAAGGCTGCATCTTCAAGATGGCTTCTATAACGTCTATTGGCAAATTCGTGCTGATTTCTATGATGCCATTGCGGCGGCAAGTATTCCATCGCTATCGCGGCCCGAACTTCTTGAAATAACTCAGCGACTTCTAGATCGGATTCTGTTCATTCTTTACTGTGAGGACCATCCTCAAAGTCTCATTCCTAGAGACACGCTAAAGAATCTCACTGAGGCTGGTTTGCGTCTGCCGGGGTCCGGCGATGCGAAGGTCTACGCCTTAGTGAAGGAACTCTTTCGCGAGGTAGACGTTGGCAGTCCATCAACTTCGGGATTGAACGTCGCAGCCTTTAACGGTGAATTATTCAAGTGGCATCATGTTCTTGATACCATCGATATCCCTGATTCGTTGGCGAAGAAGTCCTACCCCGTGAAGATTGGCAAAGAGCGAATTTTCGTTCACGGAGTGTGGGGACTCTTCAGATTTGATTTCTACGGCGAGCTCGGCGAACACATGCTCGGGCGAGTCTTTGAGGCGTCACTTTCGGATGTGGTCGAACTCGGGGTCGGCAGCCCCGCTGATCTTGCACTCAGACTCCAAGAAAGAAAAAGGATCGGCGTTTTTTATACGAGCGAAATTCTCGCGGACTTTCTTGCTACGCACGCAATCACAGACGCATTCGAAGATGCAGTGCTTGAAGAGTCAACACGTTCAGGCCGTGATCCAAATGACGCGTCGTTGCGACTCTCGGTACTGTCTCAAATTAAAATTCTTGATCCTGCGTGCGGTTCAGGCGCATTCCTTGTTTCTTCGTATCGAGTCCTGCTCGATCACTTTTGGAAATGGCAACAGATAGCAGATGAGGGCCAGGGGGCGACGAGTCTTCTTTCAGGAATCAATGTTGCCCAACAATCCGCGCTTCTACGCAATTCAATTTTCGGGATCGACCTGTTGGTTCAAGCTGTCGATATTGCAAAGCTGGCCCTCTGGCTCCGTTCTGTGAGGCGCAGCGAGCTCGTTAGCGATTTGAGCAGGAATATTGTCGCATCAGACAGCTTGAATATGAGCGACGCACTTGGACTTGTCGGGCTGGCAGCTGGCTCGCTTGATGTCGTGATTGGCAATCCTCCGTGGGGAGGGGAAGTGGACCCCGATTCGTATGCGAAGGCCTTGGAATGGTTGGGACTCGACGGAACAATGAAATTGGACTCCTGGGAGATTTTCATGCTATTGGCACTGAAGGCCCTGCGACCTGGCGGTCGTCTCGCTTTCGTACTTCCTGACAGTTTTCTCTATCCGGATAAGGCATTTATCCGCGAGATTCTGCTTTCCTCGACGACGATCGAACGATTGCACTCCCTTGGTCCGGGATGGTTTGGCTCAGACGTACGAATGGGAACTCTAGTTGTCGAAGCGAAGAAGAGTCCGCCCGACGAAGCCCACGACATCGAGACTCTTCTACTCTCAGGAATGAACCGAAAGGATGCGATCTTCGGCCGCATTCCCCTAACTCAACTTGAATCTCAGAGTCGTCGCCTCATTCCTCAAGCTCGATCTATGACCAACGCTCCGGACTACCCGATTGAGGTATTTCGAGATCGCAAAGACGACGCACTTATCGAGAAGATGATTGAAAATAGTTGGCCTTTGGCGAATATCTGTGATCACGGTCGTGGCGAAGAAATGGCCAAGGAGGGTCGGCTATGGGTTTGTCCATCTTGTCTCAATCCGACCGTACCTGGGCGAAAGCTTAAAGGCGGCAAGCTGCACGACAAGAAATGTCCCAATTGTGGACTGTTGCTAACCGAGAAGAGCGTGACCACTTTCGACCTGATTGAGATTGGCAATCCACGTCGAGGAAGGTTGCCATTCATTGACGGCGACGATCTCGCACACAGATACGAAAAGATCAATCCGACAAAGACGATCGCAATAAACGTACCGGGCTGGGATCAAAAGAATCGAGATCTTTATGAAGGTGAGAAGATTCTCATTCGACAAGCAGGCGTGGGTATTGTCGCAACTCTCGATTTGACGGGAAGCATTTGCCCTCAGTCCCTTTACGTCTATCGACTCAAACCTGAGTATGAAAATAAGGGACTGAGTCATGCGTTTGTCCTGGGTGCTCTGTTGTCAAGGACGACGTCATACGTCATGTTCAAACGCTTTGGAGAGGTCGATCCTGACAAGGCGCATCCGAAATTGACGCACGCCCGTTTGGCGGCATTTCCAATTCCGATTGTCGATTTCAGTGATCCAAATTCTCGTCGAAGTCATGATGCGATCACAGAGTCGGTTAAGTCCCATTTGGATAGGGACGAGGCTATAGGCGGTGAAGCCGATCGATTAATTGAACAGCATCTGAGAGAACTTTGGAAGATATCTCCGGATGAAGGCGCATATATCAACGGCGAGTTTGGTGATCTTCCATACGGTCAAGCAATTCGAGAGTTGTTTCCGCAGGGTCGACCAATGCACTCCATCCCACCAGTCAGAGAGCTAATTTCCAATGTTCCCGATCAGTAGTTACGATCGCCAACGAGGCGCGACGGATACCTGAAATCCGTCTCACTCGATTGAGTGGAAAGTGCTTGACCGTCGCTTCATGTCGGACACATAGTTCCCAATCCTCGCTGACACCTGCCCAATAGTCTCGGCTGAGAGAACCTCTTTTTCTGTTAATTTCGGACGCCACTTCTTTGAGTCACCTCCATGGATGATGCGCACGACTTCGTTTCTACCTTCGACTCTTCGGATTGGCGATTCCGGTGTCATCGCTCTTCTGGGGAACGACAGAGCAAAGGTGAGTCGGATCAAGATTCAAAGAGAGTTTCGCGGAGCGTGTAGGGGTCATAAGTGAGTACTTTTGGTGAATGGAAGCCTTCGAACAGTTTGTCGCCGTCGCCATGGAAGCAGAGAGTCCGGGACTCGTTGTTTCATCGTCAATGAAGTTTCCGGTGACTCGCCGTACCAAGAAACAGTCAAGTGAGGAGTTCCAGACCCACGGATATGAAGTCGACCTTGTGGGTGCAAATTCTGAGCGGCTCGTTCTTGCTACCGTCAAATCATTCTTTGGATCGCAGGGTGTCTTAACCAAGGACGTTTGCGGCGAAGGGCGAGGAGCGGGTTTGTATCGGCTCCTGAATGACCCGGTGATTCGCGACGGCGTAATTGCTGTTGCGTGTGAGCGGTTCGGCTACAAACCCGAACAAGTCTTAATACGTTTCTACGTCGGGAAGTTCTCTGGAAAGAGTGAGGCATCCGTGCGAAGTTGGTGCGCGTCGCAACGTCTGGCGAGTGGACCGATTGAGGTGTATTCGGTGACTCAAGTGGTTGACGCAGTGATGCCAAGGGCTGCGCACTCGGGATATGTGGACAACGCCAGCATCGTTGCACTGAAGGTCTTGGAAGCTGCGGGAAAATTGAAACTTCCGAAAACTGCAAAGAAGTGATTTGAGGACACCCAAAGTGACGAGGCCAATGATCCGCCCGTGCGCGAACTGCGGCACCGTGATCGCGCCGGATCGAAGCAGTACCATCTTCTGTTCGGAATTGTGTAAGCAGGTCGCAAAAGCGATCCGATATATGAGGGCATGTAACGCGGATGGACGAGACGAACAGTCTGACGTGCAATACGCAATAACTGTGAGACTCGCCCACATTGCGGCGGGCGGGTATCACGAGCGAGAACGAACACTGTCTCCTGAACAGCGGTCAGAGGTAATCAAAAAGTTCGAAGGGCTTTGCGCTGTTTGCCATGCGCCGGGAACCGAAATCGACCACATCAAAGGATCTTCGGACGACTCATTGAATCTTCAATTACTGTGTACACCTTGCCACAGAACAAAGACGGCAAAGTCATTTCGCACTGCCAATTCCCAAGATGTGAAGGAAGTCTTCACACCAATTCGGAAGCGTGCGACCGCTCCAGCGCCGTTGCAACCTTCGGACATGCCGGATTGGGAATACCGGTTATGGGCCTGCGATTTGCTTCCAGGAGATCCGAAGGCTCGAGAAGTTTGGAAAGAAGTAGTCAAGCGTGCGATGCCGCTTCCACCTCAATCGGCGAATCGGGCTCAGGCGTGTAGGGGATTCCCTCCGGAACTAGCCCCATGGTCGTGGTACAAGGGCCAATACGAACTAGATGGAGTCGCTGATGAGTTCCATTGACCCGTGCATCCGCATTCTCGGTAGCGAAAGAATTTGGTCAAGTCCAACAAGCCCCACCCCTCATTTTGACCTCGAGCGTCCGACCTTGCGACAGCAGACCAGGACCTGAGTACCTGGCCCCACAAGTGAAATCTGTCGAGACATCGGGAACAGCTGAACCTGTGCAGGCTATCTC
>JANXZS010000191.1 GCA_025355385.1 Acidobacteriaceae bacterium | reverse complement strand
TACGCCACTGTCATTGATACAAATGCTCATGGATACAAGTGCCGCAGTTTACTTCAGGAACAGGGGAGCCATTACAAATGCGACGGTGCAAAGCAGTTTGATGAGTACGTGGATGGACGGGCCGGCGGTGTCCTTGAAGGGATCGCCTACCGTATCGCCGACGACGGCTGCCTTGTGGGCATCCGAGCGCTTGCCGCCGTACTGGCCGGTTTCAATGAACTTCTTGGCGTTATCCCATGCGCCGCCGCCATTGTTCATGAAGATGGCGAAGAGGACACCGACGATAGTTCCTACCATCAGTAGGCCGGCGACAGCCTCGGCAGCCAGGGTGGGATCGTCGGGACTCACAAAGATGCGGAAGATGAATCCCACCAGGACCGGCACACCTACCGCTAGCAGTCCAGGGGCAACCATCTGCTTCAGGGCGCCTTTGGTCACGAGATCTACGCAGGCTCCATAATCTGGATCTTCCGTATTCTCCATGATGCCGGGATGCTCGCGAAACTGGCGGCGAACTTCTTCAATCACGGTCTGTGCCGCCGCTCCAACTGCCTTGATGGCGAGGGAACTGAAGAGGAGTACCAGGGCCGCACCGATCAGGCAGGCGACGAAGACTGCAGGCTTGGCAAGATCGACCTTGGTAAGCAGCAAGCTGGGATCGACGACCATTGCTCCAAGCTCGTTGAGCTTGCCGTACTTCTGTGTGATCAGCTCGTTGATCTCGTCCATGTAGGCCGAGAAGAGTAGGAAAGCGGCGAGGGCGGCAGAACCGATGGCGTAACCCTTGGTCAGGGCCTTGGTGGTGTTACCAACGGAGTCAAGACGGTCGGTGCGAGCGCGGACTTCTTCCGAGGCTCCGGACATTTCAATGATGCCGCCGGCGTTGTCGGTGATGGGGCCGAAGGTGTCCATCGCCAGGATATAAGCGCAGGTGGCCAGCATGCCCATGGTGGCGATAGCGGTGCCGAACAAACCCGCACCGTAGACGCCCGGGAGAGCCTTGAGGCCGCAGTAGTAGGAGCCCAGGATGGCGCCGGAGATGGCGAGGACCGGCAACGCGGTCGACTCCATGCCAACGGCCAGGCCGGTGATGATGTTGGTTGCCGGGCCTGTGAGCGAAGACTTGGCGATCGACGCCACGGGACGGTAGCGATACTCGGTGTAGTACTGCGTGATCCAGACAAACAAGTAGCTGTTGACCATGCCGATGACGCCTGCGGCAAAGAACCACATGTTGTCGTTCAGCAGGAAACGCACTGCGAAGTAGAAACCGATAATCGCTAGTAGCGTAGTGACCAGGTAGCCCCGGTTGAGGGCGACCATCGGATCTTCTTGTTCGTTCTTCAGACGCACGGAGAGAATGCCGACAATCGAGGCGATCAAGCCGAAGGCGCGAGCTACGAATGGGAAGAAGATTCCAAGGATGCCGAACTTCCCGAAGAGGGCTACGGCGAGAATCATGGCGCCAATGTTTTCAGCAGCCGTCGACTCAAACAGGTCAGCACCGCGGCCAGCGCAGTCGCCCACGTTATCGCCGACCAGGTCGGCAATGACGGCTGGATTGCGAGGATCGTCTTCAGGAATACCGGCTTCGACCTTACCTACGAGGTCGGCGCCTACATCAGCAGCCTTGGTGTAGATTCCGCCGCCAAGCTGTGCGAACAGGGCTACAAAGCTGGCGCCGAACGCGAAGCCGACGATCTGGTAGGGCACAGATTGTGGATTCTTCATGCCACCGAAGGCGAGAAAGATAAGGCCAACACCGAGGAGCGAGAGGGCGACAACCGAGAGGCCGGTAACAGCACCGCCGCGAAGCGCAAGCTGCATCGCTCGATTGACGCTGGTCCGAGCCGCCGCCGCTGCCCGCAGATTGGCGCGGATGGAGACAAACATTCCAGAGAAGCCCGCAAGACCGGAGCAGATCGCGCCAGCGAAGAACGAGACCACCGTCTTCCACGCGAGATCAAAGCCCTTGGTATAGAAGTAGAAGGTAAACAGCAGCACGGCGAGAACGACGCTGAAGCTGTAGATCGTGGTGTACTGGCGGCGCAGGAAAGCTTCGGCTCCCTTTTTGATCGCGGCCGCAATTTTCTGCATTTCAGGTGTGCCAGAATCGGCGGCAAGAACTTCACGAGTGAACAACCCTGCGACAACAAGCGATAGGGCACTTACTGTCAAAAAAAACCATATCCAAGCAGTTACGGACACACTTCCTCCATTGCGAGACTCTTGTCAAAGAGCCTAGACCGATCTTGACCTCACACCACTAGGGGAACATAGAACGATAGCACGCCGACTACTGAATATACCAATGAAAATCTGACTAGTCTTCCAGGGACACTCAGGCTTTAGCCGCATTTGACGTGCATCTTTGCGTCATACCGTATCGCAGCATGCGAGCAAAATGGAAGAGCAAAGCCTACTCGATTTCAACATGAATCTGATCTGTAACATTGGTGCCGTTGGCCGGTAGCGGATGCAACTTGAAAAGCACAAGTTTGTTCCGGTCCGGGTCGTCGAAGGCCGCAAACGTTGCCACTTGCTCCAGCCAATACTGCGTGTGCAGATCTTCGAGGGTTCCGGGGTCGAGTACGTTCCAGGATGCGTAGTACCCAGGCTGATACTGGCGCAAGCGGCTGGGCAGGTCGAGGGTGCCGAAGTCGTCGCAGATGCTTGGCATGCCGGTGATCAACGTGATGTCGTTTCCGCTTATCGACATCAAGAGGCGATTGCCATTGGGATGCGAGTCCATGTACGAGGTGAGATTCTGGGCCGCGTTCACGAAACTGAACTCCGGTTGGCGGACAAAACGAAGAGTCTCTCTCGCGTTCATCAATATGCAGACAATGATGAACGCAATGGAAGCGATTCCCATGGGCCGATTACCGCGTAACAGCGCCGCGGCAGACAACGCTACGACCAGGAACACGAAGACGGCTACCACGGCGTAGTACCGCGGCTGCATGTTGTTGTGGTAGCCGACGAAGAAAAAGTAGCCTGCCACGGCCAGCAGCGACGAAACGAACAATGGATTCCGCCACAACGAACGTACGACGAACAGCGAAGCCCCAACCATGACCAGAGCCAGCATCACCAGGGTTCGATCCACCCACAGCGCGCCGTGAATGGAATAGTAGTAGGTGGCAATCCAGCCTGCGATCGTGGTGGGCCTGGTGTAGACGTTCACCATAAAGAAATAGCGGTAATCCTTTACGTAGTTGGGCCGCACCAGCAATAGAAAGTAGGCGCCGAACAAGAGCCCAGCGGTCGCGCCCATCACGGCGGCAGTACGCAGAAATCCGGCAATATTTTTGCGCTGCGGGTACCAGAGTGAGTAGAGTATGGCGGGCAGCAGGAATAGGGCGGTGGTCTTGGTGAGGATCATCAGGCAATAGATCATGCCCAAGAGCACGGCTAAAAGTATCCTGCGGCTCTGGGTGGAGGCCACGGCGGCGTGCCCCGCAATCAGAAGGGAGAGGAGCGTGAGGAAGATGAGCAGCGGCTCCAGGATTGCCAGGCGGCTGAAGCAGAACAGGAAGGAACTGGCTGCTATGAGAGAGGTGCCGAGCAGCGCCACCCAGCGCTGCTCGTGCGCGCGCAACAGCGCATAGGCAAGCATCAGGTTGCAGACGAAGACGGAGACCGTGAGCGCACGCGCGGCCTGAACGCTGACGCCCGTGAAGTGAAACAGAACCCACTCCAGAAACGGCCATACCGGAAGCGCAACGGCGCAGTTGAAGTCGCCGGGAACATACCACGATCCCCGGACAAAGTACTCGATGGCCGCGTTGCCATACCAGCCTTCGTCGGTGTACTTCGAGTAGTCCATCCAGCGCGAATAGTTAGGGAAATCTGCGCGGAGATTGGAGAAGTGCATCCCCGCCAGCATGGCGATCGCGGCAATCCAGACATACAGCAGTATTTTTTTGAAGTTCATTGAGTGTGGGATTGCCCGACGCGTGAAGTCATGCGTTTGTCAGCCATGGGAGCGGTGAAAAGTGTTCCTGTAAGCATACCGAAGCGGCGAGTTCTCGACCCGTACTATTCGTAAGCCAGCGCGTCTATCGGATCCTTGTGCGCTGCTTTGAGCGCGGGATAGACGGCTCCTATAAAGGCCCCAGCGAAGGCAATGGCTGCTCCTCGGATCATCCACTCACTGGTTAGTTGGAAGCTGAATGTAGGGTTGCGATAGCTGAGGAAGGCGCGAAGCAGCAGGGTGAGCGCAATACCGAGCACCACTCCGGCTATGGAGAGCACAAATGTCTCGCGCAGCACCACTCCCACGATGTAGCCCTTGGAAGCACCCAGGGACTTGAGGATACCGATCTCACGGGTGCGCTCCATGACCGCCGTATACATGGATTGAAAGATCACCAGAAAGCCAACAATCACGGCGATCCAGATCACCGTATAGAGTGCTGTGGTGAAGGCAGGCAGATGCGCCGGTGTCATCAGGGACAGCCACTCGTCCATGGTCTGCACCTGGTATTCCGACATGCCGGGCAGGGCCTTGAGTTCTTTGCGGATCAGTTCCTGGTTGGCGATATTGTCGCTTTTCAAATAAAAGAGCGTGGCGTGTCCATCTGAGCCCATCAGCGATCCCAGGGTATCGAGGCGCAGGAATTTGCGGCCGCCCTTGCCATGCTCCACGATGCCGGAGATGCGGAAATCATGGTTGAGGATCTTGACGCTGTCGCCGACCTTATGGCCGTTATCGGCACGGGCGTAGTAGTCATCGATGATGACGTCGTTCGGTCCCTCGAAGGGGCCTCCGGAAACAAATTCGAATGGCTTCAACGCGTTGTAGCTGGGGTAATCGATGCCCCAGATAGTTTCAACCGATCCGGCCGTGCTGAGGTTTGTGATGACGGGGGCGACGACCTCGACGTGGGGCACCTTACGCAGCACATCGGCTACGCGGACGGGCGCTGGAGCGCCACCAATAGCGCTAATGAAACTGGCGTTGGCTGGTCGCACGATCATGTCCGCGCCGATGCCGCTGATGCGCGTCTTTTGATCATTGAGCATGCCAAACATAATGGCGACGATGGAAAGAATCATGACGACTTCAATGGCCACGGCAAAGACGCTGATCGCCGTGCGCAGCGGTCGATGCAGCAGATTGTTCAAAACCAGCTTATTCATTGTTGCAACAACCCTCCCAATTGCGACGCGCCTTCCCAAAAGCGAAAGGCGGCGGCACTTCCTGCCAGATAGCTGTGGCGCATACCCGGATCAATGGGCACTCATCAACAGGGTAGCATTCAGCCTCTTTGGGTTGCGTTTTAGCCCTGAAGAGGAAGAAACTAAAGCAAACAGCACTCTAAACTCTGGATGGCGGGTAAAAAACGCGCACCATCCGTGGTGCGCATAACCCGTTAGTTGTATGAAAATACAGGTTGCGACGTATTTTTGTTTTGACCTTATTTCATCATCGACTTATGGTAACGGGTATTGGTAACGTATGTAGCCTCGGATGCAGCGGGGCCTGTGGGAATGTATGGAGCATTTCGGCGAAGAACTGAGGAAAGAGCGGGAGTCCCGCGGCATCGCGCTCAAAGAGATCACGGATGCCACGAAAATCAGCAGTCGGCATCTTGTGGCTCTTGAGCAGGAGCAGTTTCGTCAGCTTCCGGGTGGTGTCTTCAACAAGGGCATCGTACGCAGCTATGCGCGCGTAGTGGGCCTGGATGAGGACGCATGGGTAGGACACTATCTCTCCGCCTACCAGCAGAGCGGAGCCATCTCGGATGATGACATCAGCTGGTTTGCTTTTGCCGAGAATGTGGGCAGGGCAAGGGCCAATCAACGTGACCGACCCACAGAACGGCTTCGTTGGGCGGGTGTTTTCGTGCTGCTTACGGTTCTCGCAGTCGTGGCATATTTTGTTTATGGATACGTCCACGAGCGTGTGATAGCCATGCCGGTGCACGCGGCGGAACATAGTTCGCTACTTCCGCTGGGAGTCAGCTTTTCCACGATTGCTGATCGCGAAGCTTAAGCCCCCGGCAGCGATTCCCGATTTTTACTTGAGAGTTCTGTCAATCCCAGCTTCATAGATGTGGGATCGATGCGGGTTTCTAGGTAGAATAGGGTCGCCCTTCAGGAAGGATTGCTGCACATGTCTAAATTTTTCAGCGCGACGCTGGTTGCCGCCCTGTCGCTATCCAGTTTCGCGGTTTCCCGCTATTCCGCAGGTCAGTCTCCGGCACCCGCGCCAGTAGCTGCGCCTGCAACAAGCGATTTGTCGCAGCCCTATGCACGGCCCGATCTGAATATGACTTACAATCCGCCCGCCGGCTGGAAAACGCAGGATACAACATTGGTGAAGGCGGAGGGTGCCGATGCCAAGACGGCAAACTGCATGAAGGTCCTGCTCTCCTCGACTCCTGAGAGCGCATCGCAGGGACTCGGCGGCCTGAGCATTGGCATAACCGTGATTGATGCCGCGCGCAGTTGCGTCGCCGCGGACATGACTCCCGAAGCACAGCTCCAGTCTATGGTTGAGGCGACCGGGAAGATGCCGGGCCTGAAGCCTGTAAAGAATGCAAGTGCCTACTTTATCGATGGACGCACGTTTTGGGCGATGGTCGCCAAAGGCAAGCCGCAATTGACGGATGGGACCAGCAGCGGCACAGAAATCTACGTGGCGATGGTGGGGGCGGTGGTGAAGGATCACGTGGTGCTGTGGGAAATGGCCGCAGCCGACCTCGCGATGTTGCAGCAGATGCTTAATTCCACTGTTCAATTCACCGGCAAGCAGCCGCACATCCTCTACAAGGTGAATCTCAAATAGGCGACTTGGACCAGGCCGCTGCGGACTTTCTCCCGGCGACTTGGGTATTCCAGTTGGCCATTCTCGGGGTGTCAGGGATCTCGGCGGAGGGGCTGGGACCGTTCGCTGCACGCCATTGCTATTCGCCTGTGCTTTCCGTCATCTGGCAGATTGTTTTTGCTCTTGATGCGGGGCTCTGCTACCGTTTTAGGGAATGCCTGCGGCCCAAAGGGCTGATGGCTGGCTTGAGCCCGCCAACTATAACAATTCGCAAAGTCACTTCCAGAGAAAAATCGCGGCAGGGCGAGAAAGAATGCAGGGAGGAAACAGGCTTGTTATCACACGACCATTTTTTGTTCACATCTGAATCGGTGACTGAAGGTCATCCCGATAAGATTGCCGATCAAATTTCTGACGCGATTCTGGACGCTTGTCTGGAGCAGGACCCGTACAGCAGGGTTGCCTGCGAGACTTTGACGGCAACTGGTCTTGTGGTTATCGCCGGCGAAATCACCACCAAAGCCTATGTTGATTTCCAATCGCTGGTGCGCGGTGTAGTAGCCTCCATCGGCTACGACAACGCACTCTACGGATTCGACTCCAACACCTGCGCTGTAATCTCGTCAATCAATAAGCAATCCGGCGACATTGCCCAGGGTGTAGATACCGGTGGCGCCGGCGACCAGGGAATGATGTTCGGCTTTGCCACCAATGAGAATGACGACTACATGCCGACAGCGATTGCGCTTGCCCACGCGCTGACGCGACGCCTGACGGAAGTTCGCAAGAGCGGCCTGCTCGTTTATCTGCGGCCCGACGGTAAGAGCCAAGTTACGGTGGAATACGACGAGAACAACAGGCCGGTACGCATCGATGCGGTGGTGATCTCTTCGCAACATGCCGATACCGTAAGCAATGAGCAGCTTCATGCTGACATTCTGAAGCACGTCATCCAGGCGGTCTTGCCGGCAAAACTGCTGGACGAAAACACCAAGTATCACATCAATCCCACTGGCCGCTTTGTTATCGGCGGTCCCATGGGCGACACCGGTCTGACGGGGCGCAAAATCATCGTCGATACCTACGGCGGAATGGGTCGCCACGGTGGCGGCGCGTTCAGCGGCAAGGATCCGACAAAGGTAGATCGCTCCGCCGCTTACATGGCGCGCTACATCGCGAAGAACATCGTGGCTGCCGGACTCGCCGACCGCTGCGAAGTTCAACTAGCATACGCAATCGGCGTAGCGGAGCCGGTCAGCGTTCTGGTAGATACCTTTGGCACCGGCAAAGTTGAAGCGCGTAAGCTGCAGGAACTGGTACGCGCAAACTTCAGCCTTACGCCGAAGGGCATCATCGAAAGCTTGAATCTGCGCCGCCCCATCTATCGCCAGACGGCAGCCTATGGCCACTTTGGCCGCAAAGGATCTGACTTTACCTGGGAAGCTACCGACAAGGCCGCCATCCTTCGCGAGCAGGCCGGCCTGAAAGCTGAAGTCGCAGCCAAATAAAGGAACTTCGAAGCAGAAGGGAAGGGCAGGCTCGCGACGAGCTTGCCCTTTTTGTTTCGTCGATTTTCTTTTGAGCGCAAGAACCGGATAGCGAGCGACAAGTGCCGCGCCCGATCCTGTCTGCAAGTGCTATTTTGCATGGAGGTGCATTATGGGCGTCTCGGCGGGGGTGTGGGAACAGGCATGGGAGTTGGTGGAGACACGCAGCGCTGGAGCGATGTTTGTCTATGCGGTGCGAACGACTGGGATCTACTGCCGCCCCTCGTGCCCCAGTCGTCGACCACTTAAAACTTCCGTACGTTTTTTTGCCACCAGCGAGCTGGCAGAGCGCGCCGGATACCGCGCATGCAAGCGGTGCCGTCCTTCTGAGGATCACCCGCAACGCCAACGGCTGACGGCGGCCTGCGAATACCTGGAAGAGCACATGGAGGAGACGGTGAAGCTCGAGGCCTTGGGAAAGCTCCTGAGCATGAGCCCATTCCACGCGCAGCGGCTGTTTCGGCAGGCGCTGGGGATTACCCCCAGGCAGTACCAGAATGCTCGCCGCATGGAGCGCTTTCGCGAGCAACTGCTCATCGAAGATACTGTGACTGATGCGGTGTACGAGGCCGGATTCAGCTCCAGTAGTCGCGTGTATGAGCGGGCAACCGCACAGATGGGTATGACCCCCACGACCTATCGCGACGGAGCCAGAGGAACGGCGATTCGCTTTTGTATTCGCGACTCTGCGCTAGGAAAGATATTGGTTGCCGTCACCTCATTAGGAATCTGCTCGATCGCCTTCGGCGGGCTGGAGAGCGAACTCGAAGATGCGATGCGCGAGCGGTTTCCGCGGGCAGAGATAACGCGCGACGATGAGGGGCTGGGAAATACCGTGGTACAAGTGCTATCGCAGATGAGCGAACACCCGCTCACTCTCGCACTGCCGCTGGATATACGCGCGACGGCATTCCAGACTCGTGTTTGGCAGGCACTGCAGCGTATTCCCCGGGGCGAAACACGCAGCTATGCGGATGTTGCCCGCGAGATCGGGCAGCCCACGGCAGTGCGAGCGGTGGCGCGTGCCTGTGCTTCGAATCCGGTTGCGGTGGTGATCCCCTGCCACCGCGTTGTAGGCAGTGATGGCAACTTGACGGGATACCGATGGGGGATCGAGCGCAAGCGCAAGCTGTTGGAAGCAGAAGGCTGCGGGGCTGCATTCAGAGCAACCTCGAAGCTGAACGTTTCGCCCCCGGCGCGGGAAAATCCCTGATTCAGGCCCCTGCGCGTTGGCATCTGTCTGCTGAATAGGCTGTTAGTTGGGCGAATCATTTATCCCGGCTTATCACCGACCGCCAGGAGGGTTTGAAAGTGCGGCGCTTCAGCCTCCTTGTGGACGATGGCGGTACTCACGTTCTGGAATCCGGCCTTGTGCAGCGACGCCTCCAGATCTACCTCACTGAAGCCCAACCAAAGGTCGGCGTATAACTCGCGAGCTTCTTCAAAGCGGTGCTTGCCGAGATCGAGCACGGCGATGCGGCCATGCGGCTTGAGTATGCGAAACGCCTCGGCAACGGCACGCTCCGGATGAATGGCGTGATGAAGAGACTGACTGAAGAGCGCCAGGTCGACGGACGCGTCCGCGATAGGCACGTCTTCCAGATCTCCCTGCCGGTACTCGAGTGTCTTCGCCCTCTGCCGCAGGGCCAGCAGAGTGCCATACTCCACCATCTTTCGTGAGCTGTCGATGGCGATGACATGCTTGGCGCGCTGTGCGAGCAGCAGCGAAAAGGTACCTTCCCCGGCTCCAAGGTCGGCAATAACCATGGGCGGCATCAACAGCAGCAGCGCCTCGGCGAAGCCCTTCCAGGAGCGCCCCGGCATGTACTCGCGGCCAAAGCGACCGGCCATTTCATCGAAGAACGCCCGAGTTTTGTCCTGACGCTTGCGGAGGACAAGTTTGAGTGCGGCGCTGTCCTGACGCACCTCCGGAATTTCCCGAGCCGCCCGTTTCAGCAGAGGAATCAATTGGCTGAACACATCCTGCTTGTCCGATGTACCGTTATCCTGTTTCAATCGGTAGAGGATGTTCTTCCCCGTGCGCCGGTCTTCGACGAGATCTGCCTGCTTGAGCTGGGAGAGGTGCGTGGATAAAGTGCTCTGGCCCATGGCAAGAATATCTTGCAGCTCCGCCACGGAAAGCTCTTCGCGCTCGACCAGCAGAAGAACGCGAAGGCGATTTGCATCGGACAGGACTCGCAGTGATTTCAGAATTGACTTCATAGTAGGCCAGGTCTTACTTTACTAACATATCGCGATATCGCGATAGGAGAGAATACATGTCGACCGCAACTGCGGTACTCACGAACACCGAATTCAAGGTAGCTGACCTGTCGCTTGCCGACTGGGGTCGCAAGGAAATTACCATTGCCGAGCAGGAGATGCCCGGACTGATGTCGATTCGAAGAAAGTATGCCGCAGCCAAACC
>JANXZS010000171.1 GCA_025355385.1 Acidobacteriaceae bacterium | reverse complement strand
CAGTTCATCGACACGCAGGTTCGTAAAATCACCATCGAGGCGATCCAGCGCGCTGTGGCGGAACACTTTGGCAAGCGCGTGTCCGAACTGAAGCAGAAGAACAACTCCCGCGAAGTGGTGGTGCCGAGACAGATCGCGATGTATCTCGCCAAGCAGATGACTGAAGCATCGCTGCCCGAGATCGGCCGTCAGTTTGGCGGTAAACACCACACGACAGTTATGCACTCCGTCGCCAAGATCGACGAACAGCGCCGCATTGACAAGGGTATGAACGCCATGGTCAACGACTTGATGGAGAAGCTGAATACATAGGTAATTTGACTTTGGGGTATCTGAAGAAGCAAATCCCGCAAGCAGCTGTCCGTTAAGAAGAGCAGCACTCCGCTACTGTCAGCAGGATCAGGTGGAAGTGGAGTTGATACAGCGGCTACCGCCCGGGCGCCTCCGCTGTATCCTTACCTATGCGGTCCTGGACTCCCTTCAAGCAGCTTTTGTTTGTTGTAGTGGCTTTGTCTCTCGCCGCCCCGGCTCTTGCACGATCCCATGACACGGGTTTTTTGAACCGTCGTATCGCCATCCACGGAGCCACCTACAAATTCCAGGTCTACGTGCCGGAGCAGTGGTCATCCTCCGAGCGCTGGCCCGTCATACTCTTCCTGCACGGGAGCGGGGAACGCGGTTCCGATGGGTTGGATCAGACGCAGGTAGGCCTCCCGGCAGCCATCCGCTCCCATCCCGAGCGCTGGCCCTTCGTGGTGGTGATGCCCCAGGTGCCGTACAACCATCACTGGTGGACCGATCCTGACATCATGGCGATGGCCATGGCCGCACTCTCTGCAGAAACCAGGGAATTCCATGGCGACCCGCAGCGGACTTATATTACTGGCCTGTCCCTGGGCGCCTATGGCACGTGGGAGCTGGCGAAGACTTACCCGGGACATTTTGCTGCCATCGTGCCCATGGCCGGCGGCGTGTATTGGTCCTACGCGCCGCAGCGTTGGCGCGATCCCGGTCTTCCCGCAGAGTATGCCTCCCGCATCGGTCGCACCCCTGTCTGGATGTTTCATGGCACCGACGACATCGTAGTGACCCCTAAACAAGCTGTCTTGCTCTACGAGGCGCTGAAGGCCTCTGGCGGCCATGTGCGCCTGTGGGAATATGTCGGCGTGAGGCATAATTCATGGGACAAGGGCTACGCCGAGCCAGAACTGCCTCACTGGCTGCTGGCGCACCGTCTCGCCGATGTTGCCTCCACCCAGCCCCTGGCCGAGCGCCTGCTCATTCCAGCCCAGCCAACCCCAGCGCGAATCAATCCCGCGGTATATGACGCCTACGCCGGTGAATACCGCGACGGAAACGTTGTAATGGTGACCGTGTTTCGACAAGGTGATGCTCTCTTCCAGAAAAACGGTCAGGGCGAGGTCACTGAGTTGCTGCCAGAAAGCCCCGTGACATTCTTCTATCCCTGGGGTGGCTCACCCCGCCTCACCTTTGAAAAAGACGCGACAGGACAAATCAAAGGGCTCTTGTACCGCGATGATCGACATGAGGAACGCTGGACGCGAGCACGCTGAGAAGATGCCGTGATCCTGCCTTCTGTGCAAAGCAGGGAGTGTTGATGGCCGCTCCAATTGGGCACGGGGACGTGGTTTGCACTTTTGGTCCCCCGTTCTGTCCAGGGCAAGCGGGTGCGCTTGTGCAAGTTGCGGGGAAATGGGTGGCGGCGGCGAGGATTTCAGTCGGTCTTCCTGCTTTTGCTCTTTTGCGGGACGAGTTTTCTAAAACTAGTCAGCGCTCGGACAACGCACCCAGCAGCATTTCAGGCAGGCTTTCCACTTTTCCTAGCCGATCTGTTACTGCTACTGGAAATAGATTATATAAATTATTCTTTTCTTATAGCCGTATCAGCGTTGCTTTTGCGTTTTTGCGGAGCATTCCGCGCTCGCCCTGCTTTCCACTTCGGTGTACGAGTTTTCCAGAAAGAAACAACACGCCACGCAAGTGCTTTTGTCACTAGAATGAATTTGGCTGCACTCTGCGTTTTAAATTCAAGCGAGAGTGGGGTAAAGAGTGGCAAATCTGATTCATGGGGGGCGGATGAGCATGCCTGGCGTGGGAACTGAGCAGGAGCGGCCGCTGGCGCAGGGCGCGACAATGGAGATCAGCGTAAGCCGGCAGGATCTACTGCGGGAGTTGACCGCTACGCAAAGTGTGGTGGAACGCAAGACCACTATTCCGATCCTGTCGAACTTTTTGCTGGAAGCGGACGAAGATCGTCTCACTATCATCGCCACGGATCTGGATCAGAGCATCAAGACGTCGTGTGCTGCGAAGGTGAAGAAACCCGGTTCGTGCACCATTCCCGCACGCAAACTGTACGACTACATCAAGCTGCTGCCCGAGGGCGACATCAGCATCAAGCTGATGGAAAACCACTGGGTGCAGATTCGCAGTGGCCGATCCAACACGAAGATGGTGGGTATGGCACGCGCCAATTTTCCGCAGGTGCCGGAGTTTCCTGAGACCAGCATTACGCGAATTCCTGCAGCCTCGCTCAAGGGAATGATCAGCAAGACGATCTTTGCTATCTCGAACGAGGAGTCCCGGTACACGCTCAACGGTGCCCTGCTGATCCTCAAAGTGGAGAGCATGGCCATGGTCGCGACCGATGGGCACCGCCTCTCCCACGTGGAAAAGACGGGTGAGACGCTTACCAACGTGAGTGGCGAGAAGAAGACGCTGATTCCGCGCAAGGCTTTGGCAGAACTGCAGTCGCTGCTTGGATCGGGAGACGACGCGTTCGTGGAATTTGCCGACGACGAGCACACGCTCTTCTTCCGCATTGGTCGCCGCGTGCTCACGACGCGAAAACTGAGCGGCCAGTTCCCCAACTATGAAGCCGTAATGCCGCGTGACAACACCAAGTTTGTCGTGGTGCGCAGCCAAGATTTGATGGGCTCCATCCAGCGCGTGGCGCAGTTTGCGGATGAGCGCTCGGGCGCGATCAAGATGCGGTTGGAACAGAACGAGTTGAAGATCTCCTCTTCCTCGACCGATGCCGGTGAGTCGGAAGACACGATTGAGACGCCGTATAACTTCGACCCGATCGTTGTCGGCTTTAATTCCGCATACATGATTGATTTCCTAAAGGCGGTTGGCTCAGAAGGCGAGGTACGGCTGGAGTTTAAAGACGCGCAATCGGCCGGACAGATGCGCCCGGAAGATCCAGGCGAGGACTACAAGTATCGCTACATCATCATGCCGATGCGGATCTGAGAGCTCGCCGTTCAGCCGCGCGTAGTAGGGCCAGACGGGACTGAAGCGAGCACAGGAACAACCCCGTCCTGACCTTGTGTATCGTGAGGCCGGATGGCCATTGGATCTAGGAAGAGTCTCGACTCCGGACAGCCGACCGTGCAGGGATCGTAGAGTCAACGTTCAGGATGCGTCGGGGAACCCAAGACACATTCCCAACTAAATGTCAGTCTGATTGGTCATTCGGCTTGCAGAAACAACGATTACGAACCACCCCGCACCGCTCCACTCTGATGAAAGCTTCTCCTGTTGCCCCACCGCGAATAGGTTCGCAGTACCGCTATAATGAGGTATTACAGCGTCTAGAAGGCTTTCGGCCTCGTGTGGACGTTGCACGCGCTAACCTTTACAAGGTGCTGGTTAGCGCGTGAGCGAGAAAAACTGCGGCGAACGCCATCCAGGCATTCACCGCGTTCCATTTTCTTTGATTTGAGGTCAGGAAATCACAACTTGGAGTGATGCCCGCTTTTGCCGACCTAGCCACGCTTAAGGCCATCAGGGAGATATGACGAAAGCCCACCAACATCCTCTTGAAAAGATCCTCGAGAGTCGAATTGCCATCATCGACGGAGCGATGGGTACGACGATCCGCACCTATGGCATGACCGAAGCGGACATCCGTGGGGACCGCTTCAAGAACTCGACGAAGGACCTGCTGAACAACGGTGACCTGTTCTCCCTCACTCAGCCGAAGATGGTTGGTGACATCCATCGGCGGTTTCTGGAGGCCGGCGCGGACATCATCGAGACGAACACATTCGGCGCGACCAGCATCACCCAAAGCGAATTTTTCGTGGACGATCCGCGGGAGCACGGCGGCAGGAAGGATCCCGCGTTTTACCAAAAGGTCATCGACGACCCGTTCCTCACCAAACTGGCCTGGGAGATCAATGAGCAATCGGCGCGGCAGTGTCGTGAATGGGCTGATCGTGTCGGGTCCGCGACCTCGCGTCAGCGCTTCGTGGCGGGGGCGATCGGGCCGCTGACCGTGTCTCTATCGAACTCGCCCGATGCCGATGATGCAGGCTTTCGGGTGGTCACGTTCGACCAGGTTAAGACCGCCTACATGCAGCAGGTTCGTGCCCTCATTGCCGGCGGCTCAGACCTGCTTCTGGTCGAGACTATTTTTGACTCTCTGAACGCCAAGGCAGCACTCGTGGCTATGCGCGAGGTGTTCGATCAGGACGGTAAGGAGCTGCCGGTAATGGTCTCGGCGGCGGTTGGGCGTGGAGGCGAGACGATCATCTCCGCGCAGACCACCGAAGCGTTCTGGAACGCGGTGCAGCACGTGAAGCCACTGTCGGTGGGGCTCAACTGCTCTCTCGGTCCCGATCTGATATATCCATTCCTGGAGGAGCTTTCGGAGAAGGCGAACGTGGCGATCTCCTGCTACCCGAATGCCGGTTTACCGAATCCGCTCTCGGAAACCGGGTTCGATCTAGGGCCACAGGACATGGCCCGTTATCTGGGCGACTTTGGACGGGGAGGGCTGATCAATATTGCGGGCGGCTGCTGCGGCAACACCCCCGAGCACATTGCGGCTATCTCCAAAGCGCTCGAAGGCCTGCCTCCGCGAAAGTGGGGGATGACACCGATTGAGGGATCCTACGCCCGCCCGAGCGAGAGCAGGGTTTGAGCGCGCCCGAGAGTTTGAGCGTGGCTGAGGCCACGGAGACGAAGCCGCTCCGTCTGTCGGGATCACAGCCCTTCACCCAGCAGCCCGGCGTCTACATCATGATCGGTGAGCGGACCAATGTGGCCGGTTCGCCCAAGTTCGCCAAGCTGGTTAAGCAGGGCAAATACGAAGAAGCTGTAAGCGTCGCCCGGCAGCAGGTGGAGAATGGGGCTAATGTCCTCGACATCTGCATGGACGAGGGCATGATCGACGGCGTCGCCGCAATGACACGCTATCTGCAGTTGCTGGCGAGCGAACCCGAGGTCGCCAAGGTGCCTTTCATGGTGGACTCCTCGAAATGGGAGGTCATCGAAGCAGGGCTCAAGTGCCTTCAGGGCAAGGGCATCGTGAACTCGATCTCGTTGAAAGAAGGCGAAGAAAAGTTTCGCCAGAACGCCGCTGCGGTGCTGAAATATGGCGCGGCGGTTGTGGTAATGGCCTTCGATGAAGCGGGCCAGGCCGCGACTTACGAGGAAAAAATCCGCATCTGCGAGCGCGCCTACCGGATGCTGGTCGACGAGGTCGGTTTTCCGCCGGAAGACATCATCTTCGACCCGAACATCCTCACCGTTGCCACAGGCATGGAGGAACACAACAACTACGCGGTGGACTACATCAACGCCACGCGCTGGATCAAGGCCAACCTGCCGCACGCGAAGGTCTCGGGCGGCGTCTCGAATATCTCGTTCAGCTTTCGAGGCAACAACAAGGTTCGCGAGGCCATGCACTCCGCGTTTCTCTATCACGCCATCGCGGCTGGCATGGACATGGGCATCGTGAACGCCGGGATGCTCGAGGTGTATGAGGAGATCGAGCCTGAGCTGAAGGTGCTTGTCGAAGACGTGCTACTGAACCGCCGCCCCGATGCGACAGAGCGCCTGGTGGAACACGGCGAGGCTCTGAAGGCTGAGGGGGCGGGCGCGGGCGCGGCAGTCAATGGAAAGAAGGCCGAAGAGTGGCGCAATGGGACGGTCGAGGAGCGTCTTTCTCACGCACTGGTCAAGGGAATAGACGCGTATATCGTGATCGACGCCGAGGAAGCCCGCGTCAAGCTGGGCCGGCCTTTATTGGTTATCGAAGGCCCGCTTATGGCCGGCATGAGCGTGGTGGGTGATCTGTTCGGTGCCGGCAAGATGTTCTTGCCCCAGGTGGTGAAGTCCGCCCGGGTGATGAAGAAGGCCGTGGCGCATCTGACACCGTTCATGGAGGCCGAGAAGGCGGAGATGGCGGCGGCTGGACAGGTAGTCAAGGCGCAGGGAAAAATCGTGCTCGCGACGGTCAAGGGTGACGTTCACGACATTGGCAAGAACATCGTCGGCGTTGTCCTCGCCTGCAACAACTACGAAGTGATTGACATGGGGGTGATGGTCTCCTGCGAAAAGATCCTCGAACGCGCCAAGGCGGAGAAGGCGGACATGATCGGGCTCAGCGGCCTGATCACGCCGTCTCTTGATGAGATGGTGCATGTGGCCCGCGAGATGGAGCGTCAGGGTTTCAAGTTGCCGCTGCTGATCGGCGGGGCAACCACCAGCCGGGCGCACACCGCCGTCAAGATTGCGCCGCACTACAGCGAGCCAGTGGTTCACGTGCTGGATGCCAGTCGGGCGGTGCCTGTGACGACCAGCCTTCTGAGTGACGAGGGCAAGCCGGCGTTCGTGGCGCAGCATCGCGCCGACTACGAGGCGATCCGCAAGGCCCACTCCGCGCCACGCCAGAAGGTGGTGCCGCTTGAAATCGCTCGCGCAAGGCGGACTCCGATCGAATGGCGTGCCGAAGACCTGCCGGTACCCGCGTTTACGGGTGTGCGCGTGCTGGACAACTTTCCTTTGGCAACGCTGCGCGACTTCATTGACTGGGCGCCTTTCTTCCACACCTGGGGGCTGAAAGGCATTTACCCCCGCATACTAGAGCACGAGGGATACGGTGCGCAGGCGCGTCAGATCTTCACCGAAGGCAACGCGCTTCTGGACGTCATCATTGAGAAAAACCTGATAACGGCGCGTGGCGTATATGGCTTCTTTCCCGCCAGTGCCGTGGGTGACGATGTCGAGCTGTACACGGACGGCACACGCGAAAAGGTGCTGGAGCAATTCCATTTCCTCCGCCAGCAATCAAATCGGGAAGGCAACGAGCCCTGCCGATCGCTCGCCGACTTCATCGCACCCAAGGAAGCAGGGCTCCCCGATTACATCGGCGCTTTCGCAGTGACCAGCGGGATTGGCCTGAAGGAGCTGTGCGACCGGTTCAGGGCGGAGAACGACGACTACAACGCGATCATGGCGGAGGCCATCGCGGACCGACTTGCTGAAGCTTTCGCCGAATGCCTGCACAAGCGAGTGCGGGATGAATGGGGTTACGGTCGCGCGGAAGGCCTGAGCAACGCGGATCTCATCCAAGAGAAATATCGGGGGATCAGGCCGGCTGCGGGTTACCCTGCGTGCCCGGACCACACTGAGAAGGGCCCTCTATGGCATTTGCTGGATGTGCAGGCGAACACCGGAATGTTGATTACTGAGTCGTTTGCTATGTGGCCCGGCTCGAGCGTGAGCGGCCTCTACTTCGCCCACCCGGAATCGCGGTATTTCAGCCTCGGCAAGATCGGCCGCGATCAGGTCGCGGACTATCACGAACGCAAAGGGATGAGCGAGGCGGAGGTCGAGCGATGGCTCGGGCCTAACCTGAATTACGACCCTGCGGAATAGCATCCGCGTTCCTGAGCAAGTAGCGGTAGGATCTCCCGGGCATGGCCGCATCTGCGAGGTTTTATTGTCCGGGTAGCCTCATAAAACTGGATCATTCGCCATCGGTTAATTCGCAGCCAGCTCATTCGTTGTTCACGCAGCCTTGGCCACATTATTTCTTACATCCCGGGCGGCTTTTTTCTTTCGTATGCTTAGCCGGCTTGATGCTTTTCTGACACCTCGACCAACCCAGCACCCTCGACCGTCGCTCCTACCATGGCATCGAAGCCCATGCAGGAGTTCATCATCAGGTGGTAGAGCCGGCGGTCAGTCCAATCGCGATCGTGAAAGCGTCGGATGTAGGCGGCGCGACGCTTATCCGTAGCGATGATTTCTTGCTCAGAGATCTTCGCGTGCTCGGGGAAGTTCTTTTCGAACCAGCGCATCCTGCGGGCCATGGATGAGTAAACGAAGGCGTGGAAGGCACCCGGCACGCCGCTGAGCACACACGCGGCTCCGCGACCCACAACCACGCAGCTTCCCGCCTCGGTGGCCTCCAGAAGGGCCTCCTGGACAAAGCTCACCATGCGTTCACTGTCGAAGACTTCAGCATCGGGAACACCGGGCAGGCGCTCCAGGCTGCCGTGCCAGAAGGCCTTGCCGACGCGGTAGTACCACGGGTCCAGACGTTCGTCGTATTGCTCAGCGAGCGCGCTGGTGACGCCAGCCTTGCGGGCGATGTCCTCGATGAGGCAATGATCAATCAGTTTCCAATTCAGCTTCCGCGCGAGGTGGAGCGCAAACTCAGCGCCCTGGCTGCCGTACTCGCGTTCGACGGTAATGATCCTGATCATTCTCGTGCCTCTCAGCGCAATCAATGGGCGCCGCCTCTTGGGATGGTCAAGATGCTAGCACCGTTCCAGGAATCGGCGCCAGCGACAGGAGAGATCGCCTGGATCTACTGCTTCAACTCGGCGAGCGTGACCCCTGCGCCACCCTCATGGTGGGGCGGTTCGGCGATGGAGGCGACCTGCGGATGCCGCTGCAGGTAGGCGCGCAAGGTACGGCGCAGCACTCCCATCCCGACGCCGTGAACGACACGGATGCGCGGCAGTCCGGCAAGAAATGCGCGGTCGAGAAAGTTTTGGAGTTCGTCTGTGGCCTCGTCCGCGGTGCGGCCGATCAGGTTGATTTCCGCACGCATATTCTCGTCCGACTCGCTGAGAGAAACAGAAACACCGCGGCTGCGGGCTGACTGCAGCGGGCTCGTTACTCCGCCGGACGCCGGCTGCGAAGCCGCTACCACCGCGGCAATATCGTCACGAGCAATACGCATCTTCATGGCGCCCATGGACACTTCAAAGGTGTTCTCATCCACTTGCCGCTTCACCAGGGCGGTCTTGCCCATGGAGCGCAGTTTCACGGTATCGCCCACAGCGACGTGGCGTACCAAGTGAGGCTGTGCGTTGGGGTCGCCGCGATCCGCTCCCGTATTATGCGCAACCACGGTGGAGTTGAATTGCTCACTAAACTCCCGGCGCAGACGCGCAATGCGCCGTTCGGCTTCTTTGGACAGCTTCTGCTGCGAGGCGCGATCCTCAATCACGCGGACGGTTTCGCGCGCCTGGTATTCAAAGTCTTTGAGCAGGGAGGTAAGTTTCGACTCCATCTCGCGCGTCTTGGCCCTGGCTTCTTTCAACCCTTCTGCCTCAAGCCGAGCCTTTTCACGGGCGACTTCAAGCTCGCGCTGCTGCAGATGGGAGCGCTCCCGCGTGACCGCTTCAAGTTGACGGTGGAGTTGCTCCAGGAAGTGGGCAATATCCTCGGTCTGGGAGCCCAGGCGCGCACGTGCTGCGGTAACGATTGCGGCATTTAGCCCCAGACGCTCCGCGGTGTTGATGCCGGCTGACGTCCCCGGGACCCCGAGCCGCAACTCGTAGTTAGGCACCAGGGTGCGCTCATCGACGCCGACCGCTGCATTGAGCACGCCGACGGCATTCGCGGCATAGACCTTAAGCGAGGTGTGATGGGTGGAAATCAGGCACCAGGCACGGGCATCGAGGAAGTACCCCGCAATCGCAACGGCAAGGGCGGCGCCCTCCTCGGGGTCTGTAGCGGAGCCGAGTTCGTCCAGCAGGACGAGCGAGTCGGCGCTGGCGAGATGCGAGATGCGGTCTAGATTGAGGATGTGCGCAGAAAAGGTGGAGAGGTTCTGCTCAATCGACTGCGAGTCGCCAATGTCGGCCAGCAGGCTTCCGAAGACGGGCAGTATGGCAAAGTCGGCGGGAACAGGGATGCCCGCCTGCGCCATTAGGGCCAGCAGTCCGGTGGTTTTCAATGAGACGGTCTTGCCGCCCGTATTTGGCCCGCTGATGATGATCTGACGCGCTTCACTGGTGAGCGCGATTGATAGGGGCACCACTCGGCCGCCGGACGCGCGCAGGCGCTTCTCAAGCAGGGGATGACGTGCATTGGTCAGGTCCAGTGCTGGATTCCCGGCATCGGCGAACTGCGGGCGCACGCACTGGAATTCATGCGCAAATCGGGCCCGGACGACCAGCGATTCCACTTCGGCAAGTACTGCCGCGCCAGGACCGATAGTGGCAGAGTAACCTGCGACCTGTCGTGTCATTGCTAGAAAGATGCGGTGAATCTCCGCCTGCTCTTCCTCTAGTAGCCGCACGAGTTCATTGTTTTGCTCAATGGTTTCGAGCGGCTCCACATAGACGGTCTGGCCGCTTGAACTGGCGCCGTGCACCACGCCAGAGACGCGCCGCTTCCACTCCGCCTTGATGGGGATGACAAAACGGTCGCCGCGAATCGTGATCAGGTCGTCCTGGGTGCTGCCGCCTTCTGAAAGCCGCCGCAGAGTGGCGCGCAGGCCTTCTTCGATTTGGCGCTGCTGGCGCTCCTGGTCGCGGCGAATGCGCCGCAGATCGCTGGATGCGGTATCCGCCAGGGAGCCATCGGGCAGGATCTTTTCCCGCAAGGACTCGAGCAGCGGCCTCAGGTCCGAGGTCAGCAGGGGGGCGCTCAGGGCAAGGAGCTGAGGCAGGCGATCAGCCACACGCGCGGGCGGAGTCTTTATCAGGCCCTGCCAGGAGCTGATGTCGTCCATCAGGCCTAAAAGTGCACGCAACTCTGCCGACTCCAGAGCCGCACCCGGGATGCGCGCCTTGTCGAGCAAGATTGTCGGATCAAAAAGAGAAGAGAGTGGCACCGACGCGCCCTGCTCCAGCAGTAGACGCATTTCATCCACCAGGCCATGCTGGCGCTCCAGCCAATCCCGGTCACTCGAAGGGCCAAGGTCAAGAATCCACTTACGGCCAAGGGGGGAGTGCGAGTATCCAGCGAGGAGTTCGAGCAGGCGGGGCCATTCGAGGACGGCGCTGCTGGTTTCCTCGACCGGCGACGGGATGGGTTTGAGGAGTGCCACAGGTGTATGTTAATGCCTCGATGGCAGCTGGCAGGATTCGTTTCTCGCGGGGGAGCACCCTTTCCCGAAGAATTGCTCAAAAAGAAGTGACCATGCGGTAAATGAACCACGATGCTGTGGTTTGCGTAACTTTTTAAGAGCGCAGCCGGATCAGCATCCAGCGCCCCACGGAGGGACTCCATGTATTGCAGCGTATGCGGTCAGCAACTTCAGGCCAATGACCAGGCGTGTCCCAAGTGTGGTCGACCTGTCGCAGGAGCAATGCCGCCGGCTGCAGCGCAGGGCCGGATAGAGCCCTCTCGGGCTGTTCCTCTGCTTCCCTCGCGGGTGGAAGGGCATACCCATACGCTGGCTATCCTGTGGCTGGTCTATGCTGGGTGGCTATTGGTTACCTGGGCGTTCGCGGCCACCTTTCTGGCAGGAATGTTTGACAGCATGGGGCACCCGTGGGGCCCGTTCGGGCAGATGGGTCCATTCGGCCCGGGCTTTCCTTTTGGGAACATGCGCTGGCTGTTGCCGTTCATCACTTTCATGCTGGTCGCCAGATCGATCCTTGGGGTCGTGACGGGAGTTGCTCTTCTGCGCCGAGAGCGCTGGGGGCGGACGCTGGCTCTTGTAGCCGGCTTCCTCGCGCTGCTAAAGCCCCTCACTGGCACATTGTTGGGCATCTACACGCTCTGGGTGCTGCTGCCGTCCGATTCAGGGCGGGAGTATGACGAGCTCGCGGATTAGAGCGATGTCACTTTGGCAAAGCCGAAGCTCTGGCTTTTCGTCAGGCTGATCGCAAACCTAGCAGTGACCGAGTCTGGCGCCGGATGCGCGCCCGCCTCTAAGACGAGTAACGGGTAGAATCTAGGATATGGATTATCCCGTGACACGCCTCAGGCGCCTGCGCCGGACAGAGGCAATGCGCGCCCTGGTGCGTGAAACTCATCTGCATCCTGGAGCGCTCATCGCCCCGGTATTTTTGTGTCCCGGCGAGGGGATTCGCCGGGAAATCAGCTCCATGCCTGGGGTCTTCAATCTCTCAATCGACGAAGCCATCAAGGACGCCGAGGCGTCTGCGGCGCTGGGCCTTGGAGGGCTGCTCCTGTTTGGCCTGCCGGAGCACAAGGATGAGCAGGCGACCGGTGCCTGGGCCGAGGATGGCATCGTGCAGCGCGGACTGCGTGCTTTGAAGCAAATTCGTTCTCTGAACAGCCTCGTGCTCATTGCAGATGTGTGCCTGTGCGAGTACACGTCGCACGGCCACTGCGGCATTGTGAAGAAGATGGGCGAAGAATACGCGATCGAAAACGACGCCAGCCTTGACCTACTGTCGCGTACCGCCACATCGCTGGCGAAGGCCGGTGCCGACATCGTCGCGCCCTCGGACATGATGGACGGCCGCGTGGCCGCCATCCGCGACGGTTTGGACGACGCCGGACTGGAACAGACCGCGATGTGGCGGTACGCGACAGTAGGTCAAGGCTGGCGTC
>JANXZS010000168.1 GCA_025355385.1 Acidobacteriaceae bacterium | reverse complement strand
TCATGTCTCGCTTCTGAGACGTGGATCTTCGCCAAGGGGGTTCCGCAACAGCGGAGACGGCGACATGCCCACTTCTTAGCGCCCGAGGTAGACCTTGTATTGGGAATCGACGACGCCAAGGTTCCGCGCAAGCCCCAGCTTGGCCTGGTTATAGCGAAAGAGGCTCTCTACCAGCTGCATCTGCGCGCTGGCGATGGTTCCCTGCGCCTCGACTACCGGCAGATTGTCATCAATGCCAGCCTGGAAGCGATCGGTCACCTGCTCCAGTGTTTTCGTGGCAAGTTCAACGTTGCTCTGGGCCACGCGAACCAGCGCTTCGGAAGACTGCACGTCCAGCAGGCTATACCGCAACTGAGCGTCGATCTTCGACCGCATGTCAGCCAGTTGTGACATCATCCTGCCCAGTTGCGCCTCTGCCACAGAACGGTCTCCGCGCAGCCTGGCCTCCGCGAAGATGGGGAGGTTCAGTGTCCCGACAGCGGCAAAAGTTCCGTGATAGATGCCGTTCGCAACTCCGGTCACGCCGTAGTTGCCGCCGAAGGTGATGGTCGGCAGCCGCTCATACTTCGCAGCCTGACGATTCAGCAGCGCCGCTTTTACCTGCGCCTGCATGGAAAGATAGTCCTGCCGATTGGAATAGGCCTGTCGTCGCGCATCTTCCACCGTGATCGTCGTCAGATCCTGGAAAGGAGCGGCGTCGCTGAGCGCGAGCTGTTGCTCTGCGGCAAGTCCGATCTCACGATTCAGCGCGATCTTTGCCTTTTCAAAGTTATTTTCCGCCGAGATTACTGCCTGTTGCTGGCTCTGGTAGGCGACTCGTGCGCGGAGCTCGTCCAGATTGGCGACAACCCCTGCCTTGTGCTTCTCCACCGCCTGCTTCAACAGCGCTTCATCGGTTCGCATTAGAGCCTGTGCGTTCTCTACCTCAGAGGCAGCCGCCACCGCACGTAGGTAGGTCGTGCCCACGGTCAGGACCACCAGACCGCGGGAGGACTGGGCATCGTAGAAAGCTGCCTGCTCACCCGCGCGCGCAGATTGGTAGTTCGCGATCTGCGATGCATCGAAGAGTGTCTGGGAGTAGTTGGCCTGGGCGTTGGTCACATTGACATCAACCACCAGCGGGAAGGCCCCGGCGGGAAGGCCGGGGATAAAGCCGGGTTTGAACCCCTGCGCCGCCAGGTTGTACTGATGAAGGGCCTTGCTGGCCGTGCCCGTGATCGTTGGTAGCAGCGGGGACAGCGTCTGGATAGTTTGGGCGTGGGCAATGCCCTGGTTCTGCCGCGACAGGATCAGCGCCAGATTCTTTTCGAGCCCCATGCGAATGGCGTCGTCAAGCGAGAGCCGCATAACGCCTGCCGTGGCAGCCGCGTTGGTTACGCTGCCATAATAAGGACTGTCAGCCGAGGATTGGTTTTGCGAAAGCGCCGAAGCAGATGCAAACAGGATACTTAGCGCCAGCAATGCCACTCCTGTGCCTCGCCCCTGAGCAACCAGACGGCTTGGTGCGGTGACTGCCGAACCCTCGAAGCGGCACACGTCCAATCCTTCACCCATCCCCATTGTCTCAATCACTTGGATCTCAATTTGGCCTTAAGGGTTCCAAAAAAGCTGCAAGTGGCCGACTTCGCAGAAGACCTGATCCCACGAGCTTACCTCACCATCCGTCACTGCCGAGTTGATGTCGCCACAAGTACCTATTGAGGGTGAGCAGCGGAAGGAGGTAGGGGCCACATCCCAGTTATGTGAACGGTTGCGCAACTAGACGCGCTCGATAGGTGGACTTACGGTGAGTCTGAGTGCAACCACCAAGAGTGATGATGATAAAGACCATGACATCCCGAGGTTTTCCCCGACCTGCGGACGCGATTCGCGATAATCAGAAGTTGGCGACCATCGGAAGATTGGCCGCGTCGATCGCACACGAGATCAATAATCCGCTGGAATCCATTACAAACTTGCTATTTCTGATCGGTAGCGATCCGACGCTCTCGACCGATGCGCGGAACTATTTGCAGATGGCTCAGCACGAGCTGGCCCGGGTCTCCCAGATCAGTAGCCAGACGCTAAATTTTTATCGCGAGTCGCCAGCCCCGGTTCGGACAGATCTCTCCGATCTGCTTGAGGAGGTACTCGTACTCTACGCGCGGCGCATCGGCGAGAAGCGGCTGACCGTGATCAAGGAGTACGACGCCACCGCCCCCATTCACGTCTTTCCCGGTGAAATGCGGCAAGTGTTCTCGAACTTGATATCGAATGCAATTCAAGCCAGCCACGAGGGCGGTAAACTCCGTCTTCGTATTCGCGCCGCCCGCCATTGGACTGATGGAGGAGTGCGCGGCCTTCGCATCTCCATCGCCGACAATGGCAGCGGCATCCCTGCCCACATTCGCAAGCGCATTGGAGAACCCTTCTTCACCACCAAAGGACAACATGGCACCGGGTTGGGATTGTGGGTGACGCAGTCCATTCTTGCGCGCTACGGCGGCAATCTTCAACTTCACTCCAGTGCGGGAAAGCAGCACGGCACTGTCTTCAGCGTCTTTCTGGCTACAAATCTGCGGCCAACGGTCATGCCCTGCGCTCGGCCTCGGGGTGTGCCGGACGATTGCGATGGCAACGTGACGAAAGCCGATTTAGAGGGTCCAGAGGATCAGCTTAATGGTCTTGACTCCGGCGCCGCCTGACTTGGCATTTGCAGCCGCAGCACTTCTGACGCAGCCAGCCCGGCGCGGTCGTTTTTGTGTTAGAAATTCGCGCTGAGCTACTCTCTCTCGGACACTGCCGAAAAAACGTTAATCATCTTCTTCGTCAATCGGCCTCTTGGCCGTCGCAAGAATTTTG
>JANXZS010000157.1 GCA_025355385.1 Acidobacteriaceae bacterium | reverse complement strand
GTGTCCAGGTCAAAGCTAGAACCAGAGAAGTCATCAGTGCGAAGGTCATCGTGATGGCGAGCGCACGGAAGAAGCTGCCGGTGACACCGGTGACGGCGACCAGCGGCAGGAAGACGACAATCGGCGTGATGGTCGATCCGATGAGTGGGACGGTGATCTCATGGAGCGCCTTGCGCACCGCCTCGACACGACCCTCGCCGACGTCCCGGTGCAATACGATATTTTCTACCACCACAATCGCGTCATCGATCACCAGACCAACTGCTGCCGCCAGCCCACCGAGCGTCATCAGGTTAAAACTCTGGCCAGTGATCTTGAGGAAGACAACTGTAACCATGATTGTTACAGGAATAACCAGGCCGGCGATTAGCGAAGAACTCCAATTTCGCAAGAAGATAACAATGATGATGGAGGCAAGAATGATACCGATGAGGATCGCATCGCGGACACTGGCGATGCTCTCTCGGACCAGGAGTGACTGGTCGTAGTAGGGGCGGAATTCCACGCCTGCGGGCAGAGTCTTTTTGAGCTGTTCGACCTCGCGCGCTACCTCATCTGCTACGGCGACGGTATTGCTAATTGGCTGTCGGGCAATATTCAGAAGTACCGCGGGCCTCCCCTCGGCGGAGACTAGCGTGTAGACAGGCTTTGTATTAGGGATCACATGAGCGACATCGCCTATTCGGACCGGCACACCTGTTGCCGTGGTCTTGACGACGATCTCCGCTAATTCGGCCGCATTATGTACTTGCCCACCAACCAGACCAAGTATGAGTTCATGATTCGCCTCATACAGCCCGGGGGAGTCAATTAGATTTGTGCGGCGGATGGCATCCAAAAGATCCGTGATGGTCACTCCACTGGCTAATAACTTGGCCGGGGTGGGAATGACGTGAACTTCTGGGACTTTGCCGCCCTGTACTACTACCGTGCTGACGCCGGACAGCCGATTGAGCGGTGGCTGTAAGTCATACGTCGCGATCTCCCAGAGTTTTGTCTGCGATACCGTATCCGAGGTAAGGCTATATCCGAGAATGGGGAAGGTGGCGAAGGTCAGCCGATTGGTGGTGATGCGCACGGTTGGGGGCAGCGTCTGCTGCACCTTTGACACGGCTGCATCCACCAGCTGCAACGTCTTGAACATGTCTTCGTGCCAGTTGAAGAACAGGCTTACCTCAGCGGTCCCCCGACTGGTGGTGGAGCGCACCGTCTCTAGTCCGGGAACGCTGTTGATAGCGTCTTCGATGGGCTTAGTGACAGTGACCTGCATTTGTTCCACCGGCATTACGCCGTTGTCGATTCCTATGACCACCCGCGGAAAACTGGTCTCTGGAAAGACCGAGATGGGTACCTGAAAGGCTAGATAAACTCCGGCGATGGCTAGCGCGATCGTGAAAAAGAAGATCGTGCGATTATGCCGCACCATCCAGAAGACACGTGCGGGGGGTCGCTCGATGCTTGCTGGAACGCCCGAACCTGAACCGGGAAGAGGCGCGGACATTAGTCTTTCCCTCCGGCACTCGGCTTATCGCCGGAGTCTTTTTCCATATCCGCCGCCGAGACGATCTTCACCTTCGTGCCGTCATCCAGGGCGTAGGCCCCCGTGGTCACAACCTGTTCGCCTGACTTAAGGCCGCTTAGAATTTGCACTACGCCGTTATCTTCTATGCCGGTCTCGACAGTTTGCCGATGGGCTACGCCGCCGTCGATAACCATCACTATCTTTTTTCCGGTCACGTCCGTTGTAAGGGAAGCAGAAGGAATAGCAAGCGCATCGAGGAGGGTGTTCCCAGTGATCGAAACGTTAGCTGGGGTGCCGGGCTTCAATACGCCCTTGGGGTTCTCAACGCGCACCCAAATTTCAAGAGTGGTGCTGCCTGGGTCCAGCGCTGGACTGATCAAACTCACTTTGCCGGCAATTGGGTCGTCAATCCCGGCGATCTTGACCATCGCGGCTGCCCCAACCTTGAGCCGCTGAGCCTGCACCTGAGGCAGATGGAGCTTCGCGAGGAGTGCCGATGCATCCATGACAGTAAGCAAGGGAGAGCCGGCTGCAGCAGTCTCTCCGGGGTAGAGAGGGCGATCCGTGACCACGCCCTTGATGGGGCTACGAATTTCAGAGTAACTTAGCTGTGCTTCCGCTCCGAGGAATTTGGCCTTCGCAGAGTCAAGCTGGCCTTTTGCGGATTGTAACGCAGCCGCGCGGCTGACAGACTTCACAGACTCCAGATGGTGCTGGGCGATGTCGTAAGCTGCTTTTGCCTGCACCAAGCTCGCCTTTGCCGTGTCGAGGTCGCGCCCCGGAATAGCTCCCTGGGTAAAGAGCGCCTGACGGTTATCGAACATCTTCTGGCTCACATCGAGATTCGCCTTCGCCTGGTCTACGTCTAGCTGGGCTTTCTGAGAGTCTTCCGGCACCTGTGCTTTGGTGGTGGTCTGATATGCAGCCAATGCCTGGTCATAGCCGCCGCGATTATCCATCGTCGCTGCGGCAAGGTCCCGGTTCTCAAGCACCGCCAGCAGTTGACCCGCCTTCACATGCGCCCCCCTCTGCACCAGAAATTTCCGCACGGGCGCCGTAACCTTGGGAGCGATTGCCGCTTGTGCGAGTGGGTAAAGGACCGCATCGGCGGTGATGTGCTCGGAGATCGGCTGCTGCTTTGCGGTAGTCGCTTCTACGCTGACGATGGGGGTGGGGGCTTCCGGCTCTGACTTGCAGCCTTCGACGAGACTGAGCAGGCACGCCGCTGCTAGCGCAGTTGCGAGGATGGAGCAGCGGCGAATCGAGTTGCTGATCATCAAAATCTGAAGCATGGGTCTCATGGATTATTTTCGTTCTTGCTCACGGCATGTTTCCCGTCAGTGTCTGCAGATTTGCCAAGGCCAGGCGGTAACGGACGATACCATCCGCGTGGGCTGTCTCGGCGATTATCACCGCGTTCTGCGCATCCACTACCTCGAGGGCGGTAGCCTCGCCTGCGCTGTATTTGAGGTTAGTGAGACGAAGGCTTTCGTCCGCCGTATTCACGCTTTTCTCAAGGGACACGAGAGCGTCACCCGAGGTTCTGGTCTCGGCGTAGAGCTCTTCGAACTGTGCCAGCAGTCGACGCTGGGTAGAGTTTAGGGCAATCCTTGCCGCATTGCGCCGGAGCTCACTCTGTTTGACGCGGTCATGTGTCGCCAGCCAATCCCAGATGGGTATGTCGAGGGTCGCACTGGCGGAGTAGCCAAGGTTGCGCAGGCCGTCGGGGCTCTTGACGGCAAATTGTGGTGCATCGATGCCATACGTGTAGTTCAGGGACAAATCTGGAAAATATGCGGCTCGCGCCAGGTTCACGTCTTGATCGGCTACGTGGATCGCTGCGACCGCACTTTTCAGTTCAGGATTGTTCTTCGCGGCCGCCGCTTCTACTTCCTCACGCAGAGGCGCAGCGGGAGGATGATCGGTATCATCAGCCAGCTGGTAGGAAGTTCGTGGGTCAGGGAAGAGCAGCACTCCCAGGTCAAGGCGCGCCTTTTGCGCTGCGAGCGTCGCATCCGCCAGGTCCCGCTCGCGCTGCTGCGTTTGCAGAGTGGCCTTCACGACGTCCGCGTGCGCCACCTCGCGACCTGCTTCTAATTGTTGCGAAAGAGTCTGGAAGCGTTGGGCCTCCGCTGTCGAGAGAGTAGCCACCTTCAATTTCTGGTCCGACGCAAGCAGTGTGTAGTAAGCGTTGACAACAGCCGCTATCAGCCCGCGCCGTGCAACCTCGAGTTGCCCTGCGGCTTGCGACGAAAAAGCGCTTGCCCTGCGATATCCTGCTATCTGCTGCAAGCCAAAAGTCTCGTTCACCTGACCCTGGCTCATGTACTCTCGGGTGCCGTTGTTGGCAATGAATTTGGGTGAAGTCTGCGCACTGCTTTGGCGCGCCGCCGGCGCGAACGGCTCGGTATAGACGTATTGATTGTGGTACACGACAGCGGGGAGAAGTGCTGAGCCTGCAATCGAGCGATCCAGTGCCGCTACGCCGCGATCGGCAACCGAGGTGGCGAATCCCGGATCGTTGCTCTGGGCGCGGCGGATCGCTTCTTCGAGAGTGACCACAACCGGAGTGCTAGGGGCCGCAACAGGGCTCTGCGATGGCACAGGCTGTTGTCCCAAGCCTCGCGAAAGCGGCATAAGGAGTAGAGCAGCCAAAGCCAGCAAGCGAATCTTGTTCAAAAAAACTTGCTCCATCTGCGCAGCCTTCGTGCGCACCGCCTGCTCCCAGATGCCACGGAACAGCCATGCTTCCGATCAATCGAAAATGAAGTTTGTTTCATTTACGCTTCCAGTTCAAGGATAATCAGGCTAAGGCGCCTGGCGTCTGAGCGCGACGGTAATAGCTTTGAACGATTAGTTTAGAGCAAATCCACTCCTGTTGTTCTGCGACCAACACATCTATAGCTAATAACATTTAATGCACGACCCCTTTCCGCGCGGTGCGGAAAGAGTTTCACTAGCAACCCAACAGTAACAACGAATCATCAAATGTGAATTAAATAGCGATTAAGGAGGATGGATGGATACGATCAAGTTTTGGGCAGTTTTTGCAATTGGTGTTGCCGCAGGGGCTGCTGTGGCGCTCATCTACGCTCCTCAAACTGGCGCGAAGACCCGCGAACAGTTAAAGCGCAAGCTGGATGATGCCTCCGACTATATGAAAGACGTTGGTGGAGAACTGGGCAACCGTGCTGGCGAGGCGGTCAGTCGTGGCAGGGAAGCAGTAGGCGAGATGGCAGACAGCGCGCAAAAAGCAACGCATGATGCAGCTCGGCGCATTGTGAAATTTACCTCTTGAACTATACTTTGCGATTGAACCGAACAAAGGCCCTGTCCACGCGGACAGGGCCTTTAACGTTGATGTGTCCCCGCGAACGATCTTAATTGCTATGTAGCAGGACGCCCGTCGATTTATCCTCTCCGACATTTGTGACAGAGCGGTAGAAGAGTTGGTTATTTTCGAGATAAACCTCGAGGAAGGCGGGGCGCTCCGTAATGCCACCCGCGATGAGAGCCTCCGAGAGGGGATCTTCCACGTAGCGCTGTAAGGCGCGGCGCAGCGGACGGGCTCCATAGGTGCGATCTACCAGCGTTTTCTCCAGAATCCACTTCTTGGCATCCTCCGTCACCGAAATGGTGATGGCCTTCTGCGCAAGGTTGGTATTGAGCTGCTGTACCAGCAAATCAAGAATCTGGATCAGGTCTGGATCCGAGAGTGACAGGAAGATGATGACCTCGTCGAGGCGGTTGAGGAACTCGGGGTTGAAGGTTCTCTTCACCTCGCTCTTCACCATCTCCTCGATCTTGTCCATGACCATGTCTTCACGGTCGGATTGGAAGCCCAGCCCCTGCTTCTTCTGCAGGTGTCGCGCCCCGATATTCGAGGTCATGATGATGATCGTGTTCTTGAAGTCTACCGTGTTCCCCAGCCCATCGGTGAGCTGCCCATCTTCGAATACCTGCAACAGGATGTTGAACACATCCGGGTGCGCCTTCTCGATTTCGTCGAGTAAGACAACGGAGTACGGCGACCGTTTGACGCGCTCTGTTAACTGACCGCCCTCCTCGTAGCCCACGTAGCCTGGAGGCGAACCAATCAATTTTGAGACGGAGTGTTTCTCCATGAACTCCGACATATCAAAACGGATGAGTGCTTTCTCGCTGCCGAAGAGGAACTGTGCCAGCGTGCGGGCCATCTCCGTCTTACCTACCCCGGTTGGGCCCAGGAACAGGAATGAGCCGATGGGGCGTGCAGGGTTCTTCAGGCCGGCACGCGAACGCCGGATAGCCCGGGCCAGCGCGGAAATTGCCTTGTCCTGCGATATGACGCGCTTGTGCAGCTCTTCCTCGACGCGCAGCAGCTTTTGCGTCTCCTCCTCTTTGATGGACGTGATAGGCACGCCGGTCCAGCGGCTGACAACATCTTCAATATCTTCGCGGCCAACAATGCCTGCTGTGGAGTCATCGAGGTGATACTTATCGCGCAGCGCACGCAGGTTCTCGCGTTCCTTGCGCTCTTCGTCGGAGTAAAAGCGCGCTTTCTCAAATTCGTGGTTCGCGATGGCATTCTCCATGCGGTGAACGATGAACTTGATGCGCTTCTGAACTTCGGTGATCTCCTCCGGCAGGGAAGTCTGGCGCAACTTCACGCGGGCTCCCGCCTCGTCGATCAAATCGATGGCCTTATCCGGAAGGAAGCGATCCGGAATATAGCGATTGGAGTGCGAGACTGCGAAGGTAATGGAATCATCGGTATAGCTGACCGCATGAAACTTCTCGTAGCGGTCCTTGATGCCCATGATGATGCTGATGGCATCTTCCTCATTGGGCGGTGGAACTTTGACGGCCTGGAACCGCCGCTCAAGCGAGCGATCTTTCTCGATCGACTTGCGATACTCACCTGGCGTC
>JANXZS010000085.1 GCA_025355385.1 Acidobacteriaceae bacterium | reverse complement strand
GGACAAAATTCCGACGAGACGCTTACCAGCGATCCTATCGATGGCGCGAGCCCGGTACCGTGGTTGGCGCTGCAGGTTGGCGTCTCGCGCGGATTATATGTTGGCTGGGAGTTTTCAGGCGTTGGGCGGATCCGCTTTCACAGTCTCTCAGGCACACTGAGTCAACCGGTGATAGGCCCTTCGACGGCAGCTCGCGAGTTAGGAATCGAAGTCGGCAACCTGAAGGAGTTCAAGACAGATGTCGCTGCCGAAGAAACGTTCCTTGTGCCGCCTGCGTTCGTTGGTTGCTATTCAGGAGATATCGACGACGGCAGCTACAGTTTGCATCGCTTCATTCTTGAAAAACTTGTCCCTCGCTTCCCCCCGGGATATGAGTATCCCACTCTGGCTTACAACCTCTATTTGGACAGTGGCGGCCCGAACGCTGAGGAGAAAGGCGTGCTCCGGAGTGCCGCTTTCGCAAAAGAATTGGGCTTTGAAACATTCGTCGTAGATGCGATGTGGTTCCCACAATCAGGCGCGTGGTATTGGGATCCGAAACGCTTTCCCAATGGGCATAAGCCTATTGAGGAGTTTGTGCACGCACAGGGCATGAAGTTTGGACTCTGGATGGCATATACACAAGGTTCAAGTCTAGAAGATCCAAGAGCCCTGAACATCAAAGAACATCCCGATTGGTTTAATGCCCCGCCCAAACTGGATCCCGAGGGTGACATCAATTGGGGCGCGCAGATTGACTTGGGCTACGATCCGGCTCGAGACTGGGCCGAACGGTCCTCACAGCGGGTAGTGTCGGAATATAAGGTCGATTATTTCAAAACCGACTACACGCCTATCGTCACGAAATGTGTGCAAACGAATCATCGCCATCATTACGGTGTAGATGTTAGCTACTGGTCTACGCTCGGTTACTATGCTGTCCAGGAAGGTCTTCTTGAACATTTCTCCAATCTAATCAATGAGGGATGTTCCGGCTCGGGTTTTATAAAGGACTTCGGAGATATACAGCGAGTCCACATGATAGCGATCAACGATACGCTGTCGTCCCTGCCGAATCGGCAGGCTATCTATGACTCCACCTTTGCCTTCCCTCCAGCAGTCCTCATGGACTACACCTATGAGAATTTTTACGACACTGTCTCCGATGCCCCGGAACCGTACTTCTGGCGATCTTCCATGATGAACCAGTGGCAGATTGATCCCACCCACAGTGTGTCGTGGACGCCGGAACAACGCGCAAAGGTGAAAAGAGCGACAGATATTTATAAATCCTGGGTTCGACCGATCCTGCAGGATGTCCAGGTACACCACATTTTGCCCAGGCCAGATGGGTACCACTGGGATGGAATGTTCTATTGGAGCCCGAGCCTTGAGCGCGGCACCCTATACATCTTCCGCCCTAATAGCACCGAGAGTAGTCAGCATATCGCTCTTAAGGGACTCAAAGCAGATACGAAGTACACTGTCCGCTCAGAAGATCACTCAATTCCGGACGCGACTTACTCTGGCAGGGATCTGATGACCACCGGCCTGACCATACAGTTGTCTGCCAGATACACCAGCGACCTTCTTTACTTTGAGGATGCGCACTCAAAATGATTCCGCATTTCGGCGTGGATCACCGGCTTCACTTAAAACATTCGAGTTTGAGCAGACATATGCTTCGACGGCTGTGCTGCATGCAGTCGACCTTTTGGCTCGCAGGTATAATTGCGCTTCTCATGCTCACCGGGAAACCAGCATATGGACGCACATCGGATAGCGCGCAAGAGATCAATTCGTGGGTACAAGAACATCTTCTGAATCAGGAATCTCGCCCGCCGTTCTCGTTCGTCTATGGCCGGCGTGCCTCCGAGACCTTGTTGAAAGAGTGGCCGAGAACGACGGCAATTAAACAACTCGACAGCGGCCGCAAAGAGTACCTCGTTGTCTGGACTGACCCGAAGTCACATCTACGTGTTCGCTTTTCGGCTGTGGCATATGCGGACTCTCATGTAGTGGAATGGAAGATTGATTTTGCCAATGATGGCAACGTTAACACGCTCGTTCTTGAGGACATTCAAGCCCTAGAACTTTCAGTTCCCGTGACAGGCCAGAGGATTCCAACGATCGTTTATTCTCGGGGCAGCGGCGGCATGGATACCTATGCGTTGCGAAAACAGCCACTGAATCAACTCGAGTCGCTTCAGCTTTCGAACCGGAGTGGCGGCAAGACCGGCGAGACGATTCCCTTCTTCGATATTCAAATGGACGGACGCGGCATGATCGGCGCGGTCGGATGGCCCGGGACGTGGGCTATCTCGTTTTCTCATCCTACCGAAGGGGCCATTTCAGTCACGGCCGGCATGCAAAAGACACATCTCTTTCTCCACTCAGGCGAGGAGATCCGATCGCCGCAAGTCTTGCTGTTGCCTTGGAGCGGCGATGACATCGATGCACATAATGTTCTGCGAAGACACGTCCTCAAGTACCACACGCCACAATACGACGGAAAGCCTGTAGTTTTGCCCGTGTCTCATCTGGGATGGGGCGGTATGAAGACTTCGACAAGCCTTCATCTTCTCGATCAAATCACGAAGGAGAGAATCGGCTTTGAAACCTTTTGGATGGATGCCGGATGGTATGGCACGAATCGCGAGGTTGAGGAGTTCCAGGTTTTTGGCAGAGAGGACTGGTTCCTCCACGCGGGCAATTGGAGAGTCAACACAGTGGCGCATCCCGACGGGTTAAAACCCATCAGTGATGCCGTCCACGCAAAAGGCATGAAATTTCTTCTGTGGTTCGAACCGGAGCGCGCTGTAGTTGGAACGCCGCTCACTATCTCACATCCTGAATGGTTCATCGGAGAAGAAGGAACTAACTTCGAAGGTAATGACGCCAGACCATTCGTTAAGTTCCGCCTTTTCAATTTCGGTAATCCCGCAGCTCGGCATTTCATGATCGACCTGATGTCCGACCTCATTACAAGCCAGGGCATCGATATCTATCGGCAGGACTGCAATTTTGCGCTTGCCCCTTTCTGGTCGCAGAATGATTCGCATGACCGTGAAGGAATCACCGAAATTCGCTATGTGGAGGGGCTTCTCGAGTTCTGGGATGAGCTTAGGCGGCGACACCCGCAACTCATTCTGGACATTGTTCAGCGCGGCGACCTGGAAACGATATCACGAGCCGTGGACCTGAGCCGCGCAGACTACCCTGTATCACCGGATGCGGATCCCATTGGCAACCAGGTCAGCACGCAGGGCCTCTCTTATTGGCGGCCTCATTATGGGAC
>JANXZS010000059.1 GCA_025355385.1 Acidobacteriaceae bacterium | reverse complement strand
GAATCGACCACGAGTACCTGTTCATGGAAACTGCGGGACATGCGGGCGATCAGGGTTTTGAATGGGCAGTCGCACAAGTTGACCACCATGATGCCGTCTGGAGCCAATGCGCTGTAGCAATCGTCGTAGAAGTGCTGGGTGCACAACTGTGCGGGCTGCCCCCCAATATCAAAGCCATCCACAATCAGCACGTCGAATTGACCTTTTTGCCGTCCTACAAAGCCCGCTCCGTCCTCGCAGAATATCTTGAATCTGTGGTCATCACCGGGAATGTAAAAGTGATCACGCAGCGCGATTACCTCAGGACTGATCTCTGCAACACTGATCTTGGTGTGGGGCAGATAGCGATAGCAGTACTTCTGGATCGACCCTCCCCCCAACCCGATCATTCCTATGTGTTGGGGGCGCTCGTTAAACAGCAGGAAAGCCATCATTGCACGGGTATATCCCAGCAATAAATGGTGGGGTGATTCAACGTGCATCTTGCTTTGCACGGCCCCTGCCTCGAAGTGCAGGGTTAATGTGCCAGCCTCTTCTGAAACAAAAGGTGTGGGAACAGGAGATGATCTGGAATACTCTTCCGACTCTTCAGGCGAGTGATCTGCCGAATCGATTTCCATCTATCGATCCTAGCGTACAAGAGGTGGCGATACAAAGCGCGATGCCTATGAGTGGATCGTCCGGCATCATCAACCTGAATCTGGACGCTAGAGGTAAGGAAGCAGCTTTGCAGTCGCTCCTGCTCCCGGAGGTGCCTCGGAACTGGAAGCACGGTGCGCTGCCAACCCACCCCTTGCTATGAGTGGGGCAAAGGACAGTTGAGGTCAATAGGGCATTCTGCGACAAGCGCCGCCGCCTAAGGTAAACTCTAGAGGCTCGTATTGTGCGGGAAACTGACTGCGGATTAAAGGCGGCTACTTGAGCCGAGCGCCGTTAACCTAACGCTGCCGCGCTTCAGAATTGAAGTAGCAACAATGCAGACAATTGACACCGAAGTCGAGACCGAGCGGAATGCGTTGCCGCCCCGCCTGCCCGATCGTGAAGAGATTTCGCTTCTCGATCTGGCGATCGTTCTTGCCCGGCGCAAGAACTTTATTTTGACGTCGGCACTCGTTGCCGCTGTTATCGCAGCCATCATTTCGCTGCTTCTTCCAAGTCGCTTTACCTCAACCACCGTCATCCTTCCGCCGCAAAGCTCGACTGCAGGATCGGCATTGTTATCGCAGCTAAACAACATGGGGTCGATGGCTTCATTGGCCAGCGGAAGTCTTGGAATCAAAAACCCAAATGACATGTACGTTGCCATGCTCAAGAGCCGGACTGTTGAAGATGCGATGGTCAAACGGTTCGACTTGAAACGAGAATATCGATCCAAGAAAGACTCTGATGCACGTCTGTCCTTCGAAGATCACTGCGAAATTCAAACTAATCCCAAGGATGGATTGATTCGTATCTCCGTCGTGGACAGGGATCCCAATCGCGCGGCCGACCTGGCGAATAGTTACGTTAAGGTCTATCGCGAGTTTTCAGGGGGTCTTGCGATTACGGAGGCTTCGCAACGCCGGCTGTTTTTCGAACAGCAGCTGGCTCTGGCGAAGGACAACCTGGCAGGCGCGGAAGAAATGCTGAAGAAGACCGAGCAAAATACCGGCATGCTGCAAGTGGATAGCCAGGCTCGCGCGCTTATAGAATCTGCGGCTTCATTACGCGCTCAGATTGCAACCAAAGAAGTAGAAATCCACGCTATGCGTTCCTTCGCTTCAGACGGCAATCCAGACCTGATGTTGGCCGAGCAGCAACTTGCTGGTTGGCGAGTACAACTAAGCCGCTTGACGGGAAACCAGAGTGGTAACGATGATATGTTGATCTCCAAGGGGAAGCTTCCCGGAGCCGGGCTGGAGTATATCCGAAAATTGCGCGACGTGAAGTATTACGAGACGATCTTCGAGCTTCTCGCCAAACAATTCGAGATGGCGAAACTTGACGAGGCAAAACAGGGTTCACTGGTCCAGGTGGTCGATCTGGCGATCCCCGCGGATCGCAGATCCTTTCCCAAGCGTACTCCCATCGTATTGGTGGCCACCCTAGTTGGGTTGTTAGTGGGAATTTTCTGGGTTCTAGTGACATCAGCCCTGGCGAATGCTGAGAAGAATCCGGAAAACAAAGCACGGCTTGCAGAATTGAAATCAGGCCTGTTTACAAAATCGCCAGTCAGTCGCTAATACCCGTGATAGACAAAGTGCTGCAGTGCGGAATAAGCATGCCTGGCACATTCTATGCAATCGCGAGAAGCATTTTTGCCAGGGGGCACTTCTTCCATGAGTCAAGAAAACATGCCTCTGGTCACAGCAGTAGTTCCGGTCTACAACCACGAAAAGTACGTGATCGAAAGCGTCCGAAGCATCCTAGGCCAGACGTATCGCAACATTGAGTTGATCATTATCAATGATGGTTCAGGAGACCGCTCTCACGAGATGGTTTTGACCCTCGTCGAGGAATGCAAAAAGAGGTTTATCCATTTTGAATATCTCAATAGAGAAAATAGGGGTTTGGCCGCTACGCTGAATCAAGCTCTCAGTATAGCCAGGGGAAAATATTTCAGTGTGCTGGCTTCGGACGACATTGCGCTTCCTAATAAAGTCAGCCTGTTGGTCGATGCGCTGGAGTCAGCGAACGACACTTGTGCAGCAGCCTTTGGAAATGCTTTATTCATAGATAGTGAAGGTGAAGAAATACGGCTGGACAGCAAGGGGTGCATAGCTGGAAACGCAGGCAGTATTTCCTACGATAACTTTATAGATTTCTACACGAGAGACCGGCATTTCGATTACAGGGGAGATGAGTTCGGAAACTACAAGACGCTGATCGTTGCCAATTATTTACCTGCAATGTCTAATCTAGTTAGAACAGCCGCAATTTCCGAGGCTGGAGGATGGACCGTAGGCAATGTCATCGAAGATTGGGAAATGTGGCTGAAACTTTCAAAGAAATACAGATTCATCTATACCAACAAGCCATTAGCTTTTTACCGATTGCATGACAACAGTTCTGTGATGCTGATGGGCGATAGACATAAGCTATGTGCTCTTCTACTCATGGCGAAAGAAAAGCAATTTTGCGCTGATAACAACTTGTCTTCTTCTTGGAAAAACACCTATTACTCCCTGCTTTCATCTGTCTTCCTAGAAAAGAGGATATCGCTGAGCGAGAAACTTTCAGCGCTGGATTTCTCTCAAGTGTCTTCTACCTCTCTATACTTTGCGAAGCGCCTTACACGCAAAGTTTGGCGGATGTCAAATAGTGAGCAATAGTCTGAAGAACGCGTTCGAGTCCCGCAAGACGGCAGTCATTCAAAGAGGGCGACGCACGAGATGACATTAGTTTCAGTTGCTATGTGTACCTATAACGGAGAGAAGTACCTCCAGGAGCAATTGGATAGCATCGCTTCGCAGGGCCTCCCGCCGCATGAACTGGTCATTTGCGATGATGCCTCTACCGATTCTACTGCGGAGATTGTCAACGCCTTCGCCGCGACAGCAGAATTTCCCGTGCGATTCATTCAAAATGACCGGAATCTTGGATCGACCAAGAATTTTGAAAAGGCCATCGGACTCTGCCAAGGGGAATTGATAGCGCTTTGTGATCAGGATGATGTGTGGCTTCCCCAAAAGCTTGCTCGTCTATCGGCAGTTCTCATCGCCGATCCGACAATAGGTGGGGTGTTTTCCGATGCGGAATTGGTCGATGACAATACGCGCCCGACGGGTGGAAAGCTATGGGATACCCTGCACTTTTCGCTAAAAACCCATCGACGTATTCAAGGCGATTTGTGCAAGTTACTTCTCAAGCAAGATTTGGTGACGGGCGCGACATTGATGTTTCGAGCTAACCTGCGCAGCATTATGATGCCTATCGAGTCATCATGGGTCCACGACGGCTGGATTGCATGGATGATCGCGCTGCAGTCGCGACTCGTCCCCGTCTTTGAGGTGCTAGTAAAGTATCGCGTTCACGGTTCTCAGCAGATAGGAGTGGGACCGACAACACTCTCGGGCAGGTTGGCCCGCGCAAGGCAAACAGGTCTCGGACAATACCTGCATTCAGCCAGACGATTTGAAGCCGTGCGGGAGCGTTGGATAAGCTACCCCGGCGAAAATCGACAAGCTCGCTTGAGGGACATCAATGGCAAAGTGAACCACTCCTATTTGAGCGCAGGCCTGCCCAATAATCGGTTACTGCGCGCGTGTTGTATAGCACGCAATGCGTGGGCTTACCAAAAGTATGCGCAAGGACTGAGGGGAATGGCAAAAGACTTATTGCTCTAACGGCGAATGACTATTCATCACAAATCTAGGCACGCTCAAACGGCCTAGCTTCTTACTTGAATTGCATGTTGCGCTATTCACCGGTTGGTTTTTGAGAGCACACCTTTCTGTATCTTCGATGGCTAGATACAAAGATGAAATCACAAATGCAGAATCCTTTAGACTCCGGGCACGCATTATCGACTTCACAAGTCGGTAGGCAGAGTAGGCTCCTGCTG
>JANXZS010000032.1 GCA_025355385.1 Acidobacteriaceae bacterium | reverse complement strand
GCTGGCGTTCCGCTGGCTGACGTTCCACTGGCTCGCGACGGCGGGGAGCCGGTGCTTCGCCTGCATCTTCTTCGGCACCCGCCGAAGCCGATGGTTCGGGCAAACCAAGCTTTACGCGTTGCTCTTTCAACAGAGCCTTGCGTGACAGCTTGATGCGATTGCCTTCGATGCCCAGCACCTTCACCAGCACCTGATCGCCTTCGCGTAGCTCGTCCTTAACTTCCTTGACGCGATGCTCGGCAATTTCGCTGATGTGGAGCAGTCCATCGGTACCCGGGAAGAGTTCGATGAATGCGCCGAACTCGGCCAGGCGAACTACTTTGCCCAGATAAGTTTTACCTATCTCAGGAACAGCGGTGATGTTGCCGATCATCTCGAGTGCCTTGGCCAAACCTGCCTCATCGCTCGATGCAACGTTGACGCGGCCGGTGTCGTCGACATCGATCTTTACGCCAGTCTGCTCGATGATGCCGCGAATCGTCTTGCCGCCCGGTCCGATAAGGTCACGAATCTTGTCGGTCGGAATCATGAGCGTGCGGATCTGTGGCGCAAATTTCGAACGCTCCTCGCGGGCACCGGTCAGCACTGCGTCCATCTTGTCCAGCAGGAAGAGCCGTCCATGGCGAGCCTGTTCAAGCGCCTCGCGCATGATCTTGCCGGTGATTCCGCTGATCTTGATATCCATCTGCAGAGCAGTGATACCCTTGCGCGTCCCAGCCACCTTGAAGTCCATGTCGCCGTAGTGGTCTTCAGCGCCGGCAATGTCCGTCAGAATAGCGTAGCTCTCATCTTCCTTCACCAGGCCCATGGCAACACCTGCCACAGAGCCCTTCAACGGCAGGCCGGCATCCATCAGCGCAAGACTCCCGCCGCAGACAGAAGCCATCGAAGAAGATCCGTTCGACTCCAGAATGTCGGAGACGATGCGGACGGTATAGGGCGATTCATCTTCCGTCGGCAAAACCGCGGCGATCGCGCGCTCAGCCAAGGCTCCGTGGCCAATTTCGCGGCGGCCCACGCCAGTCATGCGACCCACTTCGCCCACGCAGAACGGTGGGAAGTTGTAGTGGAGCATGAAGCGCTTCTTCTTCTCGCCCTCGAAACTCTCAAGCCGTTGTGAGTCGTCGGTGGTGCCGAGTGTCACGGTGACCAGCGCCTGCGTTTCTCCACGGGTAAACAGCGCCGACCCATGGGTGCGGGGTAGCACTCCCACCTCAATCGTGATCGGGCGAATCTCGTCGAATGCCCTGCGATCGGGACGAATGCGATCCTTTGTGACCTGCTGGCGGAAGGTTGTCTCACGCAGATGCTCGTAGTACTTGGCGAGCTTCTTCTTGGCGTCCGCATCGCCCTCGGGTAGTTCCTTCGCCAGTTCATCCTTGATGGACTTGATGAGAGCAGCGCTATCCGCCTTCGGATGTGTCTTGGTGTCGAGTGCGTCCTTGAGCCGGTCACTGATTTTCGAGGACAGCGCGTCATAGTATTGCTGGTCGAACGCGGGCGGAGTCACCACACGCTTCGTCTTGCCGGCCTTGCCCACCAGTTCATCGATCGCGGCGACAATTTTCTTGATTTCCACATGGGCGAATTCGATGGCATCCGCCACTGTCTCTTCACTTACTTCGTGGGAGCCGCTCTCCACCATCACAATGCCGTCTTTGGTGCCGACAATCGTAATGTTCAGCGGGCTCGCAAGACGCTCGGTATAGGTGGGGTTAACCACAAACTCACCATTGACCTGGCCAATGCGAACCGCACCCACTGGTCCGTTGAACGGAATATCCGAGAGCGCCAAAGCGCAACTCGCCGCGTTAATGCCGACGATGTCCGGATCGTTCTCCTTGTCCGCGGAGAAGACCAGGGCGATTACCTGGGTTTCATTGCGAAAGCCTTCAGGGAACAATGGGCGGATAGGACGATCGATCTGGCGGCAGGTAAGCACTTCCCGTTCGCTGGGCCGTCCTTCGCGCTTAATGAAGCCGCCAGGGATGCGGCCACCGGCGTATGCATACTCGCGGTAA
>JANXZS010000015.1 GCA_025355385.1 Acidobacteriaceae bacterium | reverse complement strand
CTACAAATAGAATTACACGCTGGAGTCGTCGTTCCTCTGGTGGTGTTGCCATATTCCTCCGGCATGACAAACGTCACAGCGTTTTCCTGACGCATTTCACTGTAAGGAACTGGGCCCGGCCTGCATACTCGTTGTTGTGATGAGCCATTGAAGTCACGCGTCACAACGATTTACCTGGAGCGACCTATGAATGCCGTTCTCGCTTTAACCCCAGCTGCTGCTACCGACTACGCCGCGACGACCTCGCCATCGCGTGAAAACGTCGCATCCCTCAGCGGCATCACCAAGCGTTACGCCAATGGGGTACTTGCATTGGACGATCTTTCACTCTCGCTGTGCAAGGGCGAGATTGTCGCCTTGCTGGGACCGAATGGCGCTGGCAAATCCACCGCTGTCAAGTTGATGATGGGTCTCAGCATGCCTTCGCGCGGAAGCGTTCGTATCTTTGGCGCCGACCCGCGGCAAACGGCCACACGCCTGCGCACCGGCGTAATGCTGCAGATTGTCCGCGCTCCCGAGATGCTTCGCGTCCGCGAGCACATCAACATCTTCCGGCGCTACTATCCAATCCCCATGCCTTATGACGAGATTGTTCGCGCTGCCAGTCTTGAGGGCCTCGAGGAGCGCATGTTCGGGCAGCTCTCCGGCGGCCAGCGACAGCGGGTGCTGTTCGCGATTGCACTTGCCGGCGATCCCGACCTAATCTTTCTAGATGAGCCGACCGTCGGCCTTGACATTGAAGCTCGGCGCGGAATGTGGACGCAGATTCGATCACTGGCCGCACGCGGAAAGACTATCCTTCTGACCACACACTATCTCGAAGAGGCTGACGCGCTCGCTCATCGCATTGTTGTGATCAACAAGGGCCGGGTAGTTTGCGAGGGCACACCTGCCGAGGTGAAGTCGCTCGGATCCGCAAGCGCAGGCGGTTTGGCAAGCCGCAACCTCAAGATCATCCGCTGCTCCACATCTCTTTCGAGACCGACCCTGCTGCAGCTTTGCGGCGTTACCAGCGTGGAGACCACGGGTGACCTGACCGCGATCACAAGCACACAGCCGGAGATGACCTTGCGGGAACTGCTCGCGCTCGACGAAACGTTGCACTCGCTCGAGATAAAGAGCCCAGCACTAGAGGACGCTTTTCTCGCCCTCACTGCGGAGTAGCGCAAGCTCTCACGCAGCATTTTATCGACGATCAAGATCAGCACAGGAAGAAAATCCAAAGGAGTCTAACGATGTCGATCGCATCCATCTCTGCTTCTGGCGCTCCCTCGATGGGAATCATTCGCAACGCCCGCATTTTTCTCGTCGAAGCGCGTTACGAATTCGTCCGCCTGCTGCGCACGCGCGCGTTTTCTATGTCAGTCGTCGGCTTTCCGGTGGTCTTCTACATCTTCTTTGGCTTGATCATGAACCGCGACCAGATGATCCACGGGGTAGCGGTGGCGAAATACATGCTGGCTACCTACGCAATATTTGGCATGGTGGGCGCGGCCCTCTTCGGCATCGGCGTCGGCCTCTCCGGCGAACTCAGCGCCGGCTGGCTTGAGCTAAAACGTGCCAGCCCCATGCCGCCACTGGCGTATCTGCTGGCAAAGTGCTGCGGGGCGATTGGCTTCGGCGTCATTATTGTGTGCATTCTGTCGCTGCTCGGTATCACGGTTGGCCACGTCTCCATTACGGCATATGAGTTTGCGCGTCTCATCGGCTTGACTATGGTCGGCGTCATCCCATTCGCGTGCCTGGGCATGGCGCTTGCGCTGATCGTGCCATTCAATTCCGCGCCCGGCTTTGCCAACATGATCTATCTGCCAATGAGCTTTTGCGGTGGCCTGTGGATTCCCATCATGATGCTGCCTCACATCATGCAGAAGTTCGCGCTCGTTCTGCCTACCTACCATCTTGCGCAACTGGCGCTGGGAACCTTCGGCTATGCTAGCTCCGGCAGCTCCGCCAGTCACTGGTTCGGTCTACTCGGGTTCTCGCTCGTGATGCTTGGTATCGCTTCGATCGCGTTCCGCAAGCTGGAGCAAAACTCCTGACCGTACGGCGTACACTGCATTGGAGCAAGCATGAAAGCCGCCAGCGCCAATTCGATTCAAGACCGGAATAGGTGGGCCTGGCTCTGGCTGGCTTACACCGGCTTCCTCTTCATCGGTCCCATCCTGGGGCCGAGCCGTAATTTGTGGCTGGGTACTCTCGCCGTATTCGCTATCTTCCTCGGCGTTTTCTTTCGCTACGTCCGCTCAACCGCCCAAGGCCGCCCTACTCGCTTGTGGATCATCGCCGCGACCTTCGCCCTCGGCCTCGTTACGTTTCCCTGGAATCAGGGCGGAACGACCTTCTTTATCTATACGGCTGCCTTCCTGCCCTTCAGCATCGTATCCGTTCGCCGTGTCCTGGCATTGTTCTTTCTCGAGGCTCTTCTCATTCTTGCCGAGGGCTACGTCTTCCACGCCCATCGGGGTTTCTTCCACGTCAGCTGGCCCAACACGTTCGTAGCCATATTTTTGATGTTCATCATAGGAGGAGGGAACATCTTCTTCGCGCAACAGAAGCGGGCCGACTGCCTGCTCCACGATGCACAGGAAGAGAACATCGCACTCGCTGCCGTCGCCGAGAGGGAACGAATCGCCCGAGACCTGCACGATGTGCTCGGCCACACCCTCTCGGTCGTTGTACTCAAGGCCGAACTCGCTGGGCGCCTCATCCAACGTGATCAAACCAGCGATCGTCAACGCGTGGCCAGTGAAATTGCGGACGTCGAGCGGATTGCCCGCACGGCCCTCGCCGAAGTCCGGGAGGCCATCCGTGGCTATCGGTCGCGCGGTCTTGCCGCCGAGATCGAATCTGCCCGCCACACTCTCGATGCCGCTGGCGTGACTCTTGTCCTGGAATCGAATGCTACAGGTGCCGACAACTCACCCTCGTTTGCCGCTGATCTTTACGCCGCCGATGAGACTGCACTCTCCCTCGCCCTGCGCGAAGCTGTCACCAACATTGTTCGTCACGCCCGCGCGACCACCTGCCGTCTCCGTTTCTTCACTGAAGATGGTCGCCATCAGCTTGTCGTCGAGGATGATGGAGAGCACAGCATCACCCGCGAAGGCAATGGACTGCGGGGAATGCGCGAGCGCATCGAGTCGCTCGGCGGCCAGCTTTCTCTTGAACGAGATCACGGCACCAGGCTGCTGATTGAGTTGCCGCTACGTTCTCAAGGCGATGCAAGGACCTCGGCCTCATGACGTCTTCGAGCAAACCGGCAACGCAAATCCGCGTATTGCTGGCGGAAGACCAAACCATGCTCCGCGAGGCGCTCGCCGGACTTCTCGACCTCGAGCCCGATATCACGGTGGTCGCCCAGGCAAGCAATGGGCTTGAGGCTCTCAAACTTATCCGCCTTCATACTCCGGATGTAATCGTCACTGACATAGAGATGCCCGAGAAGACTGGCCTCGAACTCGCTGCCGATCTCAAGCAGTCTGGTTCGAAAGCCCGAGTCATCATCCTCACTACGTTCGCGCGTCCTGGCTACCTGCGCCGCGCACTCGACGCCGGGGCTCGCGGCTATCTGCTCAAGGAGCGTCCCGCCTCTGAACTTGCCGAGGCCATCCGGCGAGTTCACTCCGGCCTCCGCGCCGTCGACCCTGCCCTGGCCGCGGAAGCCTGGAGCGCGGATGAGGATCCCCTCTCCGACCGAGAGCGGCAAATCCTTCAACGCGCTAGCAACGGACGCTCCTCGGCAGACATTGCCGCGGAACTCCGCCTTTCAGAGGGCACCGTTCGCAATTATCTCTCTGAAGCCATTGCGAAACTGGGTGCCGCGAATCGCGTCGATGCCGCTCGAATCGCGCGGACACGCGGCTGGCTTTAACGGGTCAGGCGAATAAATCGACAGGAGTCATGGTGTTGAAATCAAGTATCGCCCAACTTTTTCTGCTAACGCCAATGGCGGCGGGCCTATGCGGCTCCGCGCAGACACCGACAGTCAACTCAGTCGTTGTCC